>JAZDGR010000019.1:0-30016 GCA_043806735.1 bacterium | reverse complement strand
TTTTCAACCATCTCCGAGCATAATGATGACGCCGGGATCCTGAGAATCCTTGAAAAGGATTATAAAAAATTCGACGACCTGCTTAATAAGATGGAAGGCAAGAAAGAACTGGGGCTCAAGATACTTGCAAATGAAGCTGCGATCTATGAAAGTATCATTGAAAAACATGATGAAATCAGGTCACTCAGGGGAAAATTGATGAACCTGCCTGCCGATAAAACCCATTATCAGCGTATGAAAATCGGCGAAATGGTCGCGGAAGCGCTTAAAAAAGAGACGGAAAATTATAAAAATATTATCCTCGATGTTCTAAACCCACTTGCAGACGACGTGAAGATAAACGATAACTATGGAGAAATGATGATCCTTAACGCTGCATTTCTTATTAAAAACACATCAGAACCCGCGTTTGACAAAACGATGAAGGATTTGGATGAAAAATATGGAGGTTTAATGACCTTCAAATACGTAGGGACATTGCCACCCTATAATTTTGCTAACCTTGTAATTAACACCAAAGGAATTTAACATGTTTTTAATCGATGATATATTGCTTGCGCCTTTAAAAGGAATTATTTTCATCGGAAAGAAAATCAATGAGGTAATCGAAAAAGAAATGTCGGATGAAGGCGCCATTAAAGAAAGGTTGATGGCTTTGCAGTTGAAGTTTGAACTAGATGAAATTGACGAAGAAGAATACGATAAAAGAGAAGATGAATTGCTGAAATTACTGGAAAATATCAGAGAAGAGAAACAAAATAAATAGCGAACTTATAAACTTATAAAATGGAGGAAGAAAAATGAGCAAAATAATTGAAGTTAAAAAGACTGTTGTTAAGTTTTTGAAAGAGAACATTAACTGTTATGACGTAACGGTCATAAAAATTGAAAAAGAAAAAGAAATCTGGAATTCCGTGGCAGAGGTTTATGAGGATGATTCGTTCCTGAAATCGATGAACATGCCTCCAAAACAGGTGCGGCTTTTTTATTCCGTCAAGATGGATGACAGCCTTGAAGTTACATCCTTCGAACGACTTAATTCCTTTGAAGGAATGGATAGCGCTGACCAGTAATATCACTTAATAGAGGAACCAGTTATCATGATCAACGAACTGATATATGTTTATTGTATCTCAAACAATCCCCCGGACCTTTTGCGAAATACCGAGTTCGAAGGCTTGAAATGCATGAAGTCCGGAGGCTTTTATACGGTCGTAAAAATGGTTTCAGATAGTGAATTCTCCGAAGAGAACTTCAAAAAGAATTTGTCAGATATTGAGTGGTTGGAACCCAACGCGAGGGAGCATATCAGGGTAATCAGCATGATCATGGAATATAGTACCGTGATCCCTTTTAAATTTGGCACTATCTATAATACTAAAGCCGGTTTGAAAAAATTCATCACGGATTATTCCGGTTCATTGATCGAAAATTTCCATAATATCAAGGGAAAGGAAGAATGGTCGGTTAAAATTTACTGCGATCGTAAATCGCTGTGCGAACAAATTGACGGATTGAGCGAGGAAGTTGCTGCGCTGGAAAAACAGATCATGGCAAGTTCGCCCGGGAAAGCATTTCTTTTACAAAGGAAAAAAGCAGACCTGATCGAAAACGAGATGGACCGGCTTTGTAAGAACTACGGACAGGAGTATTATGATGAATTTAAAAATCTGAGCGAATCAACCAGCCTCAATAACTTGCTCCCGAAAGAGTTTACCGGAAGAGAGGATACCATGATCCTCAATGCCACCTTTCTTGTAAGTAAAAACAAAGTGACTGATTTTAAAAGTACAGTCGACACGCTGAGAAAAAAGGATGGAAATTCCGGCTTTTTTATTGAAGCAACCGGTCCCTGGCCGCCATTTAGTTTTATCTCCATTAAAGAAAAACAGTGATGCACGATAATGTAATCGACCGGTCTAAAGACATTACCATTCTGGAGTTACTCGACAGGGTACTGAACAAAGGGGTCATCCTCACCGGCGACATTGTAATTTCTGTAGCAGATATCCACCTGGTATATGTGGGTGTGAAATTAATGCTGAGCTCTGTTGAAACCATGGAGCAATTAAAATCAGGGAAATCATTAGCGGAAGAGTAAATAATTTATTAATTGCATACCCATGGATAAGTTGATTTATGCCATATTATCCGTAAAAAAAAACCCCGAGAAGTTACCTGCTCTGTTGGTTGGAATGAAGGGTATGTCTGGGGTTGACTTATTTGTAGTCTCTTATGATAAAATAGCCGCAGTAGTAAGCGATATTTACAAAGCCAATTTAATTACCGACAGATCCAATGCCATTGAATATGCAGGGGTGATCGAAACCCTGGCGCGGCAATTTACACTGCTTCCCATGCGATTTGGTTCCTTGATGGAATCCAACGAAGCGATCATTAACATGCTGGAAAGAAATTATCACGACATTCAGCAAAACCTTTTAAAAGTTGAAAACAAGTGTGAATTCGGGCTAAAGATCTTTTGTGATTCCGAAAAATTAAAGGCAGAACTGAGGGTAAAATCGCAGGCCGATACCAAAGCACCCGCCAAACCTGCCCCGGAAATCAAAAATTCAGTTTACAGGGATTGGGTGAATAAAAAACTTAAAGAGCACAGGCTTGAGGAATTGCTGCTAACCTATGTTGATTCGGTCATTGCAGAGATCACGGGATACCTTGCCCGGTTGAACGCGGTCAATAAATTCAAAAAGATCGCAACAGCATCAACTATCATTGATGCCGTTTTCTTACTTGATAAGGAGCGGAAAGATGCTTTGATTCATGCAGTCGGGGATTTACAAAACCAGTATCCCGGGCTAAACTTTGTCCTGACCGGGCCCTGGCCTTCCTATAATTTTGTTGAAATCACCATAAAGTAATCAGCACGATGAGTGAAAATAAAATCCTGTTTAATACCGGATCGCTTGAGGAGCTTTCGGAGGAGATCGGGAAACTGACAAACAATGAAGAATCCAGGCTAAAGCTCACCCCCGACAATGCAGATTCAGGGTTGGCAAAACTGGTGCTAACCTTAGTTGAACTCATCCGTAAACTGGTTGAAAAGCAGGCCATGCGAAGAGTCGATGGTGGTTTATTAACGGAAGACGAAATCGAAAGATTGGGTGAAACTCTGATGAAACTGGAGATGAAAATGGAAGAATTGAAAAAGCATTTTAACCTCACCGACCGCGACTTAAATATCAATCTCGGTCCGTTGGGCGATTTAATGTAAAGAACAAAGTTAACAACCTTTCACAATGAGGACACTGATATATATTCCCATCATTCATTCAAAGGCAGACATGGGCTCTCTGGGGAAAGAACTTAAGAGCAAAAGTGTTTCCGTACTTGGAGAAAATGAATGGCAAAAGCACACCGATACGGTAAATAGCTATTGGGAAGCAATCGAATCCTATTTTGAAAACATTGATATATGTATTAAGGGGATAAAAATATATCAGGATGGAATGTTTGTTGATGGGGAAATGGCAATAAAAATCATTGACGAAGGCATTAAATCAGGAAGTAAAAATTCTGAAATAGTTTCAAAACTTATCGATCGGGGCGCAATACTTATCAAGACTGAAGATTTAAAAATGGTCAAAGATGAATACGATGGACTTCAATCTATCTTAAAATCAAAAACCAATATAAAAAAACTCTTTTTACTGCTCAGGTATAAAATTTCAAAACCAATATTTTTAATCAGGAGGGATAAATTTATTGCCGGCAGGATAGCTGAATCGTTGGGCCAGAACGAAACCGGAATTCTTTTTATCGGAGCTTATCACAATATCAAGAAAAGACTACCTAAAGATATTACTGTGATTGAATTGAAGGAAATTGCAAAAATCCGAAAATATCAAAAAGCAATTCAATCTGATTCTAAAATTAAAACACTACAACTTGAACAACTTACTAAATACATGGTTAAAAGATGATAAAGATCTTAGCTATCGACGATAAGCGGAACAACCTGGTGGTATTAACTGCGCTATTCTCCAATGCATTTCCCAACGCACGCATTATTACGGCGCTGTCAGGCAGGGAGGGCATTGAGAAGGCCCTCACCGAAAGCCCTGATGTGATCCTGCTCGATCTTGTTATGCCCATCATGGACGGCATTGAAACCTGCAGGATACTAAAAGAAGACGACGTTCTTAAGTGGATCCCGGTTATCATGATCACCGCAAAACAAACCGATAGCAAAACCCACACAAAAGCCCTGGAAACGGGTGTCGAAGCATTCCTGTCAAAACCCATTGATGAAGCGGAGCTGACGGCCCAGGTTTCTTCGATGATCAGGCTGAAAAAATCAGAAGACCAGATTCGCCAGGAAAACAAACGGTTTGAAGAGCTTGTACATGAACGGACAATAGCGCTGGAAGAGAGTAAATGTGCTGCCTTGAATTTATTGGAAGAGTTAACAGCTGAAATTGAGCATCGTAAGTTGTTGGATGAGGCGCTACTGCATACCGAAAAGGATTTTCGCGATTTCTTTAACGATGCACCTGTTGGTCTATATCGGACAACTCCTGATGGGAAAATATTACTGGCAAATCGGGCAATATATAAAATGCTGGGCTTTTCAACTTTTGATAATCTTTCAGCAAGAAATCTTGAAGAAAGTGGTTTTGAACCTTCCTACCGGCGCGAACAATTCATGAAGCAAATCGAAAAGAATGGAGAAGTTAAAGACTTAGAAGCAAAATGGATCTGTTGCAATGGTGAAGTTATTATTGTTCGGGAGAGTGCAAAAGTCATCCGTGATTCTAACGGAAAACCCCTCTATTATGATGGAACTGTTGAGGACATCACTGAACGCAAACGAGCCGATGAGGCGCTGCGGGAAAGTGAAGAACGATTCCGCTCTGTAGCAGAATCGGCTAATGATGCTATTGTTACCGCAAATAGTAAAGGAATCATATCAGGTTGGAACCGAGGTGCAGAAAAAATATTCGGTTATAAAGAAGAAGATATAATCGGAAAAGGCCTGACTATCATAATTCCGCAACGATACGTTGAACAGCATCTTCAAGGTATTAAACGTATAGAACAAGGCGGAGAACATCATGTTACAGGAGGAACAGTAGAATTACACGGAATGCACAAGAGCGGAAAAGAGTTTCCTTTGGAATTATCCTTGGCAGAATGGGAAACATCTTCCCGGAAATTTTTTACGGGAATCATTCGCGACTGTACCAGGCGCAAAAAGGAGGAGAAAGAACTTCTCATGGCTAAAGACAAAGCCGAAGAGAGCGACCGGCTCAAATCTGCTTTTCTGGCCAACATGTCGCACGAGATCAGAACACCGCTGAATGCGATCGTGGGTTTTTCCGGATTGTTTACTGATCCGGCTCTCAGTCTGAAAGACAGGGAAAATTTTGCGAAGATCATCAAATCCCGCTCCGATGACCTGCTGCATATCATCAACGACATTCTTGAGATATCCAGGATCGAATCGGGAAATGCCATCGTCACAAAAGAACAAGTGGTGGTGAATGATATCCTCGATGAGTTGGAAGTGGACTTCCGGCAGAAACTCCGTCAGATTAAAAAAACAAACCTTCAGTTGGTTTGCAAAAAAACACTGTCAGTCGATGAATCCAGAATAATTATCGATGGGCAAATAGTTAAGCGGGTTTTTTCCAACCTGATCGACAATGCAATCAAATTTACCGAATCAGGAGCGATCCAGTTTGGTTATCACATGACAGATAATCACATACTCACTTGTTACGTATCAGATACCGGCATCGGGATTTCGGCCGAAAACCAGGAGGTGATCTTTGAAAATTTCAGGCAGGCAGTCATGGAGAATCCGCAAAAATTATATGGCGGTACAGGGCTGGGACTATCCATCTGCAAAGGATCTTTAGCGCTTTTAGGCGGCAAAATATGGGTGGAATCTGTGCCCGGGGAGGGGAGCACCTTCTATTTTACCATTCCCTTTGAGCAGTCTCCTGCCCAAAAAACGAAACCGGCACGAAAGCCTGACGAGATACAAGAGGAAGCCGTTTACACATGGGCAGGAAAAAAGTTACTGCTGGTGGAGGATGAAGAATCAAACATGAAGTTTCTTAAGACCATTCTTAACCAGACACAGGCAGAATCGGTCTGTGCCGTGAATGGTAGGGAACTTAGGAATCTGTTTAGCGCTCTTGATACATTCGATCTGGTTTTACTCGATATAAGGTTACCGGATGCCAATGGTTGGGAACTTGCCAAAGAGATCAAGGCAATCAGGTCTGATTTACCGGTGATTGCTCAAACCGCCTATGCCATGCCGTCCGACCGGCAAAAGAGCAAGGAGGTGGGATGCGACAACTACATCTCTAAACCGATCAGAAAGGAGCAGCTTCTGGAGATGATAGCGGGATACATCGAGGGGAAGTAGCGAGGTAGCGAGGTAGCGAAATAAAAAAATCCGAAACAACTCATTTGAAGTGGTAAATATTTTTACTATTTTTGTACAAAATTGGTAAATATTATTACCACTTAAAAAAAATGATGATGCTGCAGTTAGTAAAGGAAATAATTCTTGATGCGCAAGAAAGTGGGTTATTCACAGGTACTCACCGGCATCTGGAGGTAAGCCCTGTAGATAAAAAAGCCACCATCATCATCGGGATAAGAAGATGAGGCTTACTTCATGATCTATCCCGAAAAAAAGTCGCGGGAAAAAATCTATTGTTTCTTTGATGAAATTCAGGTTATTCAGGGCTGGGAAGCATTCGTTGACCGGATGATGCGGACAGAGAATTGCGAAGTGTACCTGACAGGTTCCTCGGCAAAAATGCTTTCTAAAGAGATCGCCACCCAAATGAGGGGCCGGGCCTTATCGTGGAAGCTGTTTCCGTTCTCTTTCGGTGAATACCTTGATCATCTTAGCATTAAAAGTTTTCTGCCTGCGACTACCTATGATCGGATCCGGATTCAAAAAGCATTCGGGGATTTCAGTGAACAAGGAGGATTCCCTGAGGTCATTGGTGTGGACAAGCACTTGAGGATTAAGATTCACCAGGAGTATTTTAACTCGATTCTGTTCCGCGATCTTATTGAGCGTTATGATATTTCTCACCCGAGAGCGGTAGTTGATCTTTCCAGAAGGCTGTTGGAAAACGCTGCATCCCTATACACGTTGAACGGGTTGACAAATTTTCTAAAATCATTAGGGCATAAGGTCCCGAAAAATTCCGTTGCCGAGTATCTTGCCTGGTTTGAAGATGCCTTCTTTTTATTTACAATCCGGATTTTCAGCACCTCCTATAGTAAATCGAATGTAAATCCTAAAAAAATCTACTGTATTGACCATGCCTTGATCCGGTCAGTTACATCAGGAGTTCTGGTAAATAGTGGGCATCTGCTTGAAAATATCGTTTTTGTCGCCTTACGAAGACTGAATAACTCAATTTATTATTATAAAACATCAGCTAATCAGGAGATTGATTTCCTGGTACAGGACAAACAGCGAAAACTTACCCTGATACAGGTATGCGAGACGCTGGCAAACCCCGTCACCCGGCAACGGGAGATTTCGGCATTGCAAAACGCAATGAATGAATTGGGGTTGTCAGAAGCCTTATTGGTTACACGAGATGAAAGTGAACAAATAACAGGTAAGAAAGGAAGTATTGAAATTATACCGGTATGGAAATTTCTTCTTGATATACAGTAGTGATGAAACAGATTTGTAAAATTCGATACCCGAAGCCCGATGCCTGACAGTCATCTCACGTCTTACGTCTCACGTCTCACGTCTCACGTCTTACGTCTCACGTTCCTTGTTGTCATATTCGAATTTTTTCCTACTTTTACACCACTGCTTCACTCGAACAACTTTTAACACGATTGTTATGAACCCGAATGATTGGAAAAGCCTGCCATTTGGTTATTTCAAGACCGACTACAACGTTCGCTCGTACTACCGGGATGGAAAATGGGGAACATTGGAGATCACCTCCTCCGAAATGATTACGATGCACATGGCCGCCACTTGTCTTCATTATGGTCAGGAAGCCTTTGAAGGGCTGAAGGCCTTTCGTGGAAAAGACGGGAAGGTGCGCATCTTCCGTCTCGACGAAAACTGGAAGCGGATGAACAGTTCCGCCCGGGGAATCATGATGGCCGAACTCCCCTGGGAACTATTCCGTGATGCCGTGCTGACCGCCGTGAGGCTGAATGAAAAATATGTTCCTCCATATGGAGAAGGAGCCTCCCTCTACATCCGCCCCCTGCTGATCGGAACCGGACCGCAGGTGGGAGTGAAACCGGCTGTCGAATACCTGTTCGTGGTCTTTGCA
The DNA here is from genome assembly GCA_043806735.1 of bacterium. Taxonomy (GTDB): domain Bacteria; phylum Bacteroidota; class Bacteroidia; order Bacteroidales; family FEN-979; genus QYOJ01. The sequence continues at coordinate 21,713 of JAZDGR010000019.1, read as the reverse complement.
GGTCCTGTCGGCTCCTATTTTAAGGAGGGATTTAACCCGGTAAAGATGGAGATTGTTCGCGATTATCACCGGGCTGCGCCGAAGGGGACCGGCCATATCAAAGTAGGAGGGAACTATGCCGCCAGCCTGGCAGCCCTTCAGCGGGCCCACCAAGGTGGCTATGCATCGGTGATCTTTCTCGATTCCGCGCAGATGAAATACATTGATGAGGCCGGCCCGGCCAACTTTTTCGGCATCAAAGGAAATACCTATGTAACCCCTGCCTCTCAATCCATTCTACCTTCCATTACAAATAAATCATTGCAAATCCTGGCAAAAGAGATGGGGATGAAGGTGGAAGTCCGCCAGGTCCCTGTCGAAGAACTGGCTGAATTTGACGAGGCGGGAGCTTGCGGAACAGCGGCTGTCATTTCCCCAATCTGCACCATCATCGAAAGAGATAACGGTAAGGAATATCACTACTGCAAAGAAGGGAAAGCCGGCCCAATTTCCACAAAATTATATAACAAACTGCGGGCGATCCAGGAAGGCGATGAGCCGGATAAGTATGAGTGGGTCACTATTGCACGCTGAGTTCTATTTGCCAAAGGATATCAGGATTCGGGCCATTTCTTCCTGCATCTTTTGAGCCTCCGCCCGGGCCTTTTCGGTAAAATCTGTTCCGGTTGATGCATAGATGATGCTGCGGGAGGCATTTACCAGCAATCCGTAATCTTTGTTCAATCCGTACTTCGCCACTTCCTGAAGGCTTCCACCTTGTGCGCCGACTCCGGGAACCAGCAGAAAATGATCCGGCACCAAACGGCGGATTTGCTCCAGTTTTTCAGCTTTTGTGGCTCCTACTACGTACATCATGTTGGATTCGGTACCCCACCGGAGGGATTTGATCAATACCTCCTCAAACAACTGAAAACCGGTCTCTTTCGAAATAATCAACTGGAAATCATCAGATCCCTTATTGGAAGTGAGCGCCAGCAGAACCACCCATTTGTTCTCAAATTCGAGGAAGGGTTTCACCGAATCTTCTCCCATGAACGGAGCCACGGTTATGGCATCGAAATCCAGTCCGGAGGAGGCGGGATTGAAAAAAGCTTTCGCATAGTGTGTGGAGGTATTCCCGATGTCTCCGCGCTTAGCGTCGGCAATGGTGAAATGTTGTCCCGGGTAGGTCTCACTGAGGTAGTTCATGGTCCGGGTAAGACCTTGCCACCCCTTGACGCCGTGGCATTCATAAAAAGCCAGGTTGGGCTTGTAAGCGACAGCCAGATCCTGCGTGGCGTCGATGATGGCCTTGTTGAATGTAAAGATCGGATCCTCTTCTTTCAGCAGATGCGGCGGGATTTTACTCAGATCCGTATCCAGTCCGATGCATAGGAATGATTTTTTCTGGCGTATTAAGGCGATTAATTCACTTCGAGTCATTTCAATGTACGATTTACGAAGTACAATTTTCGATTGAATTTACGAATATACGATTTTCGATTGACGATTTATGGCAATCATGGCAATTCATGGCAATAAATGGCAATCAACTTACCGCTGCTTTTAGCCGCTCCGCATTCTCCGCCAGCTGCAGTGCATCGATAAACGGCTGGACATCGCCGTCGATGATGGTTGGAAGGTTATACAGGGTCATATTGATCCGGTGGTCGGTGACCCGGCTTTGCGGCCAGTTATAGGTCCGGATCTTGGCCGACCGGTCACCGGTAGAGACCATAGTCTTCCGCTTCCTCGCAATTTCATCCAGGTACTTGTTGTACTCCAGATCAAAAAGCCTGCTGCGGAGCACTTTCATAGCTTTTTCGTAGTTCTTCATCTGCGATTTCTCATCCTGGCACGTAACTACGATACCCGATGGGATATGAGTCAAACGGATAGCTGAATAAGTGGTGTTCACCGATTGTCCGCCCGGGCCGGAAGAGCAGAAGGTATCTTTCCGTACGTCGGAGGGTTTGATCTCGACGTCAAACTCATCCGCTTCCGGAAGCACGGCTACCGTAGCAGCTGATGTGTGAACGCGTCCCTGGGTTTCCGTGTCGGGCACGCGCTGTACGCGGTGCACGCCCGATTCGTACTTCAATTGTCCGTAGGCCCCTTCCCCGAGGACATTGAAAATGATCTCCTTATAGCCGCCCACAGTGCCTTCCGTACAATCCACCAGTTCTATTTTCCACCGGCGGTTTTCGCAATAACGCGCGTACATCCTGTAAAGGTCTCCGGCAAAAAGGCTGGCCTCATCTCCACCGGTACCCGCCCTGATCTCTACGATCGCATGCTTATTGTCCTGCGGATCGGCCGGGATCAGCATCAGACGGATTGTTTCTTCCAGAGTCTCTTTCGCTGCTGTCAGGGTTTCCAGCTCCTCTTTGGCCATGGATCGGAACTCATCATCTTTCTCCGTGTAGAGGATCTCCCGGGCGTGCTCCAGGTTGGCTAGCAGGTTCTTGTACTTTTTGAAAGCTTCAATGATCGGGGTCAGTTCCTTGTAATCGCGGTTAAGCTTGATGTAACGTTTCATGTCGCCCGTTATCCCGGGATCGTTCATCGCCTCCGTCAGCTCGTCAAATCGCTTCTGTATCGCCTCCAGTTTCTGTAGCATACTTTTTAGTTAGCAGTTCTCAGTTGGCAGTTGGCAGTTGGCAGTTGGCAGTTAGCAAACATCCGTCGTCCTTCATCCGCTTGTCCGCCTGCAAAAATACGAAAAAGTACCGTCAATTGCCCTTGGGGGAATACTTTCTGCACTGTTTGACAAACTCATATGCCAGTGGGCCCGAAAGTGGATTGCCTTCCTCCATGCGCTCGGGATGCCATTGCACTGCGAGCAGGAAGCTTTCTCCATCAGGATTTTCGAGCTCGATGCCTTCCATCAGTCCGTCGGCCGAAAAGGAGTTGGCTTTCAGATCGGGAGCCAGCACGCTGATCGCCTGGTGATGGTTGGTAGTGACCTTTGCCGAATCGCAATTGCAGATGGAATGGAGGAGGGAACCGGGCTCGACATAAACCATGTGGAAGCAGGAGAGGTAATCGTCGTACCGGTGCATGACTGAGGTATCAAAATCCTGAGGGAGGTCAATGTAGAGCTCTCCGCCAAACACCACGTTCAGGATCTGTTCTCCCCGGCAAACGCCAAAAATGGGTAATTTCTGTTCCAGGGCGTAGAGGATCAGGTTGATCTCCAGCGTATCCCTGAAAAAGTCAAACTCCCCGCACCGGGCCGTATCGCCCTCTTTTCCGTAAATCCCCGGAAACACATCTTCTCCTCCTGTGAGCAGAAGTCCGGAACAGCTATCAAGAGCAGCCAGGGCTGAATCGGTACTCAGGGAATACAGGTTGATGTACCTGACGGTGGAATCGGCCCGTTTCAGCCAGTTAATATAATTATCCGAGGCTTTGGATATCGCAACGACAGGCGCAGGCAGTTGCTGTCTGCATCCTGCGGTAAGAACGAGGATTATTGCCAGAAGCAGGCCATATAAGAGGTTCTTCAGAGAGTTCATGGGGGTGGGGATTATCAATTTTTAAACAGTCTCTAAACCTGATACGTAAACGTATCCTGTCCGGTTGAGATAGTCAGCCTGGGCGAGGCTGCCGGTTCGCACCGGCCGATGATCCGGGCATCGATGGAGAAGGTTTCGGCGATGGCGATGATCTGTGAAGCAACAGAAGAAGGAACATAGAGTTCCAGCCTGTGCCCCATGTTGAATACCCGGAACATCTCCCGCCAGGGAGTCTGCGATGTATTCCGAATGAGGGTGAACAGCGGAGGAACCGGGAATAACCCGTCTTTGAGCACATGAAGCCTGTCAATGAAGTGAAGGATCTTCGTCTGGCCGCCTCCGGAGCAATGGATGATGCCGTGAACCTCCTTGCCGCAGGTCTCCAGGATCCGTTTGACTACCGGGGCATAGGTGCGGGTAGGGGAGAGCAGCAGTTTGCCGATGTCGATCCCTTCCACCCCTGACGGATCGGTGAGTTTCCAGGAACCGGAATAGGCCAACTGATCCGGTATCCGGGAGTCATAACTTTCGGGGTATTTACTGGCATAACTCTTATCGAGCACATCGTGACGTGCGGAAGTCAGCCCGTTGCTGCCCATCCCGCTGTTGTATCCGGTTTCGTATGTTGCCTGTCCGAAGGAAGCCAGTCCTACGAGTACATCTCTCGCTTCAATCCGTGCATTATCAACTACCTTCGCCCGCGGCATCCGGCAGAAAACGGTCGAATCTACCACGATGGTCCGCACCAGGTCACCCACATCGGCTGTCTCCCCGCCGGTCGACCTTATCCCGATTCCCAGCTTCTGCATCTTCGCAAGGAATTCTTCGGTTCCCTCAATGATCGCAGATAGTACTTCGCCGGGGATCCAGTGTTTATTTCGTCCGATGGTGCTGGACAGCAGGATATTATCGAGAGCTCCCACGCAGGCGAGGTCATCCAGGTTCATCACAATGGCATCCTGGGCGATCCCTTTCCATACGGAGAGATCTCCGGTCTCTTTCCAATAAAGATAAGCCAGGGAGGATTTGGTCCCGGCACCATCGGTATGCATGATATTGCACCAGGCAGGATCGCCGCCGGCTGCATCAGGGATGATTTTACAGAAAGCTTTCGGAAACAACCCTTTGTCCAGGTTTTTTATTGCCGCATGCACCTCCTCTTTCCCCGTAGAGACCCCCCGACGATCATACCTGGATTCCTGCTCCATTATTCAAAGATAATCTTATTGTCGGCTGCATCAATACTGAAGCTGCCGAATTTTTTCAGGGTGCTTTCCCCGAAAAGCAACGAGGTTTTTAATCGCTGGTTCACCGTCACCTTCAGATCTTTGGCCGTACTTCTGCCGATCCGCATCTCGCTGATAGTGAATACAGCTTTGTCGGCAATCACCCCTTCTCCGATCACCTTGGTTGCGTCGCCTTCAAAATCGGTGCGATCAATGGCGCCGGAGGTCAGGAGCCTCATCGCTTCGGATGTCGAGATGGTAAAGTCCTTTTCTTTGGGATCATATTGGAAGGTCATGGTGATTCCGTTGACATAACAGGTTGCTTCGATATTTTCCTCTTTGGTCAGTGTATAGGGGACACTGTTTTCTTCCGGTTCCACGACCACCTCGATCTTGGGCCCTGGTTTCCTGGTCACTTTCGATTTCGGTATGAAGTCGTTGCGCAGGACCGCAAATTCGGTGCGCCTGTTCAGTTGATGTGCAGCCTCCTTGATGGCCGTATTCGGGAGGCTGTTGATCAACGTATCGGATAGCACGGTCCCGGTGGTAAACGTGTATTCTTCCCGGCTGATGTCGCGGGGTAGGGTACGTGGAACGCGTTCTCCATAGCCTTTCGCAACCAGCCGGTCGGGATCAATGCCCCGGGTGATCAGGTAGTCAACGACCGATTGAGCCCGCCGCTGCGACAGGATGTCGTTTCGTTCCTCGGTGTCACGGGAGTCGGTATGGGAAGCCAGCTCGATCACGATGTTTTCATTGGCGTCGAGGGTGGTGATGAGCCCTTGCAATGAGTCCTGGAACTGGGGCTTCAGGTCCCACCTGGCAAGGTCATACAGGATGTCGGGTAACACCACCGGTTTTTTTGGGATCGGTTTCAGCACGAAATCCCGCATGAGGTCTTTGCTGGCTTCAAATCCAAGGGTGGTCTCCGTTGCTTTCTCATTGAAATAATCTTCTTTGACCACCAGGATCTCATAGGTGGTGCTGGGCAGGATCTGGTTCTTATTAAATGAGAAATGGCCACGCCCATCTGTATGGTACTGCGCTGTCTTCCCGTTGGTCCCGACAATACTCACTGTCGCACCCACGACCGGCTGCAGGGTCAGATCATCAATCACATCTCCTTCGAGGGTAAAATAGACCGGGGGAATGAGGAACGAGTAGATATCGTCCTTCCCTTTCCCTCCCGGCCTGTTCGAGGAGAAAAAGCCCTCTTCGGGTTCTTCGGCGTTGAAGACGATACCCAAGTCATCGGCAGGCGAATTGATCGGGTATTTTATGTTCTCAGGCCGGCTCCATTTGTCATGGCTCTCCACGCTCCGGTAAATATCCAGGCCTCCCATTCCGGGATAGCCGTTGGAAGCAAAATAGAGGATCGTATCGTTCCGTAAAAAGGGAAACATTTCATCACCGGGGGTATTGATCTCCGGACCCAGATTAACCGGACGGGTATATTCTCCTTTTCCTTTCCGGGTGGCTTTCCATAAATCTTTCCCGCCAAGTCCGCCCGGGCGATCGGAAGAGAAAATGAGCACACTCTCATCGGAAGAAACGGTGGGATGACCGTTGACGATTGTACTGTCCCCCCCCAGATTGATAAGTACAGCATCCCCCCAGGAGGTTCCGCCGATGCGGTTAGTCTTGAAGATGGTACATCCGTTTTTCTTCCGGGGTTCATTCCAGCAACGGGTGAAATAGAGGGTGGTAAACCGGGTGTTGAACTGTCCTGCCCCCTCATTGGTTTCGGTGTTCATGACTTTGTCCTGGTCCAGCAACACCGGGTTGTTCCAGTCCCCTTTGCGGTCTTTCCTTGCATAGAAGAGGTCGGTGAACTTCATCCCGGTCCAGTTGTCCTTGAACTTCCCGGAAGAGGCATCGCGGTTGGAAGTGAAGATGATCGAGTTGAAGGTCTTATCGGCGTATGCCGGGGCAAAGTCATCTTCCCGGGTGTTGATCTTTTTTTGAATTTCGACGCCATATTTGGAGGGGTTTTCGATCCATTCCAGTGCCAGTATGCAGGATGTAATGGCGGCTCCTGCCACGGGATCATTGGGGACCAGTTCCTGGTATGCCTTGTACTGCTCGATGGCTTCGGCATATTTGCCATTGCTTTTCAGGGCATCGGCATAATAAAGCAGAATCTTGGGCTGTTTGCTCTTGTACCTTTCGCCGGTCAACCGCTTATAGGCAACCTCAGCCCGTTTGGTATTGTTCATCAGGCGATAGCATTCCGCCATCTGAAAAGAGACCCGGTCACGTTCATCGCGGTTGCTTTTTAGTTTCGAATAAGCTTTCTGGTATTTCTCCAGGGCGAGCGAATATTGCTGGTCGGCAAAAGCACCATCCGCAGCTTTGGTGTGTTTGTTCTGGGCCGAAAGAGAGCCTGAAACGGAGAAAAAGAGAAAAATAAGCAGTGCGGTAATCGAATAGTTCATCGTACGTGAAATGGTGTACAGCGTAAACGTACAAAGATACAATTTTCGTACAAAGTGGCACGTAAAAATTGGCAGTTAGCAGTTGGCAGTTGGCAGTTGCTAACTAGCCTTGCGCTCCCTCCGCGCTTTCTGCCACCGGAGGATATCGTAAGCGATGGGGGTAGCTACGAAGACAGATGAATAGGTACCGACGATGACACCGACCATGATTGCAAAAGTGAAGCCACGCAGCACTTCCCCGCCAAAAATAAAGATCACGATGAGGGTAACCAGCGTGACTCCCGACGTGTTGATGGTTCGACCCAGCGTGCTGTTGATGGCTCCGTTGATATTAAGCAGCAAATCACGTTTCGGATAGAGCTTGTTATATTCGCGGATCCGGTCGAAGATGATGACCGTATCCATGATCGAATACCCGATCACGGTAAGGATTGCTGCGATAAATGACTGGTCAATCTCCATGTTGAAAGGGAGAACTCCGTAAAACAAAGAGAACAATGTCAGGATAAACAGCGAATCATGAAAAAGCGAGATGACTCCTCCCGCACCATATTGCCAGTTCTTAAACCGGATGGCAATGTAAATGAAAATGATGAGCAGGGAAAACCCGACAGCAAAAACCGCCTGCCAGATCAACGCGTAAGAGATCGCCGGATCGATTCGTTGGGAACTGAGCTCTCCAAGCGTTTTTCCCGGATCTGAGGAGTTGAACTCTTCAAAAGAGATGGACGTTTTATAGAATCGGGAAACTCCCTCATAGAGTTTGATGTCGACGATGGAGTCTGCCGCCGTAGATTTATCTTCGATGAGGTATTTTGTGGTGATCTTCACCTGGGTTTCCGGGCCAAATGTCTTCACTTCAGGAGACTCGTCATAGACCTGCCGCAGACCCTCGCGAAGATCGTTAGTGGAGACGGGTTGGTCAAACCTGACTATATAACTCCGGCCACCGGTGAAATCAATGCCCGGATCCAATCCGCGGACAAGCAGACTGATCATACCCGGGAGCAGGATGGCGATGGAAAGGAGGTAGGCATACTTTCTTACCTTCAGGAAGTCGAAACTCAGGTTGGTGAACGCATTGATGGTATATTTATTCCCGACCGTGATGTGCATGTTCCGGTCGAGCATCCATTCAAAGAGCAACCGGGCGACGAGGAGAGCAGTGAACAGGGAGAGCACCAGACCGATCACCAACGTAGTGGCAAACCCCTGGACCGCGCCGCTTCCGAAAATGTAAAGAACGATACCGGTGAGGATCGTGGTCACGTGCGCATCGATAATGGCTGATAACGCATGCCTGAAACCATCTTTAACCACCAGCCGCATGCCTTTGCCTGCCCGGATCTCCTCCCGCATTCGCTCATAGATGATCACGTTCGAGTCGACGGCCATTGCCAGTGACAATACGATACCGGCAATACCCGGAAGGGTGAGTACGGCACCGATCGATGCCATGACGCCAAACAGGAAGAATACGTTGGCAAAAAGAGCGATATCGGCCACATTGCCGGCACGTCCGTAGTAAAGGGACATGTAGAGCAGTACGCCAATGAATGCGAGAATAAAGGAAAGCAAGCCTGACCGGATGGATTCCTGCCCCAGGGTGGGACCAACCACCTCTTCCTGGACGATGCGGGCAGGGGCAGGAAGTTTCCCGGCTTTCAGGATATTCGCCAGGTCCAGCGCTTCCTCCACGGTCATGTCACCTCCTGTAATGGAAGACATCCCATTCGGGATCTCCCCGTTGACATTGGGATAGGAATAGATATACCCATCAAGCACGATGGCAATCTGTTTTCCGATGTTGTCGCCCGTCAGCCGTTTCCATATCCTGGCGCCTTCCGAATTCATCGACATGGTCACCTCTACCCGACCGTTCTGGTCATAGTCCTGACGGGCATTGGTGACGACATCTCCGCCAAGAGCAGGGGAGCCATCGCGGGAAGTGACTTTCAATGCTACGAGTTCAAGGATATCCGGGGTTTCTGAACGGGGTTTCACAGTCCAGGCAAGCTTCAGGTCTCGCGGAAATACTCCTTTGACCTGACGGAGCATGTCATTGATCCTTGCCGTATCCTTGATGAAGGCCCGGCCAACCATAGCTGTCTGCCCGGGCACATATTGTCCTTCCTCATTCTGGTAGATGGCGGGATTGAGGTAGGCGAACAACGGATTGGTTTTGGCATATTCATCAAAGGATTGTTGTTGCTTGGATTGCTGGGCTGTTGCCGAGGTATCTTTCCCCAGTTGCTTCAGCAACACGTTTTCCTGGGCCGTGTCAACAGCTGTAATTTTCGAGGTGTCAGTCACCCCTTTGGCTTCGGTGATCGTAGGTTGCTTGCTGGGTTTTACGCCGGCAAGCGTCGTATCGATAGCAGAATCTGCTGCGGCTTTGGTGGTATCCTGTCCGGCAAGAATAGCGGCCAGGCGCTTATTGGCATCCGCAAAATAGGGGTAGAGATCGGGATATTGGAAGGTTTCCCAGAATTCAAGCTGGGCTGTTCCCTGCAATAGTTTCCTGACGCGGTCAGGTTCTTTGATCCCGGGAAGCTCGATGAGGATTCTCCGGGCGGTTTGCAGCCGGTTGATGTTTGGCTGGGTCACACCGAAACGGTCGATACGGGTACGCAAAATATTGAACGTGCGGTCGATGGCGGCATTCACTTCCTCGCGGATCACCTGCAGTACCTCTTCGTTGGTCGAGTTGTAGTTGACCCTGTCCTTCAGTTCCACCGTATTGAAAATCGATGCCAGCTTGGCGTTGGGATCAGTTTCCCGGAATGATTCGGCGAAAATATCTACAAAATCGGCGGTGCTGGTTTTCTCTTTTTCAAGAGCCAGGTTCAGGGCTTTGTTGAAGGTGAGGTCCTGACTATTTCCGGAAAGGGCACGTATGACATCCGGCACCGATACTTCCATAGTCACGTTCATCCCGCCTTTGAGGTCGAGCCCGAGGTTGATTTCCCGTTCCCTGACATCCTTCAGGGTATATTTCTTAAGGAGAATGTTGTAAACCACGTTTCCCGACATGGAATCATTGAAATACTCCAACCGTTTTGTGGCAATCGAATCAACCAGGTAATCCTGCCGCGGAAGATCTCCTTTGGCCAACCGGCGGGCTTCCTCCAACACACTGGGGGCCAATGCATATGTTTCGGCTTTCCTGGATATGCGGTAACTGATGAATGTAAAGGATAACTGGAAGATGCATACGATGGCAAAGATGACCGCAAAGAATTTTACAACGCCTTTATTTTGCATGAAACTTTGATTTTAACTGGGTTATCAGACTAGTTAGGGTTTCTTTTTTTGAGCGTGCAAAGATAGAAGTTTCTTTTGAAATTACTGCAACTCTTTGTAAAGTTTGCGAAGGATCTTCGAATCGGTTCGTCAAAGCTAATTCAATTTCTTTTACTTTTGTTATAATATTTGGATGTAAGTAACCCGGATTGAATAAAAAACATTAAAGTAAATGAATTGGATTAAGGAGACAGGATATGAAGAACAAATATATTGACCTGATCGAACAGACATTTGATTTCCCTCAGGAAGAATTCCACGTGGTGGAGAATGAGCTTTATTTTCACAACGTTCCATTGATGGATATTATCAAGCAGTATGGAACTCCCCTGAAAATCACTTACCTTCCAAAGATCAGCCAGCAGATCCAGAAAGCGAAGCGCCTCTTTAACGTGGCTATGGCAAAAGTAGATTACCAGGGAGATTACCACTATTGTTACTGCACCAAGAGCTCGCATTTCAGTTTTGTGCTGGAAGAAGCGCTGAAGAATGATATCCACATCGAAACCTCCTCCGCTTTTGACCTTTCGATTGTGATGGATTTGGCAGAACGTGGACTGTTTGACAAGAGTCATTACATCGTTTGCAACGGATTCAAACGCCCCCAGTACATCGAAAATATCCTCGAATTGTTCAACGGGGGTTTTTCCAATATGTTACCTGTCCTGGACAATATATCTGAATTGGAACAATTTAGCGGTCACCTGGAACCCCGGATGAAGATAGGGATCAGGATCGCATCAGAAGAGGAGCCGAAGTTCGATTTTTACACCTCCCGGCTGGGGATCCGTTACAACGACATCGTTCCCTATTTCCTGGAGAAGATCAAGGACAATTTGAAGTTCGAATTGAAGATGCTGCACTTCTTTATCAATACGGGGATCAAGGATTCAGCCTATTATTGGAATGAATTGCATAAGAGCGTGAATGTCTATTGCGAGTTGAAAAAAGTATGTCCCGAACTGACTGCCTTGAACATCGGAGGTGGATTTCCGGTCAAGAGTTCACTCGGCTTTAACTACGAATATGACTACATGGCAGAAGAGATCATTGCCCAGGTCAAAAGCATGTGCGAGCGAAACAATGTTCCGGAACCGGATATATTTACCGAATTCGGATCTTTTACCGTTGGAGAAAGCGGAGCCGTTCTCTATTCTATCATCGACCAGAAGCGGCAGAACGACCGGGAGGTCTGGAATATGATCGACAGCTCCTTCATGACCACATTACCCGATACCTGGGCGATCAACAAGCGTTTCATCCTGCTGGCTGTCAATAACTGGGATTCGGAATATGAACGGGTTTTTCTGGGCGGACTTACCTGCGACAGCGAAGACTACTACAACGCCGAATCCCACTCCAACGCTGTCTTTCTGCCCAAGTTTAACCCCGAAGAGCCGCTCTACATAGGGTTATTTCATACCGGCGCCTACCAGGAAGCCATCGGGGGCTACGGCGGAATCCAGCATTGCCTTACACCGGCTCCGAAACATGTGCTGATCGATCTGGATGAGCAGAGGGAATACTATACAAAACTATTCTCGAAGGAGCAGAGTTATAAGTCGATGCTGAAAATATTAGGATATTGAGAGAATTGCCATGGATTGCCATGGATTGCCATGAATTGCCATGGAATTTCTTGTAATTTTGAATGAAATAAAAAGGTATTCAGATGCAAAAGAGTGACAAGAAAACATTTTTAAAAGAGGAGATTAAGCACATTGACATAAAAGCAATTGATTCGACTCCGATCATTGATGCCATGCGGGATATGTCCTTTACTTCCCGGGATACAGCAACTGCTGCTGACATCCTGAACCGGATGATCAGGGATAAAGGGTGTACGGTTTTCCTGACACTTGCAGGAAGTACCAGCGCAGGAGGCTGTATGCAGGTCTATGTGGATATGGTCAGGCATAATATGGTAGATGCCATTGTGGCTACCGGGGCCTCCATTGTGGATATGGATTTTTTTGAAGCACTGGGTTTCAAACACTACAAAGGATCTCCGTATGTGGATGACAAAGAGTTACGGGCTCATTACATCGACAGGATATACGATACCTATATTGATGAGGAGGAACTTCAGGTTTGTGACACAACGGTTGCCAGGATTGCAGATTCGCTTGAACCAAGACCATATTCCTCCCGGGAATTCATCTGGGAAATGGGGAGATATCTTACCACGCATGCCGTGAAAAAAGACTCCCTGGTTCAAACCTGTTTTGAGTGTCATGTTCCCATTTTCTGTCCTGCATTCAGCGACAGCAGTGCCGGATTCGGATTGGTAAAGCATCAATGGGATCATCCCCGCCGGCATATGTCAATCGATTCAGTCGCTGATTTTCTGGAGTTGACGAAGATTAAAATGGCCGCTAAAAGGTCCGGACTGTTCATGATTGGCGGAGGGGTGCCAAAGAACTTTATCCAGGATACGGTAATTTGTGCCGAAGTCCTGGGAAAGAATGTCCCCATGCATAAATATGCCGTACAAATTACGGTAGCCGATGCCCGGGATGGCGCATGCTCGAGTTCCACACTCAAAGAAGCCTCATCCTGGGGGAAAGTAGACACGGTGTATGAACAGATGGTCTTTGCCGAAGCCACCTCCGTGGTGCCGATGATCGTTAGCTATGTATACCATAAAAGAGATTGGGAAAAACGGAAGCGCTACGAATGGTCAAACCTCTATGGCAATTAATGTCAATCCATGGCAATTCATGGCAATTCATGGCAATCCATGGCAATCCATGGCAATCCTTTCAATATTTCAGCCACTTCCATAGTTCTCTGTAACTCACCTTTTTTCCATACATCAAGATCCCTATCCGGTATATCCGTCCAGCCATCCATGTGGTTCCCAGAAACCCAAGGAGTAATAAGATCATCGAAAGGAAAACCTGCAGGTAGGGAACGCCAAACGGGATGCGGATCATCATCACCACGGGGGAGGTAAGGGGGATCAGCGAGAGCCAGAAAGCTACCGGGCCTTCCGGTTCCTGGATGATGAACTGAGAGAGTACAATAGCCAGGATCAGCGGCGCCGTTAGCGGGAGAATAAACTGCTGCGTTTCCGTCTCGTTGTCGACCGCCCCGCCAATCGCTGCAAACAGGGCTGCGTACATCAGGTAGCCAAAGAGGAAGAAAAACAGGAAAGATCCGATCATCACTGGGAAGTTGATGCTGTCGATCGCGGCAAATACCTCACTTGTCCGGGAAACAGTTTTCATCGAGAAAGAAGAAGTCACAGCGGTGATGAGTATAAAGGTGAGGACCACCCAGAGCAAAAACTGGGTGAGGCCGACCAGGGCTACCCCGATGATCTTTCCCATCATCAGCTGGAATGGCTTGACCGAGGAGATGATGACCTCCACGATCCGGCTGGTCTTCTCTTCAATCACGCCGCGCATCACCTGCGTTCCGAACATAAAGATAAAGAAGTAGATCAGAATGGCTCCGAACATCGCCAGCACCATACTGACTTCCGTGTAACTTTTCTCCTCTTTCCCGTCATCCCCGATCTTCATGGTACTGATATCTACGGATGTTTTAATCGATCGCATCAGATCATCTACGTTGATGGGGCTGGATTTATCTTTGGAAAGATTCCGGAGCTGGGCTTCCAGCTTCAGGTCTTCCACCCGTTTCGATAGTACGTTGCGGATGTAACTTTTCACATTGATGTTGACCTGTGCGTTGGAATAAAGGATCGCGTTGGTCGGCAAGGCCACTTCGGTCCGGGGGATAAAGAGCAAGGCATAATCACCGCTTTTGGCGAACGTCTCTTTGGCAATCCCGATGGCAGTTTGCGGGTAATGGAACTTGATGTTGTCAGAATCTTTGAACTTCCCGACAAAGAGCGTTGTCTCGTCAAGTACCGCGATCGTTTTCGTCTCGTTGGTGGTTGTTGCAATGTAGATGGGAACGATGACGATCCCCGCCATCAGTAAAGGGCCGAGAATGGTCATGATGATGAAGGACTTTTTCCGGACCCGGGTGAGATATTCCCGCTGTATGATGAGCCAGATCTTTTTCATGGAATCACGCTTCGGTTAAGGGTTCTTTTTTAGCATCCTGCTCTGTCACCACACGGATGAAGATATCGTTCATGCTGGGGATGATCTCATTCAGGGAATAGATCGTTACATGGGGCAACAGGGTTTGTAAAAGTTCATTCGGACCTGCTTTATCAGGCAGTTTGATTTTGGCAACGTGAACCTCCTCGTCACGCCCGGTTTCCACAATCTCAAATTGAGTAGGTAACAAAGACTTCAGGTCTCCCTCAAAGGTATTAAACCGGATCTCAAAGGTGTGCGTGGAGAATTCCCGCTTAATGGCGTTCACATTTCCGTCGAGGATCTTTTTTGCATTATCAATCAAGGCAATATTATCACACAGCTCTTCGACCGAAGCCATGTTGTGGGTGCTGAAGATGATGGTGGAGCCGTCGGCTTTCATCTTAAGGATCTCCCCCTTCAGCAGGTTTACATTGATCGGATCAAACCCGCTGAACGGCTCGTCAAAGATCAGCAGTTTCGGACGATGAATGATGGTGATGATGAATTGTACCTTTTGCTGCATCCCTTTCGAAAGCTCTTCCACTTTCCGGTTCCACCACCCCATGATCTCGAAGTTGGAGAACCAGAACAGGAGGCGTTTTTCCGCTTCCGCCCGGGATAACCCTTTTAGCTGCGACAGGTAGAGAGCCTGTTCTCCCACCTTCATTTTCTTGTACAATCCCCGCTCCTCCGGAAGGTATCCGATCGTTTCCACATCCTCCGGCTTTAACTTCCGTCCCTGATAGAGCAGTTCGCCTTCATCGGGAGCAATAATCTGGTTTATGATCCGGATGAAGGTGGTTTTTCCCGCCCCGTTGGGCCCAAGCAGTCCGAAAATAGTGCCTTCCGGCACCCGGAGGGAAACCCTGTCAAGGGCTTTGTGTGCAACGTATTGCTTGCTGATATTCGTGGCGACAAACAGATCCATCGGTTATTCAAAATAATCTTTTACACGGGAAAAAAGAGTCCGGTCCCGCTGATCCGGGTCGGGCTGGAAATTGGGAGATTCGTTCAGCTTCACCAGCAAAGCTTTTTCCTCCTTAGTAAGGTTCCGTGGAGTCCAGATGTTCAGGGTGACGAGCAAATCGCCTTTGCCTTCGTATCCGTTAACGCTGGGTAAACCCTTGTTACGCAAACGTAGAATCTTTCCGCTCTGGGTTCCGGGCTCTATTTTTATTTTCACCTTGCCGTCGATTGTGGGGATCTCAATGCTGGTTCCCATCACGGCATCTGCGAAGGTCAGAAAATGTTCGTAAATGAGGTTGTTCCCATCGCGTTCAAAAAGGGCATGCTTCTGTTCTTCAATTTGGATCAGGAGGTCTCCCGGAACACCGCCCCTCGCAGCAGTATTTCCTTTCCCGCTCATGGATAGTTGCATGCCTTCAGCTACTCCCGCCGGGATCTTGATGGAAATCACCTCCTCTCCCTTGATGACCCCGTTCCCGGCGCAATCCAGGCATTTATCGGTGATGATCTGCCCTTCGCCTCCGCAATGCGGACAGATAGTGGTGGTCTGCATCTGGCCGAGGAAGGAAGATGTGATACGGGTCACATGCCCGCTCCCTCTACAGGTACTGCAGGTCTGGTAAGCATTCCCCCTCCTGGCTCCGGTTCCGCTGCAGGTCGTGCATCTGACGTATTTGTTGACCTTTATTTTTTTCTCCACACCGTGGGCAACCTCCTCCAGCGTCAGTTTCACCTTTACCCTGAGATTTGATCCCTTGTGAACGGTTCGTCCCTGGCGGTTCCGCCCTCCGCCGAAAAAGGCACTGAAAGGATCTTCAAAGCCTCCTCCTCCGAAGATGTCACCAAAATGCCGGAAGATCTCATCGATGTTCATTCCTCCGCTGAACCCCCCGTAGCCTGATGATCCGCCCAGCCCTGCATGACCAAACTGGTCGTAACGCTTACGTTTGTCTGGATCGCTCAGCACTTCATAAGCTTCGGCCGCCTCCTTGAATTTATCCTCCGCCGTATGATCACCGGGATTCTTATCGGGATGGAATTTCAAGGCCTGCTTCCGGTACGCCTTCTTGATCTCCTCTGCAGAAGCAGACTTGTCGATTTCCAGTATTTCGTAGTAATCTCTTTTCGTCATTCGTCTTTCGTCCTTCGTCATTCGTAATCCATCCCTAACAGCCCACGACAACTTTCGCATACCTGATCACTTTCCCATTGAGCAGGTAGCCCTTCTCCACCTCGTCCATGACCTTCCCTTTCATGTCGGGCGTCGGTGCCGGAATGTTGGTGATCGCTTCATGAAAATCGGTATCAAATGGTTCCCCGATGGTTTTCATCTGTTCCAATCCTTTCTGGGTAAGAATATTCAGAAATTTATTGTAGATCAGAATGATACCTTCGTCAATGGGAACATCTGATTCCGCTGAGGATGCGTATGCTTTGATGGCACGCTCAAAATCATCGAGCACAGGCAAAAGAGAGGTAATCACATCAGCAGAAGCCGTTTTACTCAATTCGATCTTCTCTTTCAAAGTCCGTTTCCGGTAATTGTCAAACTCCGAGAACAACCGGAGGTATTTGTCATTCAATTCAGCTATTTTCCCGTTCGGGTCTTCGGGTGGTTTTTCCTCGTTTTTCTCATCCTCCGGAGCATCGTCATCGGGGACAACTGCTTCGACCGGTTCCAGTATGCCCGGACCGGGTAATCCGGCTTCTTCCAAACTGGTTTTTTCCTTTTCTTTACTGGATTTTTTTCCTGTCATTTTTACCAATAGAATTTCAACAAGTTAAGATTCTCTGCAAGGGTACAAAAAATTTGCCGGAGATGGGATTGCGACAAAATGTCAGCCATTGATGCGCTGGATTCCGGCGCCCAGTTCCCGCAACCGCTCGTCGATGCGTTCGTATCCCCGGTCAATCTGCTCGATGTTGTCAATGACGCTTTTTCCGGTTGCCGAAAGTGCTGCAATCAGCAGAGCGACCCCCGCCCGGATATCGGGAGAAGACATGCGGATGCCACGCAGGGGAACCTGGTGGTCCAGCCCGATCACAATAGCCCGGTGCGGGTCACATAAGATGATCTTGGCTCCCATGTCGATCAGCTTGTCGACGAAAAACAAGCGGCTTTCGAACATCTTCTGATGGATCAGCACGCTTCCACGGGCCTGGGTGGCGACAACCAGCACGATGCTGATCAGGTCGGGAGTGAACCCCGGCCAGGGAGCATCAGCGATGCTCATAATCGACCCGTCCATAAAGGTTTCAACTTCATAGTGTTCCTGTGCAGGGACGAACAGATCGTCGCCTCTCTTTTCAAGGCGGATTCCTAACCGCCGGAAAACATTCGGTATGAGGCCAAGATGCTGATAGTTGACATTCCGGATCGTGAGCTCGGAACCGGTCATAGCTGCCAACCCGATGAAACTCCCCACTTCGATCATGTCGGAAAGGAGCGTGTGTTCGCATCCCGTCAGGGATTCCACCCCTTCGACGGTAAGCCGGTTGGATCCCACACCACGGATCCTGGCGCCCATCCGGTTCAGCATTTCACACAACTGAACGAGGTAAGGTTCACAGGCAGCATTGAAAATCGTTGTTTCTCCTTTGGCCAGCACAGCGGCCATGAGAATGTTGGCAGTCCCGGTAACCGAAGCCTCATCAAGCAGCATGTAGCTTCCCCGCAGTTCCGGGGCGGTAAAGGAATAGACCTGGCTGTCGGGGTCATAAGTATAAACTGCTCCCAGCTTCTGGAACCCGATAAAATGGGTATCCAGCCGTCTCCTTCCTATTTTGTCTCCGCCCGGAAGAAAGACAAATCCCTTCCCGAAACGCCCCAGGAGCGGTCCAAGGATCATGATCGATCCGCGCAAACTACCCACCTTATCCCGGAAATCGCGGCTTTGCAGGTAATCAAACCGGATATTCGCGGCAGTAAAAGACCAGGAAGAGTTTCCTTCTTTTGTCACCGTCACTCCCAGCGCTTCCAGGAGATCGATTAACTTGCGTACGTCAAGGATATCGGGGATGTTGTGAAGGGTGACCTTCTGAGAGGTCAACAGGGTGGCACAAATAACCTGGAGCGCTTCATTCTTGGCGCCTTGCGGAACTATCGTGCCCGACAGTTTCTTCCCACCGGTTATCTCAAATGAACTCACGGCTGTTTCTTCCGGCCCCGGTATAGTTGGTTCGAATTTTCCTTTTGCCGGAAAGGCTTGCGCTTTTTATTGAGGGCAAGAATGTCACTCGTGGCAACCAGCCGCATATCCTGCTTCAGTTTGAGCTGGCCTTTCGAGAGTTTGGTCAGCTGCTCTTCAATCAATTCATCCGTCACCGAATCCCGGTTCCAGTTCAGGTAGGATTTCTTCATGTGATTGGCAATGGCATTCGCCAGAGCGTCTTTTTCCGGACCTTCCTCGTATTCGGAAGCTTTTTCGATCATCAGAGCAATGTTTTTTCCGTAGTGGCGGAATTCTATCTCTGCATCATGGTAGGAGAGATGCTCGGGTTTGGTACTGAGAGTGAGCGGTGGGGGTGGCGGATAGGGGGAATCGACATCCAGTTTGAATCCCGATATGATGTGAAGATGATCCCACAGCTTGTGTTTGTAATCTCCCGATTCCTTCACCAGGGGATGCATCTGCTCCATCACATTCACAATGAATTTGGCCGCTTTGGTCCGTTTTTCGCGATCCTCAATGGTGGTGATGTACTCAATCATATGCTGGATGTTCCTTCCGTACTCGGAGATCACCATCGGATCACGGGTTGTATTGTATTCCATATCTATAAAAATTTTTGCAAAGATACGGAAATTTTCGGAACCCGGTTCAGGATTCTGCGATTCTCAGGCGGGCAAAGCGCAGCAAGAGATGTTTCTGTCCGACTCCCGGGAAAAAGACAGTTGCCTTCTTGTTGGGGCCGTTTCCTTCGATGCTCAGCACTTTTCCTTTCCCGAAACGGTCGTGCATTACCTCAATCCCAGCAACGATGGATTCCAGCGATGCGGGATTGGAATCATCAGGGATGTCGGCCTTAACCACTTTCTGGTAATTCTTAAGGGGAGGAGTGATCTTTTCCTGCCGCTTCAGTCCGGGAAGCGAAGTGGAAAAATTATCCTCGGATAAAAAGCTTTTTGAAGAGACCGGCGCCTTCTTCGGAAAGTCTAGGTGCTCCTGCGGGATCTCGGAAATGAACCGGCTAGGCTCGCACATCGTAAGGTTCCCCCATCGGTATCGGTTCTCTGCATAGCTCAGCGTGAGGGATTGCTTGGCACGGGTGACTGCGACATAAAAGAGGCGCCGTTCCTCCTCCAGCTCCGAGCGGGAATTCAGGCTCTGAATAGAGGGGAAGAGGTTCTCTTCCAGTCCGACTACATATACATACGGGAATTCCAGCCCTTTCGCCGAATGAACGGTCATCAGCGAAACCCGGTCTTTCCCGTTTTCCTTATCGTAATCGGCATCGGTCATCAGGGAAACATCCTGCATAAATTCATCCAGAGTGCGGATCGAGGTATCGATCTCCCCCGAAGATTCATCCGGCGACCGTTCGGTTTCGGTGAACTCCTTGATCGCATTGAGCAGCTCTTCCAGGTTTTCGAAATGGCTCACCCCTTCCGGACTTTTATCCTCATACAATTCCTTCAGCAATCTGCAGGAGGTGGCAATGTGTTTCGCCAGGTCAAAGGCATTCCGCGTTTTCAGCATGGCGCTAAAACTCCGGATCATCGTAAGGAACTCCTGGATCTTCTGCTGGGTGCCGGCAGGAAGCTTTAGCTGGTACTGCAGGGGGTTGGAAAGGATCTCATGGATTGGCTTGCCCTGTTCATCAGCCGCCACGATCAGTTTCTCCAGGGTGGTTTTACCGATCCCGCGTGCCGGGTAGTTGATCACACGCAGGAGGGATTCCTCGTCTCTCGGATTAATCGCAAGCCGGAAATAGGCGAGCATATCTTTGATCTCCTTTCGCTGATAGAAAGAGACCCCCCCGTAGATCCGGCAGGGGATGTTCAGCCTCCGCAGCGCCTCTTCCAGCGACCGCGACTGGGCATTGGTGCGGTAAAGAATCGCAAAGGCTTCATGCGGGAGCTGGTGGTTCATTTTGTTCTCAAAGATTGAATGGGCGACAAGCATTCCCTCTTCTGTATCAGTAGAAGAGCGGATCAGCCGGATCCGGCTGCCTTCCTCATTCTCGGTCCAGATCTCTTTGTAGATCTGCTGCTTGTTCTTTTCGATGACCTTGTTCGCCGCCCTGACGATGGTTTTGGTCGACCGGTAATTCTGTTCCAGCTTAAACACCTGCAGATCGGGATAATCCTTTTTGAAGTTGAAGATGTTTTGGATGTTGGCTCCGCGGAAAGCATAAATGCTCTGGGCATCATCACCGACTACACAAACGTTCTCATTGTTGGCAGCCAGTTTCTTGACGATAAGATATTGTGAATAATTGGTATCCTGATACTCGTCGACCAGGATATACTGAAACTTTTGCTGGTATTTGTACAGCACGTCGGGGAAATCACGCAGCAGCAGGTTCATATTGAACAACAAGTCGTCGAAATCCATCGTAGCCGCCCGCTTCAACCGGTTCTGATACCGGGTGTAAAGTTGTCCGGTCATGGGTTTTCCGGACGAAGAGTCGTACTCCTGGATCTCCAGATTGGTATTGTACTCCTCGGCCGAGATCAGCGAAGTTTTAGCCGCTGAGATCCGGTGAAGAATGTACCCGTGCTGATAGATCTTGTCATCGAGGTTGTTCTCCTTGACCAGGTTCCGTACGACTCGTTTCGAGTCGTCGGTATCGTAGATGGTGTAATTGGGAGGATATCCGAGCAAATGTCCTTCAATTCGGAGAATCCGGGCGAAAATTGAATGGAAAGTTCCCATCCACACGTTCCGTGCATCGGTTCCGCCAACCAGTTTGATAATCCGCTCCCTCATCTCGCGTGCTGCCTTGTTCGTAAAGGTCAACGCCAGGATACGAAAAGGGTCTATCCCCTGCTCGAGCAGGTAAGCTACCCGGTAGGTCAGCACCCGTGTCTTTCCCGAGCCTGCTCCGGCGATGACCATTATAGGACCATCCGTGGCGATAACCGCGGCTTTTTGCGCATCGTTCAATTGATTCAGCAGGGAGGTTGACATTCCTGGAACTTGGGTAGGCAAAAGTACAAGTTATCTGCAAGGAAATGGTAAATCAGTGGAAAACACTTACTAAGTTTTCACGAACACTTTCCCG
>JAZDGR010000018.1:0-17641 GCA_043806735.1 bacterium | reverse complement strand
CCATCTGAAATGTGGATCGCTACCGAAGGAGAAGAGGAGGTTGTTGATAAATTCCAGGATTGGTGCAAGAGGAATTTCTCTTCGGAAGAGGTTGTCATGCGGGTAGTAAAGCCCGGAAATATAATGAATTACAATGAGTTTAGAATTACCTGATAAACCGTTCATTAATCTTACAGGAGGTCAAACCGATGAAAAATTTCCAAAATCCATTTGTAAAACCAGGAAATGTACTGCTGATACTCATGTCAGCCATTATCTCTGTCATATTATTACAGTCAACCTCATGTAAAAAACAGGAAAGTACCGACAATGGTCCGGACACGGAACCTCCCTATCTCTTTATGAAAGCCAACTTCATGGCAACTCATAACTCATACTCGGGGAATAAGTATGACGGTCATAGAGGCAGTATTATTCAGCAACTTGACTTAGGATTGCGTTTTATCGAGTTAGACATTGTCCATAAAAATGGCGATTTTGAGGTCAGCCATTACCCGGGTGAAGACAGGGTTGATCATGGTCATGGCAATCCGGCGTCGAAAAAATTGAGTGACTGGCTACAAGTAATCGCCGACTGGTCTGATGCCAATCCAAGCCATGATCCTATCGCCCTTGCCTTTGACCCAAAAACGGCCCCCGCCGGTACATCTCAGTGGAATACATTCCGGGAATTGCTGATCAGTACCTTCTCTATTCAAAAAATTGTTCAACCGAATCATTTTCATAAAGATAGTACTTCGCTTTTCAATGTCAGGGGAAAAGTTTTTTTTATCATTCTTCCTTATTATGTGATGGAACATGATCCTTCCTTGTATGCACCTCCTGACGGTGACACCATCATGTTCGTGATGAGAATGAGGGGGGCAAAGCAGTTAAAGGATTCTACAACAGTTTTCTATGGCTGGGACGCTACAGAATCCGGCACCCATCATTGGAGTGATTCTCTCAGAAGGTTGAATAAGTCAGCTCGTCTGTGGAAGGTTCAAAAAGATAATATCATAAATCCGGCGCCGAATTATCCTTCAACCGATGATCCGTATTTTGGATGGTATGTCAGGTACTGTAAATCCAATAATGTTTTCCCCGACTTTGACTTCGCAACCGTTACCTGGACAGGAGAATATAATCATGACAACGGCATTAATCCAGATGTCGCTGTCAATACTGCCGGTTATGTTGTGGAAGTTCATCAATCGCAGAACAATTATAATGAGCTCTGGTACAACACGGGAAAACTATCTCCTGACGGGAAATCCATTCAATGGTTTTCTGTCAGTACAAGTTCCCGTAATTATGATACCGGGGAAAATCCGTCGGTAGCAATAACTGACGGTAATATTGTCGTTGAAGTCCATGGCTCTGAAAATAACAGTGATCTGTATTATCGAACGGGGACACTGGACATAAGCAACGGTGTCATCAACTGGTTACAGCATAAGAAACACGACATAGGAGAAACGCCCTCTGTTGCGATTAACACTGATAATATGGTCGTAGAAGTACATCAGGCTCATTACAGCGATAAGTTATGGTACAATGTTGGGACAATGAATACAAATGGGACGATCACATGGGGAGCCATGGAAGATTGCCGGAATTATACAACCGGGCATTCCCCATCAGTAGCGATCTATGGGAACCAAGTTTTTGAAGCTCATAATTCTTCAACAGATTACTTGTGGTGCAGGATTGGACAGGCAGACAACGCTCAATTGCTGATCCACTGGAAAGACACCCATGGGAACGCCACCTATTTCTATCCTTTCGAGGAGAGCACCAGCATAGTCCCTTCCGTAGCATTAAATGCAAACGGCGCTCTGGAGGTTCACAGATCCATGGAAAGCGGTATATGGTGGCGGCCCGGTAAATTCAGTAATACAGTCATGGCCCTGGGCGCCTCCGAAAAAATTCATTCCACTACCATCAGTCCGTTTTCGTCCTTAAAGATTTCGGTGGCTATTAATGGGGAGCAAGCTGTTTTGTTATATGTAAATGATTCCGATGATTTGTGCTACCGGCTCGGTACGATTCAGTAACTTGCGAAGGGAAATTCATAATACAATTTATGGCTCACTTTGTAAAATTAATGAAACGTAATATCTCGCTACTGGAGAGCGACCTGTTCATGCACGCCTGGAACGATAAGAAGTTGTTCTCCCGGCTCACCGGATTCGACACCTATGTCAGCAATTTTGAGTTCATAGATAGTGATGCCTGGTTTGATATGGATTGGTTCGAAGAGATCATTTCCTCTCACTGGAACGATAATCCTGATGTTTTTATGAAATTTACCCGGCATGGATATACTGCAGGTGAGAAATTGGTGCACTTTTGCCGGGGGATGAACCTGGATGGGAATGACCGTCTATCCCTGGAGGAGATATTCTGGCGATCGGCCAAGTTGCTTCAGAATCTGACGGTTTTTATCCCCATCACCCATCCATTGAGTAAGGTGATCGAAAAAAAAGTTATCGCCATCCTGAGCCAACATGGGGTCTCTGAGGCCGACATGAACGACAGGTTGCTGGAAGTTTCGATCCCGGTAAAAAACAATGGCCCGGAGGAAGAGCTGATGGAGCTGAAAAAGATCAAAAACAGGATGGATGATTCCTCGTTTGACCTGGAGGTAGCATTGAAGCGACATTGGCAGAAATATTCTTACCTCGGATCCCGGGATCTTTTTTCGGCAGGATATTCGCCGGACTTTTTCCGGAGCAGTTTGCATGAACGGAACCTTGACGAGATGGGGATCACCCATGAACGGGACTCAGGATTCCAATTCACTGCCTCAGAACAGAAGACCGTCAATCTGTTGAAGGAATTCGTCTGGTTCAGGAACTACCGCACGGAGAAGTTCTTTGAAGCGCTCTTTTTCCTTGAACCACTCTGGAAAAAGCTTTCTCTCAGTTATAAACTTGGTGAGCATGATTTGTTCTATTACCTCCTTAACGAGGTCTCGATACTCTTCACCCACGGAGACAGGGTAGCCGTTGAGGAGCTGGAAACACGTAAAAAAGGAAGCGCTTTGCTGCTTGACGACAACAAATTTTTTCTGCTCACCGGCGACTTGTTAAAGCAGAAAGAGGTTGCGTTGCAATCAGCAGAGGAGGAATCCTCCCGGGAAATCAAAGGCATGATAGTATGCCGGGGAAAAGTTCGTGGCAAAGTAACCATCCTCCACAACGATAGCGAATTGGAAAAGGTAAATGAGGGAGATATTCTGGTTACCAGCATGACGACCCCGGATTACATACCTGCGATGCGGAAGGCTGCCGCGTTTGTGACGGATGAAGGGGGTGTCACCTGCCATGCCGCGATTGTTGCCCGCGAATTGAAAAAACCCTGCATCGTGGGAACGAAAAAGGCCACACAGCTTTTAAAAGACGGGGATTTGGTGGAAGTTGATGCCGACATGGGATATGTCCGGATCCTCTCCTGAACCCTGAATGATGAAAACACTCGTAAAGAAATTCTGCGAGATAACTGCCACAGATGTCGATTCGGCCGGGGGCAAAGGAGCCAACCTTGGCGCTATGTTCACCCACACCATCCCCGTTCCAGACGGCTTTGTGATCCTGACGTCATGTTATGATCAATTTCTGCAGGTTGCCGGATTGGATACCCGGATCGCTTCCCTTCTTAAATCCTTGGACGTCGGAGACACGGATGACCTGTCCAGCGCATCAGAACAGATCGCCGGCCGGATCAGGCAGGAGGAGATTCAAGAGGAGATCGCACGCAGCATCTATTCAGCATTTGATCAACTCCAGGCCCCGCTGGTCGCAGTTCGCTCCAGCGCGAACGCAGAAGATCGTGCCGATTCGGCTTGGGCCGGTCAGCTCGATACCTACCTGGGAACCACCCGCGCCACTTTGATACCGAATATAAAAAAATGCTGGGCATCCTTGTTCACTCCCCGGGCTTTGACCTATCGCTTTCAGAACAACCTGATGACGTCGGATATCTCCGTTGCCGTGGTGGTACAGGAGATGGTTGCCAGCGAAGTGGCCGGAGTGGCTTTTTCGGTCCATCCGGTCACCCAGGATCCCGATCAGATGATCATTGAGGCCGGATTCGGACTCGGTGAGGCGGTAGTTTCGGGAGCTATCACTCCCGATAGTTACATCATTCGGAAGAGCGACAGACAAATCCTGGAAACATATCCGTCGCGGCAACTCAAAGGTGTTTTTCTTACTACCGACGGTGGAACTACCTGGATGGATCTACCTGCGAGCCAATCCGATACATTCAAACTAAATCCCTGGGAGATCCGTGAATTAGCTGATCTCGTCATTCGTATCGAAGCCTTTTTCTCTTACCCCTGCGATATCGAATGGGCGCGGAAAGATGGGAAATGGTACATCCTTCAATGCAGACCGATTACCACACTTGGATCATAAGGATAAACAGTAAAAATGGATCAAATGAATATTGAAACAGCATTCGACAGATTCCTACATGAACAAGCGGCATCCGGGAAACAACGGATCGGCATCGGAATTCTCCATCCGGATGAGGCCATCGTGGAATCGTTGACAAGGGCTACGGAGTTCTGCGAGGTTACCGTTTTCGGTAAGGCGATTTCCAAGGTTCCTTTCATTCATACGAAAACCCCCGAACAAGCTTTGGTGACCGCGCTGAAATTAAGGGAAGTCGATGCGATCGTCCGCGGACAAGCCACCGCAACGGTTCTTCGTTCGGAGCTTGTGTGCCAGTTTGGCTATCCACCTGATATAATCAAGGACCTGGGAGTAGTGAAAGATAACCTGGGCCGTGTC
The DNA here is from genome assembly GCA_043806735.1 of bacterium. Taxonomy (GTDB): domain Bacteria; phylum Bacteroidota; class Bacteroidia; order Bacteroidales; family FEN-979; genus QYOJ01. Next base: position 12,863 of record JAZDGR010000018.1, on the reverse strand, counting down.
TTCATCCCCTTAGCCATTTCAAACGCGCAAGGATGGACAGTCGATCAGAAGATCATCCTGATCGAAGAAGCGATTGAACTGCTCGGGTTGCTGAACCTTCCGGTAAAAGTCGGGGTGACCTCCGGGGTCAGGCCCGAAACGCTGGGGAAAAATCAAACTCTTGACCAAACCCACCGGGATGCAGAAACGATCGTCAACCTTCTCCGAAAAGATTTTCAGATCGAAAATTACTTCATTGAAATTGAAAAAGCAATTGCCGATCAATGCACCATCCTTGTCTTTGCCAATGGCATGGTGGGAAATCATGTATTGCGTTCGCTGGTCTTTCTCGGTCAGGTGAAAATTTATGGTGGGATTATTTCCGGGATTGATCAGCTCGTGGTGGAATCGTTCCGTAATGCACCCGGCTTTTATGAATATCTTGAGTTCGCCAACGCCCTCGCAAACATCAAAAAGGGGAAAAAGCTTTGATGATCTGTTCCATTCTCCCAGATTGTTTTTCCATCTCCGAGAGTAACCTGAACTGACTCCTGGCCCGTTGCAGGTTATGGCCGGGGAAGCGGATCTTGTAATAGGTATCCCCGTTAATGTGGTCGGTGAGGAAGCGGAGTCCGATGATAAAGGTCATGAATCTTGCCGAGAAAGCCAGGTGATCGATCTCAATCTGGGTCAGGCCAGGTCCGGCTACTTCAAGAAATCCCCGGGAATAGGCTTCGAATAAACCCATATCCAGGGATACTTTTTCAAGGTCCACTTCATCCTCTGTGCCGGTATTGGTGCCTGTGCGGATCGCATCCCCGAAATCGTACAGCACGGTCCCGGGCATCACCGTGTCGAGATCCACAATACAGATCGCCCTGTTGTTCGCATCGAACAGGATATTGTTGAATTTCGTATCGTTGTGGGTGACACGCAAGGGAAGCTGTCGGGAATCAATCAGCCGGTTGATCGTTTGCATCTCAGCCGATCGTTCGCGTATAAACCGAATCTCAGCTTCGGTTTGCGACACACGATGCACGATATCAGTGTGAACGGCCTCTTCAAATTGCTCCAGCCTCCACACGATATCGTGAAACCGTGGGATGGTCACACAGAGTGATTCCGTAGATAGCCCGGCTGTCATCTGCTGAAACCACCCGAATGCACATCCCCCTTCGTAAGCAAATTCCGGACCCGGTACGTTGTCAAAACTGTGGCTTCCGCGGATGTGATGATAGCGGCGCCAGGAATTCCCTTGCAGATCCATGTAAATGAACGAGCCGTTTTTTGCCTCGATCAGCTGTAGGACCTGCATGGAGGAAGCCGGTCGTGCCTGCCCGGTCAATACCGGCCGTTCAGCGAGTTGCTTCCGGATGTGTTCCGTCACCGTGGCAATGTTTGCCGTCAGGCCGGGAATGTCTTTGAATACCTGATGGTTGATCCGTTGCAACACATAATCCGGGGCCGGATCCGGGGTGGTCGTAATGAGGTAGGAGTCGTTGATGTGGCCCGAGCCGATGGGGGAGACGGCAGAGGGGGTCCCTTCAACTTCGAATTTATTGGTGATTGCGAACAATTTATTAACCGCAGATTCCACAGATTGCGCAGATTAGGAGGTAAAAGTATGAAATATAAAAATTGAATGATCGGACAACGCATAACGAAGTTTGAAATAAGGGGGAGGGGTAATTTTTCCTATTTTAGCCGTTTCATTTTTGTACTTAACCGTATCCCATGACTGAGCCCGCACCAAAAAAAGGAATAAGCTCCTTCCCCCGCAACTTCTGGACGGTGATCGTGATGGAGTTCTTCGAACGGGGCTCCTACTACGGAGTCATGTCGGTGTTGTCGGTCTACCTCGTACTGAACAGGGATCAGGGCGGATTGGCTTTTTCCAAGGAGAGCGTGGGAGCCATTAAGAGTGTAATTACTCCGCTGCTCTATTTTCTGCCGATCCTGGCAGGGGCCATCGGCGATCGGTTCGGGTACAAAAAGGTGCTCTTTTTTGCCTTTATCTCCATGAGTACGGGCTACCTGCTGACTGGTTTCTCCGACACCTACGGAACGGTCTTCATGAGCCTGTTACTGGTAGCCCTGGGCGCCGGTTTTTTCAAACCCATGATCTCCGGAACCATCGCCCGGGTGACTGATGAATCCAACTCTTCCCTCGGTTTCGGAATCTACTACTGGTCGATCAACCTGGGCGCCTTTATCTTTCCGCTGATCCTGGTGCCATGGATGAAATCAATATCCTACAATTACATCTTTTTCATGGCCGCGATAGGAACCGGCTGGCTCCTCTTCCTGAACTATTTTATGTTTAAAGAACCGAAATGGACCGCTACAGGATCCAGGTCACTCCTCAAAGTTTTTACCGAGATGCTTACGGTTCTGAAAGACTATCGTTTCATACTGATGATCGTGATCTATTCGGGCTTCTGGATCATGTATTTCCAGGTCTACGACTCGGTATTGTGGTACCTTACCGAACATATCAATATGGCGCCGGTCAACAGGATCGTAAACTCGTTCCTTTCCCTTTTTGTTTCCAATCCCGACTGGAAATTTGAAGCCGAGCATGTCACCGCCATGAATGCCGGAGCCATTATCCTGCTGCAATTGCTGGTCTCTGCCCTTGTACGGAAAGCCAAAGCGCTGCCAACCATGATCGGCGGAATCGCGCTCGGCTCCATCGGAATGGGAATGCTCGCCATCTCTCCGAGCCCGTGGATCTTTATAACCGGAATGTTCGTTTTCACCCTCGGCGAGATGACGGCACACCCGAAATTCATCTCCTATGTGGGATTGATTGCGCCTGCCGATAAAAAAGCGCTTTACCAGGGCTACTCCTTTCTTTACGGGGTGATCGGCAGCGGGGTAGGAGGGATCCTGGGAGCCTGGCTTTACGTGCTCTTTATTGATAAACTGAACAATCCCCCAATGCTCTGGATCACCTTCAGTATGATCGGCGTTGTGACCATTATCGGGCTGTTACTGTACAACCGGTTGATTGTGCCCCGGGCGGTGGATTCCAGCCGGGATTAGTTTGTGGGCAGTTCATCCTTCGTTTCTTTGGATGGTCAATTTTGTTTTTTCAGGAGATGGCCCGCAAATTTTCCGACAAGAAAGGCAATGATAACGGCGATGTAAAGTTGGCCGGTTACCGCCATCAGAATGGCCAGAGAACGTGCTGCCGCGCTTACCGGGACGATATCTCCGTATCCTACGGTCGTCATGGTGATGAAGGTATAATAGATGAATACACGGTAATTATCATGAGCCGAAAGATAACCGCCTGTTGTGGTCAGTTGGTAGGATTGCGGATAAACGGTTGCCACGATTAATACAAAAATAGAAAAAACGAGGCCGGTCAGGAGATACCCGTTGATAGACCCCAGAATTACCATGGGGGAGATCTCTTTGGCCAGGGCAAATTGCTTGATTAGCCTGACCACCACATATATAAAAAAAACAGTATTCAGGGCCTGTGCAATCAATTCAATGGTTTCACTTCCTGCAAACTGTGAGGCAATTTGCATCAGCGATAATCCAATAGCCAGAGTAAACATGATCCTGATGCGGGTGACAAGGGCATAGACAGAGCCAAAATAAATTCCCATATATAGTAACCTGGCGAGCGTTTTTTGGACTATAGCCGGCAAGAAGGGGATGAGGACAAGAACAGCGAGAATGCAAAACAGCAGGATGGAATTTGCTATGATCAGGTTTTTCCGGTTTTTTTCAGTAAAGATTTTCAGGAAACTCATGGTTGAGGTACTTCTTTGAATGGATTCAATTTACGAATGTAATTATGATTGCGCCTGAAAGTAAGATTTTGTTAAAAACTTTTCAATGAAAACATTTAAAAGAATCACCGTCGTTATTCTTCTACTGCTTCCTGTTTTCACCAGGGCAGAAGTAAAAGAGATCCCGTTTACCCTGCTACGCTAAACTCCAACCGAAACTCGCGGAAATCCTGAAAAACGAAGGATTACTTTACCCCCCCCACCGCACCACGTTACCACCGCACCACTCTCACCACTTTTGCGTGCAATTCCTGCAAATATCAACCGATTTTCTCTCTGTAAAGATCCTTTTCCTGAACTCACGGTATTTCTCACCTCTCCAGATATCCTGAAACGACTGGGTCTTCAGATCGCCCAGACAATGATCGGCATCCTTATCGAAACAACACGGCACCACCAGCCCGTCCCATGTGATTACGCAACCGCTCCACATGCGGAAACAACGATTGCGAAGCGGGTGTTTGATTACGAACTGGTGATGTGCTAATGTGCTAATGTGCTGATGTGCTGATGGGTCGTTGTGCCGTGATGAATTTTGACTTGTTGCCTCGTTGCCTCGTTGCCTTTTTCCCTGTACCTCGAGTATTTCCCCTCCTCCGGCATCAGCGGATTGCCGTGTTCAAAATCATTGAACTGCGCCGTTTTCAATACCGTTCGGTCAACGCCAAACAAATTACCTAATTTCCTAATTTCCTTTATCTGATGCTGATTTGACTTCAACACCAGAAACTGAATCTCCAGTTCTGGCCTTGTCGCCTCCAGTTCTTGCCGGATCCTCACGAAAGTCCGTATCCCTTCAACGACTTTCCCGAACAAACCCCCAACCCGGTATTGTTCATAGGCTTCCTGATCGGTCCCATCGAGGGAGATGACCAGCTTGTTCAGGCCCGATGCAATGGTTTTCCTGATATTTTCTTCGGTAAGGAAATGGCCGTTGGTGGAGGTCCATACAAAGATGTCGCGGGAGCGGGCATAAGAGATCATATTGAACAAATACGGGTTCAGGTAAGGCTCTCCCTGGAAATAGAGGGTCAGGTAGCTCAGACGCCGGTGGAGCTGAGTAAGGTATTTCTGGAAGTTTTCCAGGGATAACGTGCCCGTGGACCTTGTGAGTCCCCGTTGTCCGGTCTGGCATTCGGGGCATCGCAGGTTGCATTGGTTGGTAGGTTCAATAGAAACAAATCCGGGATCTCCCCAATGGACCGGTTTTCGAAGCAGAATAGATGAGAAATAACTGGAAAGAAGTTTACAGAGGTTGACGATTCGAATAAAAATCGGGGCACAAAGGTATGAAGGCATTTTCACGTCTCACGTCCTTCGTCCTTCGTCCCTCTTCCCTCATCCTTCACTCCCTCCTCTTCCTTCTTCCCTCTTCCTTCTTCCCTCTTCCTTCTTTTTCTTTCTCTTCTTGAACAAAGGTTTTATGACGGAGTACGCCTTGGAAACCACGGTATTAGCCGCGACAATATCGTCAGCAATAACTTGCAGCACATTCCGGAAGGTCAGTATGTCGATCAGGTTACGGTAGTCCTGCCCGATTTCTATTTCTTTCAGGTCAATCTCATGCTGAAGCCTCCGCTTCTCGAGTTTCAGCTGTTTCATGGTACGCACCGGTTTGTGCTGTCGACCCCTGTACTCATTCATCTTCATCTGTTTCCTCCTCCAGAATTAAGTTTGACAAGCGGGAAACCAGTGGATTGATAAAAAGCTGGTACCGCAAAAGATAAGTAGCTATGGAAACCAGGAGGAAGAATCCTGATACCATCAATGCTGCTTCGTACATCGGACCTATATACTCTCCGTACCAGAAGATAAAGGAAAGCGCCAGGAAAAAAATCAGGAACAAACTCAGAATGAAGAGGATTAGGGTGAGTATGATGTGGGTCGTCAGGAGGGCCACTTTTTCTGCTGCCATCAATCGGAACAACTCAAACTTCTGCCAAATGTACTGCTTGACATTTCCCGTCAGCGACGAGAACTGACTTGCGATTTTTGTCGGATCCATGCTGGGTGTTTTGTGTTTTCTGCGTTAATTCTTTTTTTCCGGCTCTCCCGAAAACTCTTCCTGGATTGAATCGGAAAGATCCTGGAGCTTCTCTTGTAACTTTTTCCGGGTTTTGGATCCTTTCTCAGGGGCCAGGAGGATGCCGATGGCAATCCCTGCAGCGAGTCCGGCCACGCTTGCGAAGAGTATATTCATGAAACTATTCTTGGCCATGATTCAAAAGTTTTATCAAAGATAGTTCTTTTTATCGAGGATGAGGTATCATAAATGGCCGGTCAGGCTCCGGACAACCTGGAATTGACTCAGGAATTCCTTCAGGACGATCCGGATAAACGTGTAAGAAGGAACTGCGATGATCATTGCCGGAATCCCGCCGATACTTCCGGCTGCAATGATTACAAGGAAGATCTCAACCGGATGAGCTTTGACGCTTTTCCCATAGATTATTGGCTCCAGAACGATCACATCTATCAGGATAGCGGTCAGGTAAACCAGGATGATCCTGAGGGCAGTTGAGCCCATCATCGCATAGTCGCCCACGCTGACCACACCCGTAACGCCTAGCACCACACCCATCATGGTGGCCATAACCGGACCCAGGTAAGGAATAATATGAATAATTCCTCCGAAGAGCCCGATGACCAGCGCCCCTTTTACCCCGATAATAAGCAAACCACATGTGTAAAGGGTAACCATAACCATGATGTTGATCATCAGTCCGATGTAGTAACGGGAAAGCAGGTGCTTGCTTTTATCCAGTACCCGGATGGTTTGCTCCTCGTATTTTTGATGAACCAGTAATAAAACCACCCGCCTGATCATCGTCGTATCATGAAGGAAAAAGAAGGAGAGAAAGATGACTGAAAAAGTGTCAAAAAAGAATTTGCCGGTGAAAGAAAAAATATCCTTGACAAGGTCGGAAAAGAACCCGAAGTTGACAATGTTGAACAGTTTTTTTTCAATAAAAGTCGTCACCGACATCTCATGAGGCATGACTCCGAAATCGATCAGGATATTCTGCAATCCATTTATCTGCTTGCTGTAATAGGACGCCAATTTGTGCATTTCAATGGTCGAGATCAACCGGGCCTCCTGAATAATAAGCGGAATGAAGAAACTGCAGAGGGAGAAAAAAACCACCATGATCAGCAAGAGGGTAAGGATGGTGCTGAGCAGGTGGGGGAACCTACGTTTCCCGATTTTAATCCGGTCGATTAGTGCAACCAGAGGTTCCCCGATAATAAAAACAATCACTGAAATTAAAAGTATCGTCACGATGCCGGAGAAATACCAGAACAGAAATCCCGCAATCGCAATGAAAAGAATGATGAAAAACAGTTTGTTCTTTTGATAAAGCTCTTTCATATCGGTTTTTTAAACTTACAAGGATCCGGTTAAGCTTCTCACCACCTTGAACTGACTGAGAAACTCCTTCGCCACAATGCGTAAAAAGGTATAGGTTGGAACGGCAATGATCATCCCGATGATCCCCCCGATGCTTCCGGCGGCGATGATCACCAGGAAGATCTCTATGGGATGGGCTTTTACGCTCTTCCCGTAGATCAGCGGTTGATACAGGACATTGTCGAGCAGAATCACAATGCCAAAGACCAGCAGGATCATCAGAGCAGTATGGCCGATCATTCCGTATTGCCCGATGCTGAGTAGGGTGGTGACCCCCAGGATCACGCCCATGCCGGCTCCGATCAACGGACCGAGATAAGGAATGATGTTGACGATCCCTGCAAAAAAGGCAATCACCAGCGCTCCGTCAATCCCGATAATGCTGAGTCCGATCGCATAGGAGATGATCATGGCAATGACATCCAGGAACAACCCGATAAAATATCTGGATAACAGAAATTTACTTTGCTGAAGAACCCGTTTGGTCTGATCAGCATAGGAATCCGGAACAAGCGTAAGGACGATCCGATGTGACATCATCGGATCTTTCAGGAAAAAGAACGAGATAAAAAGGACCGAGAAAAGGTCGAAAAAGAAAGTTCCCGTGAAGGTGAATATGCCGGAAATCAGGTTTGAAAACATATCGACGCTGATAAACCTCATGGTGGTATCCTGAATAGCCGTCAAAATGCCGGCCCCTTTTTTCAGCAATCCGAAGCCGATTAGTTGATCCTCGATCCACGTGATCTCATTTTGGTAGTAGGAATGAAGTTTCGTCGCATCAATCGAGGAGATTAGTTGAGCTTCCCGGAAGATCAGCGGAAGGAAAAAACTGAAAAATCCTATGAAAAGAACCAGCAGGATGAGTAAGGTCAGTATGACGCCCAGCGTGGACGGAAACCGGAATTTCCCGAACCGGATCTTCTCAAACAACCTCACCAGCGGCTGTCCGACCAGGGAAACGACCGCCGCAATTAACAGGTAACTAACGATGTTTGAAAAATACCAGACCAGGAACCCAAGAACAAGTATGGCTACTATGATAAAGAAAAATTTGTTTTTTTCGTAAAGTTCTTTCATGGTTCAGGGATCAGGGATAATTGTCATTGCGAGGAACATAGTGACGAAGCAAAGCGATTAGGGATCAGGGATTAGAGAACAAATTAACGGATTTTTTTAGAATCCAGAATCCAAAATTAGCCTTCCACCTCCCCACGACACCACTGCACTAACTCACCACTGCACCACTGCACTACTCACCACTCACCAGTCACCAGTCACGATCCCTGTATCCTTCCCCTCAGCTCATTGATCTTAGAGGTAAGAATATGAAAAAACCGTTGCCGCTCTTTTTCGGAAGAGCTGCTGATCAGGGTCGATTTTTTAGTGAGATTGCGCAGGGAGGATTCAATCTGTTTGCAGAACATGGGATTTTCCGTGACGAGGAGATTGATGACATTGTAAGTCAGGAAGGTCTTGGTTCTCCCGTCTTTCAAAACAAAAATGGTATTGTCACCAAGGAGAACTTCATTGCAATAGAGTCGGTAGCTTCCCTCAACCCCTTCCGGGGATTCGCCATGCAGGAATCTGAATCCCGCAGCCGCTTGCTGCTCCAGGTGGGAAACCATGGTCCCCACACCGTTAAGGACCTTCAGGGCATCCCCCTTGGTAGAGAAATAACCGCACACATTGCAAAACTCGATCTGCCGTATCAGGCTGTTGAAGGTCTCTTCATTCCAAAGCTCAATGGTTGGGATCCGGTTGTAGGTAGATAAGATCATCCGTACCAATCCCATCGCCTGTTCATCTACCTCAAATGTAAATTTCTTCTGTTCATAGCCAGGTGTGGAGAACAGGACCTTGTTCCAGAAATAGGACTTAAAAGCAAAGAGATCCGGGAACTCAAAAAAATGAAAGATCGGAATGTCTTTAGCCGAATAGATGATCTCTTTCTGCTTGCAGGAATGGATATCTTTTGTTTCTACCAGGATGGCCTGCAGCCATTGACCAAAGCTGAATCCCTGTTCTCCGATAGCCATTGAATTAAAGAGGATATTCTGGCTGTTAACATTGAAAAGAGTATCGAGGGAAATTCTGAAATGGTCACTCAGGATCCGGAGTTCTTCAAACGAGAGTTCTTTCTCTCCGCGGATGCGGCGGTAAGCGCTGTCGTAGCTGACCCCAAGCAATTCGGAAAGCTCGTGAACAAAGGAAACATGAGTGGGGAGTTTTTCCTTAATTATCTGAAAAAGAGCCTCCTGAATGCCAGTAGCGGATTTCATATCGCAATTTACAACACATTTTAGTAATAAATGCAACAAAGGGAATTTTTTTTTGAATGGATCGCAATTGGCTTTTGCTATCCCCGGAAGGACCAATAATCCAATTTCTGTTTTTAAGATGTTCGCGTTCCCAGGCAGAATACGGCCTGTGATTTCTCAACTTAGAAGAAGAAAACCATAAAAATAATGACTCCTTCTGATACCCCAGTCAATATGGACATGCCAACAATGTTCCTGATTTTTCCCCCGATAAAGCTGATGATACTCAATATCGCAATCAGTAGAGCAACCAGTACTTCAGATGTAGTAATCATGGATAATCCTTTCATCATAAAGGTAGCTACGATTGTGATTAGGACAGATATCACAACGTATTTGATGATCTCTGCCCGGGTATATTCGTTGCTGTTAAAACGTTTTATCCAGTCTCTGACGATAGTAAGGATAAAAATCAAGGGAACGATTGATAAGAAGGGTGCAAACACTATTTTGATTACTTTGTCAACTTTCACATCATTTGAGAACATAAATGTAATCCCCGAAATGATCAATAACAAGGCTAAAATAGCTGCCTGGACCCAGAACAGATCTTCCCGTTTTTTTTGAACAGTATTCACTGTCCCCGTATCTTTTACCAGAACGGGTGAACCTTCGTCGTTGTTTTCCATAACGTTAAGATTTAAGTTACATAAAAAAAATATATATCGCCATCCCTAATAATACTCCACTCAGTATTCCGGATAATTTGACTTCATTGTTTGTCAGATAGTTAATTGCGTAAAGAATAATCACAAAAGAATTTATCAATGGAGGAAGGATAAGATGGTCTTTGAATGCAGTATCAAAATAGGTTTCGTACAACCGAATAAATAAAATAGCAATACAAAGGGCGACGACTAAAAAAACAATGGCAAGAATGACCTCTTTCCTATTGGGAATTACAGAAGTTTTCTTTTCTGATAAAGTTAAACTTCTGATAAAGATTGCAATAGGAATGGGAAGGATCAATGTTCCGATTAATTTTATTACCTCTTTGTAGAGTGAATTTTATCGATGATATTGATGGAGAGGTAGATCAATAAAAAAACACCTAGGAAAAGAACGACCAGGAAGATAAAATCAAATTTGAACTTCTTTTTCATTGACCGGTTGTCAAGTCGCGGGTAAATTTCTCTTAATATTCAAATATAAGGAGATATCCCTGTGAAAAAAAATTCTACGCGCATTAAATCCGCGTTTTTTGCATTTACTGCAACATTTTCATAAATAAATTGCAATTTTTACAAAAAAACATTTCTTAAATTTCGGCATTAGTCAATTATGCAAATTATTCATTATCAGATCATCGTTGCGTCTGACATCACGCGAACAAATCAAAGTGATTGACAGCATCAGAAAAGCCGCCAAAGACAAAAGCGCAATTCTTCTGAAGAACAATTCTTTTTATATCGAACTTCTCGGAAACGCCATCTTCTTTGGCTCCCTGAATTATGAAAGGGTATTGGTTCATTCCAATAGATTTTATTTAACCGCCAGGATTGGCGGGGGGTATGGGAGCATTTTTGAATCGAATGCACTGGATTTCCCGGTGTTGATCAATACCCTGTTCCGTGTTTCAAGAAAAGTATATCTGGAAGTAGGTGTGGAAACCACCCTGTCCTATTCGTACGGGCCTGACCATTATGGAGGAGGATTTATGAGCTCTACCTTCGTTCTTTTTAGCAAAAGCTGCAAATTCTCAAATAAAAATTATTAATTTATGCAAAAACCACCCTTTAATCCCTGGTGGTCAAGTTGGTTTTAGGCAATAAATTGCCAGCCTTATACATTTAACTTCTTTTTTTGCAAAATCCGCAAGATCAACTTCTGACTTCCGGAAAACCAATTCTGATATGCATGTCAGTAGGGATACTTTTGTTGGTGAGATGGTGAGATGGTGAAATGGTGAAATGAAAGGATAATGAAAACTTTAGTCCATATTATTTTCAATCCGGTAGCAGGTGGTGGAAAGGCAAAAAAGCTGAAAAGTCAACTGGTGTCTGAGCTGGAAAGAAGGTTCGGTAAGAATTATCTGTTAATGGAAACCTCCCGACAGGGCGATGCCATCATCTTTGCCCGTGAAGCTGCCGAAGGGGGTGCAAGGATCATTATCGCAGTCGGGGGCGACGGGACGATCAATGAAGTTATCAACGGGCTCATAGGGAACAGAAAACCGGTAAATGATCAGTGCGAGTTGGGTATCGTAAACTGTGGCAGTGGAAGCGGGGTAGCACAAACGCTGGGGCTGCCGGGTTCAATCAGTGACCAATTGAACCTGATCTGTAAATCAGCAGCAAAAGTGATGGATGTGGGTTTTGTCACTTACAAGGATAGAAATGATCGTTGCTGCGAACGCCTGTTCATCAGTGAATGCCAGGTCGGGATCGGAGGATCTGTTGTTTCCCGGGTGGGTATGAAACTTAAGCATTTCGGGGGAAGGATCGCTTTCGGGTTAGTGGCTTTGTCACACCTGTTTCATTACAAGGCATCTCAAATGACGATGACACTTGATCAACAACCGGCTGAATCGAAAAAACTGATCGGGGTTACCATCGGCAACGGCATCTATTGTGCCGGAGGGATGAGACTTACACCTGGGGGACGAACAGATGATGGTTTGCTTGATGTGCTGCAGATCCATGAGATGAACCTGTTAAAAAGGTTCCTGAATTTCGGTAAGGTATACGCGGGAAGTCATATCCATTCAAACTATTTTTCCATCAGTAAGGTCAAAGAGATCTCCATTGATTCAGAACAACCGGTATGGATCGAGTCGGACGGGGAACTTCTCGGGAAAACTCCGTGTACGGTAGGGATCATACCCGGAGCAATGAAAATCAGATATAAGGAATAGCGAATAGTGAAAAGTGAATAGTGAAAAGTGAAGTAACCCGAAACCAGAAACCTGAAACCTGAAACCTGAAACCTGAAACCAACAATATAACCATGAAAACAAGTATTGCAGATATTCAGCGTGTTGAGTTTGAAGCAAGGATATTCATCTCGTTAAGCATCGTTTTACTGGTCTGCCTGATCTCTTTCTTCGGTTTCCCGGGAGTTCCAGCGAATATGGTACTGGCAGGCAAACTGGCAGGATTATCACGGGAGTTGTCTGTAAGGATTGGATTCATCCTGGTGGCCTTCATTATGATCCTGGCAACCTTTCTGCGGATGTGGGCAGGAACTATACTTTCGTCGGAACGTGTAATGTCATTCAGGATACGCAAAGATATCCTGGCATCCGCCGGACCTTATAAAGTCTCAAGAAATCCCATATACCTGGCTGATCTGCTCGCTTTTTTCGGGTTTGCTATTTGCCTCTCGCCCATTGGTTTAGCTCTGCCGGTT
>JAZDGR010000017.1:0-27773 GCA_043806735.1 bacterium | reverse complement strand
ATATACAAATTATATTTGCTACTATATTTACACCATGCAATTAGTTATCAACTTTTTATTAACATTTACTATTTGCTACTTTATTGAATTATTTGTGCTCTTCCCCTTGTAAATCCTCAATTTTCTAAATTAACTTCCGATATAAAGAAAAGCAAGTTATGTTAATTCCCTAACACAGATTACGGTTTTTTTAGTTACTTTTATACTTTCTTTTAACCGGTTGCAGTTTCATGATTCCCAGGCACATCATTCGACTGATCCTGCTCTTTCTCCTCCTGGGATCCGCAGGGAATCCCCTGATGGCCAAGGGGGTGAGCAACACATTATTTCTTACTTTTGATATTCAACCAATCATGTACCTGCCATGAACTCCAGACAGAATGTCTCCTGTACGATCATAACGATTGTACTGCACCTGTTTTCGATCTTTACTTCCGGACAAACCTCTATGTTCAACAAGATCCTTATTTTGACCGGTGACTCTGCCGATGAACGGTTATACAGCATCGTCAAACATAACCAACGGATATTTATAGCCGGTGCCATCCTGGAGGAAAACGACAAGGTGGTCGTCGCCGAGATTGACTCCCTGGGGAACGTTGTCTGGGTTAAAACATATGGCGGACCTGGTCACCGTTATTGGTTTGGTTTCCGTCAGGGGCTTGCGGTTACAACAGATGAACACCTGGTAGCGGTCGGATCCTATCTGCCCGATTCAGGTTATTCCAGGTTCCTGATGATGAAACTTACTATGGCCGGTGACACCCTTTGGAGCCGGATCCTGTTACAGGATGAGTACCTCGATCAGTTTTGTAATGGGTATGGTGTCATTCCTGTATCCGACGGAGGATTTGCAGTGTTGGGAGAGATCGGTATCATGAGTGTCCTGATTAAAACCGACAGTCTGGGGAATACCCTATGGAAACGGACATTCGGAGTCAATCAAACCACGCAATACATGTATCTAAGGTCTGTGCGGGAGAGCCCCGATAAAGGATTCCTTTTGGGTGGATCCTTTTTCAACGGTCATCAGACAAATTCAGGGGCATCCATCATTTATAGTGTCGACAGCGTAGGAGAAATCCGTTGGTTAAGGACGTTTGGCGGGCCTTACCGCGACGGGGATGCGTATCCATTTGTGAATTCCGATACCGACCTGGTCATTCTTTCCGCCACTTCTACCGCTCCGAATTACGCAGCAGGCAGGTTACACCTTATCCGTCTGAACAGCGACGGCACCACGGTGTCGGAACAACAGTACGGTCTCCCCAATCACTTTTACTTTCCTCAGGACATTCGGAAATTGTCCGATTCCACCTTTATTGCCTGCGGATATTATAATTACCAGATGCAGGGGTGGCTCTTCAACTTCACGGTGGGGGGCGACAGTCTTTTTCTTCGGAATTATACACTTACCCCACCGGGAAATCCCTACATCATCAGCCGCCGGTTCCACGGCTGCATCACGACCCCTGACGGGGGTGTTCTTACCCTGGGTGAGATTGATTATCCCATCGGTTCCACTGGTCAGGGGGATGGTTGGCTCGTAAAGACCGACCGGTTTGGCTGCCTGGAACCAGCGTGTGATCCGTATGCCATATACATCCTGCAACATCCACGGTCAGACACCGCTTGCCGTCATATAACCGTGGAATTCGCGGTACATGTTAGCGGGGACTCGATCAATTTTACCTGGCAATCATTCCAGGATGGGCAGTGGGCCAACTTGCCCGACAGCTTGCCATACCAAGGGATTCACGACAGTATTTTGCAGGTCGTCACTTTCGAAGTCCCTTTTTCCGAGATGACCTTCCGTTGCAAAGTATGGAATCAGGTATACGATATACCTTCCCTGCCCTGTACCCTAACCCTTTATGATCCCGTCAACATCCTTCAGCAACCGGCCGATCAAATTGTGCGGCTGAACGATACAGCCACTTTCAAGGTCAGTACTTGCGGCACTCCCACGTTAGCTTTTCAATGGTTTAAAAGCGGCAACCTGATCGGTGGCTCCACGGACTCGCTCCTGATCATTTATCCGGTATATTTTACCGATACGGGACATTATTATTGCCGGATCGAAAACGCCTGCGGCCACATAACCAGCGAAACTGCTCTGCTGAAGATCAACACCCTGTCCATTGAGGTTCAGGATAAAAACAACCTCTTCAGATGCTATCCGAATCCATCATCTGAAATCTTATTCCTGGAACCAATTCAACCGGTTACTGGGGAAATGGTTATACTGATTCTAGATAGTTCCGGCAAGGTCGTTATACAAATGAAACCTGTGTTAAGGGAAAACCGGCACTTAATTTCCATCCCGATATCCGGATTGCCGGCAGGGTTATATACCATGATAATTGAATATGATGGAAAGCACACGCACCTTCCTTGTATTTTCCGGTAGTCTGTTTGAAGATTTCTTCCTATAGCAATCAAGTTATGCTGATTCCCTATCAGTTTCTATTGTTTTTTTTGTACCTTTATCCTCTGCTTTGTGTTACTGGAATCAATGAAAACCAAGCCACTCTTATGGTTTTCTGCCTGCCTGTTCCTGCTTGGTATCCTTGGTTTCCAAGCCAGAGCCCAGGTGATGATCTCCCCTACCGGGAAACCGGCTTCCCTGATCATCTGTCATGACGACGGGACCTTTTCCCTTCTCATTGCCAATATTACAGGCTCCACCATGTCGGGAGCCACCTTACTGCTTGATTTGCCGGCAGGTTGCCTCTATACTCCCGGCTCGGTGACCGCCGCTACCCAGTTGAACATCTCCAACCTGAACCAGCCGACCTTTACGCTGCCCGACATCCTGAACAATACTGCCCATACGGTGACATACGACGCCAGGCTGATCTGCGGATATACCAACACCGAGAATTTTAATTACATCGTCACATACAACAGTTCCACCTATACCGGATTTGATACTCCCCTGCAGAACTATTATTTTCCCGTCTTGGTCATCACCAACATCACCAACGGCTCGGCATCTATTCCGGTGGGACAAACCGTGACCCGCGACATTACGGTGGAGCAGCAGGGATTGAATTCCACCATGGATACCCTCACCATCCTCGATAGCCATACCTCCGATATCCAGGTGCTCTCGACCAGCATTGGCACGTTACACCTGTATGTAGGGCCGGGTCCGATCCGTACCGATACCATCATCATTACAGGATCCGATCTTCCGGGTGGGAATAACTATTTCGATTACGGGGAGTCGATCATCATCGGGGAAACCGTTCAGCTGCTCGGCTGTGATAACGGGCAATCCACCCTGAAAGCCGCCTGGGGATGCAACAAACAATATTGCAGTTATTACACCGCTTTCCCATCGGTTTCACCGGCAGCCGGTTCCACCATTATCAACATGGCTTTCACCGGACTCCGTAAGGATTGGGGTTTTATCGACAACTCGGGATGGGTGGAGTTCACGGTTTCCAACACCGGGAGCGGATACGGAACCGCGTTTAACCTGGTGGTGCTGGCCGGATTTTCATCCGGAGGATCTACTTACTATCCCAACGCCAACTGGCTGAATAAGATCGATTCATTCTCCGTATCGGGGAATTACCTTGCTGCAAGCTACAATTACGCCGCTGGAGCGACAAACGGACGATATGCATATTATACTACTTTTCAATATACATCCGACCCGGATGGGCCTGGCGTTGGATTGGAAGACGCGGACAACGACGGTTTTTTCGATGATCTACCCATTGGGAAGTCCATCATGATGAAAGCCCACACATATTACGACTGGGCTGCGGCAATGACTTCTATCCCAATTCGAAATACGTGCGGACAAGGGTGGACTAACAGCGCATGGCAAGCGTTCCGGTTTGGGTACAATTACATCGACCAGTGTCTCGATCCCTACGGTGTTCACTGGATCCCTAACGGGAACCTGCTGATCTTCCATACCTATAACACCTATACCTCCCAGCATACCATGCCTCCCGACTTATATGACGGGCAAACTGCCTGGATGGAACAAACTGTGGTCACCTCTACAGCGGCTTCCAGCCAGGGATGCCCGAACGACTCGGTGATCTACAAGGTGATCCTCTCTCCCGGCATCACTATTGCCCCCGGAACGGCGACATTCAAGGGCGTCAGCATGGGAACAGCTAATATCATCGGAGATACCGCAATCTATTACCTTGATAGAACCCGGGTGTTGACCGGCGGATTATTCCGGGTTCCCATCATGGTGGTGTGTGAAGAGAATCCTCCACCCCTGGGATCCATAACAACCAGGCTTCAATTTTGGTGTCACAAATCGTATTACCCCGACCGGTACTTCACTTACTGGTGCTCCACCTCCCCGATCTTCGGGCTCCAGTGCCCTTTGGGGGATTGTCCCGACCCATATATTTCTTCGTTTACCGTAAAACGGACTACCCTGGGGTGGACCAACAGCGCCTGTACCACCCGCGTAGCTCCCACGGCGCCCGGGTTGCGTCTCGATAACGCGATGGCCGGCGATTCCATTCGGATTGAAGCGTCCGGAGTCCTGAATGGCGCCGTGGATAGTCTCTATTTCCGGTTGCAGCAGAACGGAATGGCAGGCGCCTGGGGGAATCAGCTTTTCTTCACCATTCTTGCCGATACGCTATTTTATTTCGATATGCAAATCGACCGGCGGGATACCTGTATTGGATTATCCCCCCAGGTGATCAACGGGGCTACTTCCTACGTGACAACGTACCTGGGCGGATTGACTTCGCCTGGAGGCTGCCTGGAAGGATTGTCTTTTTCCGATGGAGATTCCATTCGCTATGTCATCGCTGCCCGGGTCAGGAATGTCGCCTATGCCAATTGGCTGACCGTTCCGGTTTTACGTGGACGGTTTTACTGGAAAAACCAGGGCACGGATGAGTTCTGCAATGATCGCGGATTCACATTTAACGTCCTGGGAAGCTACTATTCATTCGTGACCAGCACCTGGTACCAGCAGATCATCCTGCAGGGATGCAATTCATTCCTGTATGAAGGACTGATTTACAGGACCCTCGACCAATGCGGTGGAGATGTCGCATTTCCCTCGGAGATCCGGCCGTTTTGCGTGCTTGACTCCATGACCTTTATCCTTCCCGAAGGGTTTGTCTATGAGACCGGTAGTTCGCGCCATTCTTACATAAAGGATAACGGCGGCCAGCAGAACGATGTCATCCCCGATCCACTGATCAGTGTGAGCGCATTGGGAACCCGTCTCATCTATGCGCGGGCTGCCACCTGGGGCTATGCCGATCATTATGATTGCTATGTCAACTACGACCGCATTACATTCTATGCTTCTCCTTCCTGTGAAGCGCTTGGAAATTACACCTACCAGATGTATTCCAAAGGCCGGTCCCGGTTTTATGCCGATGGCGCGGGGGTCACCTCCAGCGGATCGGCTACGGTGGCTATCACCTACACTCCTCCCTCTGTCGCCCTTACCGCCCTGACTCCAACGGCCGAAGGGCGGGAAGATACCGTGACTTGGGAAGTCAGGTTGTGCAATGTACAATCTTTCACAGCGGGATATAACTGGCTGGGATTTGAACATTCTGCCGAAGGGATTACCGTAGCGAGAGTCATCGATATAACGAATCCGGCAACTCCCATAAACTACCCTGTTACCCCCTATGCCGCAGGCAAAACCTGGGTTCAACTTGGCTCCCTGGCCGGCAGCGCCTGCCGGAATTATCTGGTCAAAGCCGTTTACACGGTATGTGATTTCGATAGCCTGTTGGTGCGGCATGGCTTTAATTGCGCCGGCTATCCGGTGAATCCCGACCTGGGATATCCCCCGTCCGGATACATCTGTACCGAAAATACCACCCATCTTTATCTCGACCCCAAAGATGTTGTGCTGAACCTTGCAATTACCTCTCCTGTGAATCCGGTAAACCTATGCGATACACTGACATATGAAGCCGTCGTGACCAATTCCCAGCTTTCTTATGCATTTGACCTGAAACTCACTGTTGCCATCCCCCCGGGGATATCCATCGTCCCGGGCTCGGCCTTATTCAAATATCCATATTCCACCGGAAGTTTCGTATCCCTTAATAATCCGGTCAACTTCCCTGCCGGAAGCAACAAATGGGTTTATGACATATCGAATGATCCTAACGGCGTCGACTACCTGCTGGGAGTCGACAGCTTGCCGAAAAATGGATACCGGTTGCAGTTCAGGATTGTTACCAATTGTGATTTTACTTCCGGGAGATCGATGCAACTGATTGCATCCGCTTCCAACGCCTGCGGAGAAATTAAAGCCCGGAGCTCCTACACGCAGCAAATCCTCATCACCGGTATCCCGACAAACGTCAATCTCTATGTCATCAATACCGCCACCACCCCCGGTTTTCAAACCTGCAGCTCCCCTTCTCCCGTGCATGTCAAAGTGATCAACCTGGGCCCCTCTTCCGTTTCTACCATCGAGAAACTCAAGATCACGATTGACGATGCGTATGATATGGTAGCCGGCTCCCTGATCAACATTCACAACGGTCCGGCCGGCGTAATCAATTCCGTGATCGCGGGAATCCGGTACCTGGATTTTGCCATAGAGCCAAACCTGGCAGTCAATGATTCCATTGTCTTCGACTTTCAGCTGGAAGATATTGACCCCGGAAGCCTGATGTGCGATACAATTCCTCTGGAAACCAATACCCTTCTTGTAGCTAAAGTCTATTGCGATGTGGCTCCAAACGACAGTTGCTTTATTTACTCGATCACCTCAACGCAGGTCCAGTTCAAACCGATCCTCAAAGACCACCTGGCTTTCGGGCGGTATAATGCGACCAGCGTTCCCAATGGGACTACCGGGGAGACCGTCACCATCACCTATGCGGTGAAAAATACCGGAGCCGATACCCTGAATGCGCCTGCCACCCAGTTGATTTTTGTTCACGATGCCAACAACAACGGCATTCCCGATGAAACAGGATCTGATTCTCTTTTCAGCCAGACGGTCAGTACAGGCGGAATGCTGCCGGGTGACAGCACCCTCGTGACGGCTACCTTTTCTGTTCCGGGGAATAAAGTCTGCCGGATGCTCGCTGCGATCCGGTTTTCCGACAATAGCTGTGCCTGCGGGGATGCCGTACTGCCCATCAACTCCATCCATCTGCTCAATGCCGGCCCGGATGTAGAAGTCTGCATGCAAACCAATGCCCAGCTTGGAATGCCGGGCATCACCGGATATACATATTTCTGGGTGCCAACTTTGTTTCTCAGCTCACCCTCTGTCCCTGATCCCATATTCAATTACAACACGCTGCTCACACAAGCTGACACTACAAACTACATCCTGAATACCACCCGGCCAGGAAATTGCGTCACCCGCGATACAACCCGCGTAATTGTGCTTCCTTCGGCCGTTGCCTTTGCCGGAGCCGATACCGTGGCCTGCAAAGGATATTCCCATCTCCTGGCAGATGCCTCGGTGATCAATTCCACTAACGTGTTGTGGAGTTCCTCCGGTACAGGCGCTTTCGATACTCCGACGCTGGTCAATGCTACCTATACCCCCAGTGTGGCCGACTGGACTCTTGGGACAGTTACTCTGACCCTTTTCGCGGATGGCCTTTGCGGCGATGATACCGACGCCAAAACCCTTACCTTCAATAATGCACCAACGGCTTACGCCGGTCCCGATACGGCTGTTTGCGCCAACTGGACTTATACGGTTACCGGCGCTACTGCCACCAATTTCACCGGATTGCTTTGGTCCACTTTGGGAGACGGGAACTTTAGCAGCACCACCATCCTGGCCCCCGTCTATACCCCCGGCCCCGCCGACATTACTGCCGGATCGGTTGCCCTGATCCTGCAGGCCAGCGGACAAACATCCTGTCCGGTCATTAAAGATACGATGATCCTTGTGTTGCCCCCTCCACCAGTGGTAACCAATTCTCCTCCTTCCAAAACGATCTGTTCGCAAGGATTTACCAACATCCTGCTTACCTCCAGTCAGCCCGGAACCACCTTTACCTGGACCGCCGCACTGACATCCGGCGCCATCACCGGATTCAGCGACGGAACGGGACCGCTTATCGACCAGCAACTGATCAATACGTTGCTGGTCCCCGGTTCAGTCACCTACACCATCACTCCCACTAACGGGGGATGTATAGGCCAGCCTCTGGCTTTTCAGGTCACGGTCAATCCGCTTCCTGCCGTTACCAACACGAACTCCGATACAAGCTTCTGCTCCGGCGGAAGTACCGGCATCGGATTGCTGGCCAACATTGCTCTCACCACATTTTCGTGGACGGCCGCCGCAACGTCTTCCAATATTACCGGTTTCAGCAATGGTTCCGGCCCAACCATCAATCAGCCGCTGACCAATTCGGGCGTTGAACCCGACACCGTACTCTATACCGTCACTCCCCAACTGAACGGCTGCTCCGGGTCCGATTCGGTATTTACTGTTACGGTATTCCCACTGCCTGCCACCCTGGCACAACCGCCTTCTCTTACCCTTTGTTCCGGGGATTCGGCAACGATTGCCCTTTCCTCCCTGGTATCCGGAAGCACATACTCCTGGAACGCTACGGCTTCCTCGCTGAACCTCAGTGGATATTTTTCCGGTTCCGGGGATACCATTTCGCAGGTGTTGATCAACTCCGGGACCTCCATTGATACCGTCTTCTATTCCATCGCTGCCACAGCGAACGGATGTACCGGTTCCAGTTTGTCAGTTCCAGTCATTGTCAACCCAATCCCATCAGTTACCTCCTCCCTGCTGCCTCAGACAATCTGTTCCGGCGAACCAGCCGTGATCCCTCTCTCAGCGAATGTGGCAGGGACCGGTTTCACCTGGACGGCCTCGACCAGCGGAAACCTTACCGGTTTCACGAGTGGTTCAGGCGATACCATCCGTCAGGTGATCACCAATACAGGCTATTCCATTGACACGCTCTTTTACTTCATCACTCCCTCCGCCAATGGCTGTTCGGGTATAACTGTCGTGGCCAATGTCGTGGTCAACCCGGTTCCCGACCTGTCGAATACACCCCCTTCCACTGGGATCTGCAACAATGACTGGACGAATGTCACCCTGGCATCAAATGTGGCTGGAACCTCGTTTACCTGGAGCTGCACGCAACTCTCGGGCAATGTCACAGGATGGAGTCCCAACGCAATCCCTGCTACCCTGCTGAACCAGCAACTGACCAATGCCGGAGCAGCATCCGACAGCGTCATTTACCATATCACCCCCGCGGCAAACGGCTGCTCCGGCCCGGTGACTGATTTCACCGCTTCGGTATTTCCACTTCCGGATGTCTTTTTCAATCCGGCCTCTCCAGTGGTTTGTTCTGGCGGAATAACAGCAATCCAGTGCCTGTCGCAGGTGCCATCCAGCACCTTTTCCTGGATTACTGCCATACATCCGAATGTTTCCGGGAATCAATCCGGAAGTGGAAATCTCATCGCCGATACCTTGTGGAATCCGGGAACACAGATAGAAACTATCTATTACATTGTGACTCCCGAAGCCTTCGGATGTCCTCCCGGAATTTCGGATACCGTTTTCGTTGCGGTCAACCCAATTCCCGAAGTAACGAATCCGGTCCGTTCCTACTCGGTCTGTAACCAGGGAACATTCCAGATCCCGCTTCAGGCAAATCTGGTCTATCCTACTACCTTCTCCTGGATCGCCAGCGCTTCTTCTCCGGCTGTTTCGGGATACAGCAACGGGAGCGGCGGAATCATCCAGCAAACCCTGTTTAACAGCGGGTATAACGTTGACACTGTGTGCTATATAGTAACTCCGCAATCCAATTCCTGCAACGGAGATACGGCGCATTTCAGGGTCATCGTATTTCCGGTTCCTGATGTACTCATCCTTCCTCTTTTTGACACCCTCTGTTCCGGAGACAGTTGCCGGTTCGACCTCAGCTCTCACGTGGCGAATCCGGTCTTTACCTGGACTCCTTCCCCCAGTTCCGGGAGTCTCAGCGGCTTCTCCCCCGGTTCAGGGCCTCTCATCCTGCAAAAACTGAGTACCTCCGGTTTTATTCCGGAAACAGTTACCTATGCTGTTTCTCCGTTCGCCAACGGCTGCCCGGGCATCCAGGAACAGGGGGTGGCCACGGTGAAACCCTCACCAATCGTGAATCTGCCTGTATGTTTTGATACGATTACGACAACGGGAGCCCGGCCGATCCTGTTAAGAGGAGGGACGCCTCTGGGTGGGGTTTTTAGTGGAAATTTTGTATCCGGCGCTACATTTGATCCCGGCGCTGCCGGAGTGGGACGTCATCCCGTAAGTTATGCTTATACAAACAGGTTCACTTGCATGCGAAACGATACGGTATTCATTTCGGTGGTAGCCGATCCCCCGTTTACCTGCGGTGAACCCCTCACCGATATCCGAAACAACCGGTCGTACCCAACGGTTCAGATTGGCACCCAATGCTGGTTCGCCGCCAATCTGAATTACGGAGTGGATATACCCGCAACCATCCATCAAAGAGACAACTGCCTTCCCGAAAAATATCTTCTTCCCTCTTCCCTCTTCCCTCTTCCTTCAGCCTTATACCAGTGGGACGAGGTGATGGATTATTCCGAGAGTCCCGGCGTGAAGGGATTATGTCCTCCAGGGTGGCACATCCCCACGGAAAATGACTGGAGTACTCTGTTCAGCGTCTACATTTGCAATGGCTTTGCCGGAAATCCCCTAAAGGTCACCGGATATTCCGGTTTCAATGCATTTCTCGAAGGCGTGCTGTTTAATAATCAGGTATGGAAGTTCGGCCCCACTGAAACAACGGTACAATCTATTCTTTTCTGGTCTTCCTCGCCCCAGGGTTTCCAAAAGGCGTGGGCGCACGGATTAAACCTCGTCCCGGTTGACATGGAGTACACTCCAAGCGTCAATTATTATCCGTCTTTGCGCACCCATGCATACCCTGTCAGGTGCCTGAAGGATTGATCACCAACCGGTCGGGATAGACCCATCCATGATCCCGGCCTTTACGGTTTCAATGGCCGCCTGGATGGAGTCGGGCAGCAAGGCATCATAATCGTGGTAAGGAGCCAGGCCTACTCCCCGTTTGAAAGATCTCCGTGGATGACCGTTCCACCCGGGAACTCATCGTGGTAATAGTTGACCAGTTGCAAGTAAACGATGTTGTTCAGGTTTTTCAGGCAAGATGTCAGCAGGATATCCTGGACTTCGGGATAGGTGAGGTACTGGTCGGAATCCATTCCGATACCCCATTTCCCGGATGCCTTTGTCTGAAGTAGCGCACCGTTCCCTGCTATTCCGGCAAAGGCAAAAATCACTTCGGCTCCGGCATTGATGATACTGTCGGCCAGGTGCCCCCCCTGGATGGAATCCGTGAAGTTTGCCGTATGAGCGCCCATAGGCTGGACCGACTTCTGGTAGGTTTTGTTGAAATAATCAATTCTGGCCATGTAGCTTACCAGGATCTGATTGATCACGGTTACCGGGGGGCCTCCTACATACCCGGCCACAGGTCCCTGCGGGTCTTTCACCAGGGCCCAGTAGGCTGCAAGAAAACCGCAGACAAAGGAGTCCTGGTCCACATCAAACACTCCGCATACCAGGTTGGGGGTCAGCGTATCCGGCGCGAAATCAAGGAGAAGAAAATCGGTGGCCTGATTTTGCTTTGCAGCGGTCACCATCGATGGCGCAACGAGGTACCCGGGGGCAACAACCAGGTCAAATTTCTGATCAATAAAATATTGAATAATGGCAGCATACGCGCTATCCGATTGCCCTACTTTCGTCTCATAATAGAGAGGCAACTGCTGGGCTCCGTGCTGGATGCCTTCAAGGGTAGCCTGGTTAAAGGACCGGTCGTTGAGGCCGGCTGCATCCACAAGCAACCCGACCGTAAACGAATAGGGAGGTTCGTTGTTCTTTTTTTTGCACGAAGTAGCGGCAGCCATTGTTAAAACGGCGATCAGCAGCAGAATGTAGTAGTAATTTTTCATCATATTAGGATTGGTTTAACTGCACCACGACACCATGGCACCACTGCACCACGGCACCAAGGCACCACGGCACCACGAGGCAAAATTCGTGAATAAAATCATGGGTTTAGTTTTAGTTGCATAATCTGCTGCCCTCGTTTTTCTCCTGCAATCTGGAAGCCCAGGTTCGTATATAGATATGGTTTGAACCTCACTTTCACCTCTCCCCTGAGCTGGTAGTAGGTACAATAGCAACTTTTCCAGAAAGGGTTATCGGTAAACGCCCGGTGATCAAAGAAGTTGAGATAATCGGGAATCCGGTCGGGGGTAAGAGGTAATATCGTTCCCGTTATACCTGAAAAGTTTGATCAAATGTAATAAAATCAAATGTCATAAAATTCACACCCAATGCTTTAACCATAACAATAAGAGTGAAATTTCTACGATATCAGGTATGTGTACACTGTTTACCAGGCTATTAACCTTAGGTCACCAACTGTTGAAAAAGGCTCTTGGAACCCCTAGTTCACGTTTTTTCAACACATTTTCCTCTATACTAAGGCAAAAAATAAATGTGAGAAGGCTATTAGCAACTTTTTTAGAAAAAAGAAATGTATTTCGAACTTGCCTAAATAGTTTGTAATTTTACCATATAGTGCAAATATCCGTAAGGATTTAAAACGGACTGGCGTTAGCAGCAATGCCAATGAAATATGTTTTATCTAAAGAATAGAGCACAACGATATTTAATATTCGATGAGAACAATTCTGAAAAAGACATTAGCAAAATTCGCAAAAATATTAGAACTTGACTTGCTGATAGGATTAGCAAATCGACATCTTTTACTTCCGTTTTACCACACGGTATCAGATGATGATCTGGTTCATATTAAGTACCTTTATCCAGTACCAACAATAGCACGTTTTAAAACAGATCTAGATTTTCTTCAAAAAAACTTCAAGCCTGTTTCACATACATTTTTACATGAATATGTGAAGAATAAGAATACGATAACAGAAAATTGTTTTTTTCTTTCATTTGATGATGGTTTGCGCGAGTTCTACGATATTGTTGCGCAAATCTTATTACATCAAGGCATTCCTGCAACTTGCTTTATAAATATTGCTTTTATCGACAATAAAGATATGTTTTTCCGAATGAAAGCGAGCATCTTAATTGATAAGATTAATAAAAAAGAACTTTCATTTGAACAAAAGAAGGTCGTTGTTGGCATTTTTAATCAGCATAATTTAAAATATAATTCTGCTTTTGACCTGCTAAGAATCACAGACCAAAACAAGGAAATATTAGATACTATAGCACCAATTGTCGACGTGTGTTTTTCGGAATATCTATCAAAACATCAGCCATATTTAACAACAAATCAAATTAATGAATTAATTCAAAAAGGATTTTCCATTGGTGCGCATTCCGTTTCTCATCCATATTATAATATGCTGCCAGAAGAGACTCAGGTTAAGCAAACATTAGATTGTTTACATTATTTGATAGATAATTTTAAAATAAAAGAACGTTTATTTTCATTTCCATATACTGATTTTGATGTTAAAAAAACATTTTTTGATAAAATTAGTAACGCTGTGGATTTAACTTTTGGCACAGCCAGTCTAAAACTTGACCTTATAAAAACAAATCTTCAAAGAACTCCAATGGAAGTATTTGGTTATAAAAGTGCGGAAGATATAGTCAAACCAGAGTATTTGTATTTTATTTTAAAAAGATTAGTAAGAAAACATGTGATTAATAGAAGCTAATGCAAATACAGTTTTATAACCGGGAACAACTGGCAGAGCTAATTGAATCTGATTTTTTTAAAAATTTGGATAAAATTCCAATCACTTATCATAGAGCATTATCTCATATTCACAACCCTGATTGCTCGGAAGACGATATTCTTTTATGGGTGGCTTACGAAAATGAATCGTTGATGGGTTATGTCGGAGTTCTGCCCGGAGTATGTTATATTAATGGAATACCAGAAAAAATTTATTGGTTAAGCTGTTTTTGGGTAGATGAACCATATAGAAATAGTAATTTAGCATCATCTCTTTTTTTTCCATTAATAAAGCGATATAAAGATCAATTATTTATCTCCAATTTTGCTCCATCATTAGGAAAAACGTATCAGAGTCTTGGTATTTTTCATCCTACAACTTTCAAAACCGGACACAGATTTTATTTAGTTTTTTGCTTTGCTGATATTATCATAAGCCGTATTCCGAAAGCGTCATTTTTAAAACCATTTTTAAGAGGGATTGATAATTTTTTTAATCTATTTTTATCTGTAAGAACTCTTGCTTATAAAAAATTTGAAAGAAAATTCCACCTTGTTGAGAACTCTTTTTTTGATGAATATTTTCAATCGTTTATAGACTTTTTTCATAAAGAAAATAAATATATCAAAAGAGCGGCAGAACATTTTGAGTGGATTATTGCTTATCCTTGGGTTCTACAAGGGAAATCAGATAAAGAAAGTCAACGATATTTCTTTTCGTCCAAGTCAGAGCAATTTGAATATTGTTCTTTAAAAATTTATCAAGAGAAAAAGCTCCTGGGATTTATTTTGTTAAAAATAAGGGATAAGGCTCTTACCATATCTTATGTATATGCCATTGATGATGTAGTGAAGGATATTGTGGCCTATATTTTAATTAAAGCACACAAGGAAAAGCTAAAAATAATAACATCTTTTGATAAAAGATTGGCAAATACAATAAAAAAGAATAGAGGACGATTTGTTTTTTCAAAAAAAATAAAACGACCATATATTATATCGAAAAAAATAAATATTGCATCATTTTCGTTTCAAGAAGGTGATGGTGATACAGTTTTTACCTGAATTGATATGACTAAATTAGCGATATTAAGTAATATAAACATTGATCCGTTGAGAAATCATTTACAAAAAACTGATTCTTTCGAATTATATTTTGCCGGATATAACCAGTGGCAGAACGAGTTGCTAAATACAGAATCGGGTTTATATGCATTTTTGCCTGACTTTATTTTTATTTATATAAATGCGGAAGAGTTTCAATCAGATATTTCAGATTTATTTACAAGTATTGAGGCGTACACAGAAAAGAATAAAAGCGCCTATTTTATTGTATCAAATTTTTCTTACCCACCATATTCTGTATTAACATATTCAAGTAAGGATTCTATTTTTGAGTCCGAGCTCAATAATTCATTAAACTCTCTTGCTTCGAAAAATGACAATATTTTTATTTTTGATTTTAATCGATTAATTAGTTTTTACGGATACAAGACCCTTTTCGATGATAAATTTTGGTATCTAGGTAGAATAAAACATTCACATCAAGGTTTTATAGTTTTAGCACAAGAATTGAAAAATGTGCTTTTTTGCTTATTGGGGCAAACCAAAAAAGTTCTCATCGTGGATTTGGATAATACGCTTTGGGGTGGAGTTGTTGGTGAAGATGGTTGGCAAAACATTCAACTTTCGCAAGAGGGGATAGCACGTGTTTTTCTTGATTTTCAAAAAAAAATAAAGCAACTTCAGCAAACAGGAGTCTTATTAGCCATTTGCTCTAAAAATAATGAAAAAGAGGTCAAAGAGGTTTTTGAAAAAAACAATAGTATCCAGTTGTCATGGGATGACTTTATTTGTCATGAAATAAATTGGAATCATAAGCCTGATAATATAATTCAAATAGCAACGTCATTGGATTTAGGATTAGTTTCAATGGTGTTTTTAGATGACAATCCGGTTGAAAGAGAGCTTGTAAGGCTAAGTCTTCCAGAGGTTGTTGTAGTAGATTTCCCAAAAGATGTTTCAGTATTAAACCAGTGGTTTGTTACTGATGTAGTCTATCCCTTTTTCGGGAGGAGAAAATTGACTAAAGAAGACACCGAAAAAACACAACAGTACAAACGAAATATTGATAGAAAAAAAATTAAGAAACACCTGGATTATGATAGTTTTATAAAACAACTCAATGTAAAGCTGACTATTTTTCATCCATCGATTGATTTGTGTTATCGAATCGCTCAGTTGACACAAAAGACAAATCAGTTTAATTTGACAGTAAAAAGATATTCTGACACAGAAATAAAAGCAATGTTAGGAATCCCAAATTTTAAAATATTTGCTTGTGAATATGAAGACAAATTTGGGAATGAAGGTATAATTGGATGCGCTATTGTTAAGATTGATGAAAAAAAAGCCCTTATTGATTCATTCCTAATAAGTTGTAGAGTTTTGGGGAGAAGGGTAGAATTTGCCTTTTTAGAATATATTATCAAAGAGCTAGAAAAAGATAAAATAAAAACGATAGAAGCATTTTATTCAGAAACATCACGAAATGGTGTTGCGAAAGATTTTTACATTATAAACGGTTTTACTTCCACTGAAAATAACAAATTTATAATAAACTTAGAATAAAGATTATAGTATGGAATTAGAACAAGAATTGAAAAAAGTGTTTTCTCATACCTTTAGCGTTCTTCAAGAAAAAATATCAGTAGAAACCAGACAATTTGAGTTGCAGGAATGGGATAGTCTAGGGCAACTTCGACTTATTATGGAAATAGAAGAAGCTTTTAGCGTTTCCTTTTTAATGGAAGAAATAGCATCCTTAGATTCATTTGATAAAATATTGGAAAACATCAAATTGAAAATAAAGAACAATATATCGATGTAACGATCTAACTCTTTACGGATGAAAAGCATCATGTGCTCATTATTACTTATTATCCTTTTCTCCTTTTCAGGAACACTGATATCCCAGGATGCTGTAAAGGTTTTGGACCGGGTCTATGGCCTGGATCAAACACTCTGCAATGGGAAAAAATACAACTATTTCCTTCCCTCAGGCACCAACGGACATCAATACCTCCTTTCACAGGATTACTTTGTCGGCAGCGTGACCCTCAAGGGAAAATGCTATCAGGACATCACCCTGAATTATGACATATTCAACCAGCAGCTTTTGCTACAGTATGAAGATGAAAGGGGTGCCCTGAATATCATCGAAGTGTCAAAAGCGTGGATGAAAAGCTTCCGCCTGGGTAACATGAATTTTGAATTCCTCAACCTAGAACAGGAACCGCACTTCTATCAGGTGCTGGGTGAAGGTCCGGTACGGATACTTTATTATTGGCGAAAAAACCTGAATCTGGATGCCGCCATCGGATCTTCTGATTATACATTTACCCGTGCCGTCAGGGATTCTTATGTCTTTATGGATGGGCAACTCAAACCATTCAGGACTAAACGAAGCCTGATCAGACTTTTTGACCCGGGGCATAGGCCGGAGATAAAAAGTTACCTGCGCAAAAACAAAGTCAAAATGAAAAAAGCCTCCGACCGGGCGATGGCGGAAATGATTACCTTTATTGGTAACATCAAATAAGGTGATGAAAATCCTGCTGTTCATACACCTGCTGTTTTTTGGCTATCCCGCCCAGGATAAAGGCCCCGACACCCTGGTTTCCTGTCACTTCAATGAATTGCCGTTCACAGAATTCTGCGATTTTATTACCCATGAATCCGGGGTGAGGATCTATTTTCGTGAATCCTGGGTACAAGGGTTAAAGGTGACCATTGATGCAGACAGCATCAGTGTAATAACTGCAACTGAAATGACCCTGAATGGCACAGGGCTCGAAGTATCAGTCTGGAATGATGACCTGGTCGTAATGCCGGGTGAAATACTTCCGGAGGGGGTGCCCCGTTTTGAGATACAGCAGTTGCAATCCGACAGCTCCGCTCCGGGTACCAGGGCACTCACCCAGAGCGAAGAACGTTATCTCACAGGGAGAAAAGCTGATGCAATGCAAACCCTGCGGGTGGGCAAAAAAGGACTTGCAGGGAGCGGTTCCAGGGTAACCATTCGCGGCCG
Organism: bacterium; assembly: GCA_043806735.1. Lineage (GTDB taxonomy): Bacteria > Bacteroidota > Bacteroidia > Bacteroidales > FEN-979 > QYOJ01. The sequence goes on along the minus strand of JAZDGR010000017.1, from coordinate 9,935 downwards.
GATCACCGAACAACAGACCGGAGAAGCAGTAATTGGTGCCACGATGTTCCTGGAGGAGACCAAAGCAGGTACGGCCACCGACCAGAACGGCTTTTTGAGTTTGGTGCTGAAACCCGGCAGTTATACCGCCGTTTTTGCCTTCATGGGACTGGAGACAAAGAAATATTTCCTCGAAGTTCTTTCCCACGGGGAGTTCAACATCGAGATGAAGGAATCGGCCATACAGATGAAGGAGGTGGTGGTCTTTGGCGACCGGCAGATGAATATCCGGTTCAAGGACCCCGGCTTGGAAATGATCTCTGCCAAAGCGATCAAGGAGATCCCGATGATGATGGGCGAACGCGATATCCTGAAAGTCTCGGAGATGTTGCCGGGTATTGTCACAGTAGGTGAAGGCTCGGCCGGACTTAACGTCCGTGGCGGGAACTACGACCAGAATGCCTTCTATATCAATAGAATACCGATTTACAACACCTCTCACCTCTTTGGCTTCTTTCCTGCCTTCAATGCCGATATAGTAAAAGATTTCTCCATTTACAAAGGGTATATTCCTGCCCAGTACGGCGGGCGGCTTAGCTCGGTATTCAACATCATAGGCAGGCAGGGGAACCGCAAACGCTTCACCGCCCGCGGCGGTATCAGCCCGGTAGCCGCCAATCTTTCAGTGGAAGGCCCGTTAAAAAAAGAGACGAGTTCATTCCTGCTCAGTGGCCGCTATCTATACTCCGACTGGATCCTCAGCAAGATCAATGACCCTGTGATCCGCACCAGCAAAGCCGGCTTCAACGACTTATCGGCCTCGTGGAATTACGATTTCCGCAAAAGCAAGTTATCCCTCTTTGTATACCATAGCCAGGATGAGTTCAGGCTCTCCGATATCAATTCCTATAAGTATTCCACCAACGGCGCTTCGATTAATTTAAGCCATTATTTCAGCACCTCCATGCGCGCCGATTTTTCCGTGACAGGATCTCAGTACGCCTTCAGTACCATCGATCAACAGGAACCGAACCTAGCTTATGAGCATTCATATCTTATTGGCGATTACCGGTTTAATGCCGACTTTACACACGACCTTACATCTAAGAACATCCTTCAATACGGTGCAGGCATTACCTTTCTCAAACTCGACAGGGGAACCGTTATGCCCTATGGTGAAAAATCATTGAGATTGCCAGTCGAGCTTGGCCAGGATCAAGGTATCGAGAGTGCCCTTTATCTTTCCGATTCTCATGATATTCTTCCCTGGATGAACATTTCCGCCGGACTCAGGCTCACACTCTTCAACCCGCTTGGACCCAGGACGGTTTGCACATATTATCCCGGTGCACCCAAAGACCCACGTTACATTAACGACACCCTGCAGTTTGGCAACTGGCAGGCAATCAAATGGTATTTCGAGCCGGATATCCGGGCCGCAGTGAACATACGTACGGATGCAAACGGAACGGTGAAGGTCGCCTTCAACCAGATGCACCAGAACCTTTTCGTGCTGAATAATACCATCGCCCTGTCGCCAAATTCCCAGTGGAAACTAGCTGATTACCATATTCCCCCGGCCAGGAGCAACCAGATTTCTGCCGGGATTTTCCGCACCTTTCCCCTGCTGGGATGGGAAACTTCTCTCGAACTCTATTACAAGCGAACGGTCAATTACCCTGAATTCATCGACGGGGCGGATTTTCTCGGTAATCCGCTTGTGGAAACTGCTGTTTTGCCCGGCAACCAGGATGCTTACGGGATAGAATTCCTGCTCCGCCGCAGCGGCCGGAGACTGGAAGGGTGGCTGGCCTATACCTTTTCGCGCTCTGTCGTAAAGGTAGACGGTGATCAGCCCTGGGAACGCATCAACAACGGACTTGCCTACCCGGCGAACTACGATATCCCGCATGTGCTGAACACAGTGATCATTTACCATTTCAGCCGCAGGGTGACTGCCTCCGGCGTTGTAACCTACCAAACCGGCAGGCCGGTAACATACCCCGTTTCGGTTTACTATATCAACGGCATCCCTTACGTGGATTATTCCAACCGCAACGAATACCGCATCCCCGACTATTTCAGGCTCGACCTCTCCCTGACCATCGAGGGAAACCTCAGAAGGAATAAATTTCTCCATAGTTCATTCATATTCAACTTATACAATGTAACCGGCCGGGATAATCCATATTCGGTTTACTTCAAACTGGAAGATGGAAAAATTAACAGTTACCAATATACCGTCATTGGTGTACCCATTTTCACGATCACCTGGTTGTTTAAACTCGGGAATTATGCATCAGATTAAAAATATCTCAGTCATATTAGCCATGGTGCTGCTGTTCGCCTGCATCAAACCCTATAATCCGCTAATTGATGGCAATGCGGAGAATAAGTATGTTGTGTCAGGGCGGATAACCGATACAGAAGGTTGGCAGGAGGTCGAAGTTTCTCTCTCTTCCCCCATTGAATCTCCGGAGTATGTTCCGGTATCGGCTTGCCAAGTAAAGATCCTGGATGATAAGGGCAATGTTTTTTCGCTGGAAGAATACAAGCCGGGGCAATACCACGTATGGATGGGCCAGGAATATCTTACACCCGGCACCTCTTACCAGGTCAGGGTTACAACACCAGGCGGAGAAGAGCTGGTATCTGGATTCGATAAGATGCCAAATGGCCCCCCATTGGATTCTGTCTATTATTTCCTTGAAGATGTTCCGACACCTAATCCTGAAATATACTTGAGGGTCATGCAATTTTACGTGGACCTGAATGCTGAAGGGGACTACAGTCAATATTACAAATGGGAGGTTGTAGAAACCTGGGAGTACCATGCCGCCCGCCCTGTCGAATATTTCTATGACGGCACCTGGCATAAGATCGAACCCCCGGATTATTCCAATAAGGTTTGCTGGGTAACCGGACTGGTGAAGAATGTCTTTACCATTTCCACGAAGAGCCTTTCTCAAAATACTTACAATCAATACCCATTGCACTCTATTGACGGACACAGCTCACGCCTGGGGATCCTTTACAGCATGTTGGTTCGCCAGCTTGCCCTGAGTGAGGAGGCCTATAATTACTGGGAACAGTTGCGCGTCAATAGCAATGAACAGGGTGGGCTTTATGAAAAACAACCCTTTGCCATCAAAGGCAACCTGCTGAATGTGAGCAACCCCGAAAGAGATGTGCTGGGATATTTTTATGCTGCATCGGAGTCGACTAAAAGATATTTTTACCAGGATATTGAAGGAATTGACCGAGGTTTCAGCGATTATTGCACCGAAGAATACCTGGGGCTGTTTGGTTGGAAAGAGTTTTTCTCGTGGCAATATCCTGTTTACTATTATTATAATATCGGGGTGGTGAAAATACTGAACAATTACTGTATCGACTGTCGTCTATTGGGCGGTACAACTGTAAAACCCGATTTTTGGCCAAATTAGCATGAAAAGACCTTATGCGCCATATTATCTTGTGTTGTTTACGTTGATATCGGTCTGCTCAGGGCTGAAATCACAGGATTTTGTTGTCGATGCGGCAGGAGAACGGATACAGGTTTGCACCGACAGGACAATGTATATGTCCGGCGAGAAAGTACTTTTTTCCGCGGTTATTTTTAATATAAAGGATCTCTTCGCTGAAGAATTCAGCCGGACTTTTTACTGTGAACTGATCACGCCCGACGGGAAGAAGATCGCCGGCCGGAAATATCTTCTGCAAAATTCTTCCGGCCAGGGATGTCTTACAATTCCGGAAGAAACCATCTCGGGTATTTATTTCCTGAAGTTTTATACCCGCTTCATGAGAAATATCAGTACGGATGAGTACAAATACATCATGCTGAAGATCATCAATCCTTTTAAAACGGAAGTGCTTTCAGGGAATGATGCCTTTGACACAACAGATCTGGCAGGGAACAACGTGGAAGTACTTGCGAGTGATCAATCTCTGAATATCTTATCCGGCAAAAAGACTTTCTCCCCCCGAGAGGAGATCCGTTTAAACATAAGAGGGAATACCGGAAAAGGATTGCCTGCCAAGTTATGCCTATCCGTTATCCCTGAATCCACTTATGAAGATCCGTTTTTTCCGGATAAGAATAAACTGAACACTGCTAATAACGGGGTGTACCTTCCTGAGACCCGTGGTATTTCACTGTCAGGCCAGTTAATTGGAAAGGAATCCGGTAAACCGGTCCCTGATGCCAAAGTAAATCTTTCCATCATCGGCGACAAGGATATTCTGGTGGTCCGCACCGATTCATCCGGAAGGTTCTTTTTTGCCTTACCGGATTATAATGGTAACAAGGACATCTTCCTTTGTGCCGACGACTTGCCGGACATCACACCTGAAATACTCATCGACAATGATTTCTGTTCCAAGCCGGTATATCTTTCTTCGCCCCTGTTCACACTGAATGAAGCAGAAATGAAGGCCGCTTATAAACTGGCAGTTAATTCCAGGATTACTTCCATGTTCAGGGAGAATATCATGGCGGGTGACTCCCCGGGAGAAGAAAATAATACCCCGTTCTATGGAGAGCCCTCGGACGTGCTTCTCATGGAGAAATACATTGACCTGCCCACTCTCGGGGAATATTTCACCGAACTACCGGTGGCGGTGAAGTTGAGAAAGGGCCAGGGCAGAAAACAATTCAGGTTTTACACAACTCAGGCTGATATGTCAATATATGATCCTCTTATGCTTGTCGACTGGGTTGCAGTGAATGATATTGAAAAGATCCTGGCTATGTCGCCCCTTGAAATTGAGCGGATTGAACTCGTGGATTGCCCTTATGTCAAAGGAAACATCACCTACGGGGGGATCATCAGCTTTGTGTCGAAGAAAAACGACTTTGCGGGCATCGACCTTCCAACATCAGGAACATTTGTCAATTACAGATTTCTGGAAGAGTGCACCGAAAACATTCCCCCGGGTCCTTCACCCGGTAATATTCCCGATTCCCGCAACACAGTTTACTGGAACCCGGCTGTTCAGACAAACGATGATGGCACTGCCGGTATTTCATTCCCGGCCCCCGATACACCGGGAAAGTATTACATCCTGCTCAGGGGAATGAGCTTAACCGGAGAGGTAGTTTTAACGGAAGAAATGATTGTTGTAATGGAAGACTGATCCTTTATTGCTTCTTTGACAGCCCCTCAATCTCCCGGTCCAGATCTCGAAATGCTGAATCTCTTTGGTTAATGCCTTTATCTTTTAGCCTATGATAGTAGTCGATCATCAAATCCTTGTGCTGTTTGTTGTTCAAGTTGGTTGAGATGGAATAAAGAATATCCTCAACCAGTAAGACATTGTAAGTATTACGTGATACTAATTCCTGTACTTCAACCTGAAGAAATGATAAGCCACAGCGGAATTCTCGTTTCCCTGTTTGTAAGACCTTGACAATATCGCCATTGACTAGATCTGTAAGGTAGTTATTTTGAGTTATCAATAAGATATGTAAGCTTCCCCGAACTTCGGCCATTTAAAATTAGAGGAATCTTCTGATATAGAATTGAATAAAAAGTAAACCGAACTCTAAAAAAGGAAGAAAAAGAGGGTAAATTTTTCGATATTGGTTCATTTTGGGAGCATATAAAAAAAAGGCGTTGAAAATCAACTTCTTATTTTTTATATGTCGGGGCGAGAAGACTCGAACTTCCGACCCCTTGCACCCCATGCAAGTACGCTAGCCAACTGCGCCACGCCCCGATAGTAGAAAATTCGGGTGCAAAGTTAATAAAAAACTTTTTTCCTTTTCTTTGAATTCAGCTGAGAATATAAGTCAACAGGTACGGTTAACTATTTCTGCGCTCGCTTTCTATATTCAAAAATCTATATATTTGGAGAAAATTCCGACTATACCAGTTGTGGAAAATATCCATCATCTATTCTGAAGATCTTAGGAAAGCTTAAAAGGAATCAAAGCCTTGTGAGCATGATCATAGATTATCACGGTAATAATATACAGTACATATGGACCCTTTTACCTTTTTCCGTGAACCTACTCTGGTGGCACACAAACAATACGAGGCATTAAGGATGTATTTCATCGAAGATATACCGGCCCATGCAGTATCCAACCGTTTCGGATATACCTATCGAGCGTTAACTTCGCTTGTTTCGGCATTCAGGAGTAAGTTGGCCGACGATCCTTCGGGGTCTTTTTTCTTTGTTGAGCATAAACCAGGCAGAAAGATATCTTCAGGAATATTTGATGCCAGGTCGGTTATCATTGATCTGCGAAAGAAATACTATTCAGTTCCCGATATCAAAGTAGTGCTTGATGCGTTGAGTATGTCCGTTTCCGAAAAAAACATTTACAATATTTTATCGAATGAAGGCTTTTCGCGTTTACCACGAAGATCAAAACTTGTCAAACAGCAGCTTGATCCTGTACAGATGGAAGCCGATAAGTCTGTACCCTTGTCATTCGAACCGGAGATATTTAAAAGCGCCAACGCCGGGATACTCATGTTTTTGGGGTTAATAAAACGTTACAGGATCGATCAAGTCATCAACAAATCCACTTATCCCGCAACTTCTCAGATCAACAAGCTGTCTTCGATTCTGAGCTTTATTGCATTGAAGGTCTCTAATCGACGCCGGTATTCGAGTTATGATACCTGGTGTATGGATCGTGGCATGGGACTGTTTGCCGGATTGAATGTGTTGCCCAAAACCGCTTGGTATACCTCATATTCCGACCGTGTGACCAGCGAGATGAATCGCAGCTTTTTAAAACAACTTCATAAGGTGTGGAAGAAAGAAGGTTTGCTGGAAGACACATCCAATCTTGATTTTACAACCATTCCGTATTGGGGCGATGACCGTCATCTGGAAAACAACTGGTCGGGAAAACGGGGCAAGACGCTCAGCAGCATGCTTGCTGTGTTGGCACATGACCCCGATACCGGGCTGATTGATTATGGGAATGTCAATGTGTTGAAAAAAGATGAAAGCGCCGTGGTACTGGAATTTCTGGATTTCTATCACAGTGAAGGTGATGGAAAAGAGGATCAGCTCCGGTATATTGTGTTTGATAGCAAATTCACCACCTATGAGAATCTGAGAAAACTGGATCAGGCAGGGATGGAAACAGGTCAAAGTTCCATGCGCCGGAAATAAACACCGAACCTTACGTGTATATGATGAAATCGTTTCCCTGAAAGGTTATAACAAGGAGATACGTCAGGTCACCATTACCGGACATGGGAAGATCAAGCCAGCTGTAATTATCACCAACGATCTTGATCTGCCGGTCGAAAAAATCATCAGGAAATATGCCCGGCGGTGGATTGTTGAAAAAACCATCTCAGAACAAATTGAATTCTTTCACCTGAATCTGGTTTCTTCATCCATGGTAATCAAGGTGGATTTTGATCTTACGATGTCTATACTTGCCTATAATCTCTACAGGCTTCTTGCAAGAGAACTGGAACGTTATGAACACTTATCGGTGCAAAGCCTGTATGAAAAATTTGTTCTCAACGGAGCCGACATCATCATCAACGAAAAAACAATCACAGTGCAATTAAGAAAGAAAAGAAGCCTTCCGTTGATCCTCGAATCTATGCCCACATTTGAACACCAAAAATATTCCTGGCTTAACAACAAAAAAGTTATTTTTGAAGGTGCAACCTACCTGTAATTATACGGGTGGTTGTTTACCGTGATAATCTATGATTATGATTATGCATGAACCATCATTTATGCTATTGGGTTGTGGTACCTGCGACCTGGCCGGCAATCTCCATTTGGAGTCGGGCAGTCGGCATTTTTCTTCGAAAACCGCCGACTGTAACATCACGGAGATAATGAACGAACAGTTCTTTGCATGAAGAGAGGTAAAATAAGAAGCTATCAGCAAAATGCAGCACAATTCCTGGGAATCCGGAATCACCTGGAATTAGCCTGCCTTTTGGGTATTTCCCTTGCACGGCTTGAGCCCCTCATCAACTACCCCAAATACAAAGAGTACAGGATCCGTAAAAAGAGACACGGAGAACGCGTCATCCATGACCCGTCACCCGTGTTGAAGGCTGTGTTAAAGCAGTTATCCTTTTACCTCAATGCCGTTTACGCTACCATTCAAAACGAAAACAGTTACGGGTTCATCCCCCGCCTCGAAAAACAGATCCGCAGAAGAATATACGCGAAAATGCCCTTCGGCACGTGGGTAGGAATTTCCTCTTATCCCTCGACCTGAAGGATTTTTTCCCTGGCATCAGTGCGAAGTGGATTTACCGGTTATTTCGCGAAGAACCCTTTTCTTTCCCCGACAACATTGCGATTCCACTTGCGCTGCTTACCACTTACAGGAAGTCGCTTCCCACAGGAGCAAACACCTCGCCGATTCTGTCTAACTTCGTTTGCCGGGAGCTGGACGAACAATTATCCATGCTTGCAGAGACCAGCGAGCTCGTCTATACCCGGTATGCCTATGACCTGACCTTCTCCTCCAACCTACCCTTCACCCCGGCCATGATTGCCCGTATCCGAAAAATCATCTCGGACAACGGATTCCAGGTCAATGAAAAGAAAGTGAGGCTTCGCAGCAGGCACAGCCGTCAGGTTGTGACCGGGATAACCGTCAATGAGAAGCCAAACATACCCCAGTGTTACATCCGCAACCTCCGGGCCATCCTGCACGACTAGAATACAAACGGATTACACCAGGCCATTGAAACGCATTGCGGCCGGCAGGGCAATCCCAACCGGGAGCAGACCGATCACTTTCTCCGGTCAGTTCGCGGGAAGATCAGCTTTGTCGGGTTTGTAAGAGGGAAAGAAGATGGGATATACCAGAAACTTCAGGGGAAATTTCAGCAGTTGTCAGAGGAAGGGAGATGAAGCTACCCCATCCCCCCGTCCCGGACTTCGTCCTTCGTACCTCTGACTTTCATTCGTACTTCGTACTTCTACCTTCTGACTTGGCACGGGGGGAGGGCTAGTCCACACACCACCCTTAACCCCGGGCTGAAGCCCTGGGCAATTCAATTCTTTCGCAGAAAGAAATTCTTTAACACCGTTGCAACTGCACATCCAAGGATGTATATTTGCACCAAACGGACATACTGCAACTAATCACCCATCTTCAAATCAATTCCCCATGCGCACAAAAACCGGCTTGCACGCTATGGCCATTCTGTCGATTGGCTTTGTTTTCGTATTCACCTTAAGCTGTAACCGTGATGATCATCAAATAAATCCCGTCCCGTTTCCGGCTCCTGTTCCCCCTTCGGGTTGTGTCTATTACACCAACGGCTACTCCCTGCCACAGACGCAATCGCTACAGCAATTGTCAGAATATATCTCCGCGGAGCATTTTGAGTACGACCTCGACGGCTGGTTCTTCTTCGGAAGCCTGGTCGACAACGCCAACCCGGATGATCCCGGTGTCTTCTTTATTGCGGTGCAGCGCATCGAGGAATCACAAAACGGATTCAGGGCACCCATGGTTCCGGCCATTGTGGGTTTCAACAGCAGCTCACTGGGGAAGTATGAATTCAGAGGATTCTATACCATAGACATCAGTCCGCTGATGACGGTGACGTCCAATCCCTGGAGCGTAAGATTGACTTCTCCTTTTCAGACCGGCCCACTGATCACCATGAGCACCGTTTCAGGAACCATGGGAGCCACTGATGCGGTATATAGCCTCACCGCCGATATACCGGATTTTAACGGCATCAGGCTCAAAGCGAATGTTCAGATACGCGATCGTTACGGAGCAGTGAACCAGGGAGATGGGACGGCATCTTTCTTCGCGCAGTATTTAACCGACGCGCAGCGGGAACAGATCATGAACTCCCCGGTACGTACGGTTTCCAATTACCTGGAAGCGACAGCCGATCCCATGTCGTGCCAGGGATCTTATTACTATTCACTGCCCCTGTTGGATGTGGAACAATTCACCATCACACGCAGCGATAGTGTGCTGAGCA
>JAZDGR010000016.1:0-43683 GCA_043806735.1 bacterium | reverse complement strand
TCCATAACGTAGACATTCTGCCTGCTCCGGTTATCCCGCTGGAAACGGATGACAGTCCGCTACAGCATATCAAGAACATGGAAATTTACGGGAAAGATGCCCTTTTTCCTGCTTCTCCGGTAAAACTTTCCGAAGTCACTTCGATCCGTGGCGCCGATGCAGTGATCCTCGGTATTACTCCGTTCCAGTATAACCCCGTGACCAAAGATCTGATCGTCTACCGCGACCTTCAGATTGCCCTTGAATTCGAGGGGGGGAACGGTACGTTCGGAGACGAGGCCTTCCGCAGCCCTTACTGGGATGGAATACTGTCGGATATTCTCCTGAACTACACCTCCCTTCCGGTGGTGGATTATCCGGCCAGAATGAATGCATACCTGCAAAGTCCCACGGAAGCTGACGAATGTGAATATATCATCATCACCCCCACCGGCGCTGATTTCGTCAGATGGGCCGACTCCATCGCCAAGTTCAGGAACGAACAAGGGATCCTGACTCGCGTCTTTACTGTGGATGAAATCGGGGGAAACACCACTACAGCCATCGAAGGATTTATCAACAATGCTTACAACACCTGGACAATCAAACCGGCTGCCTGCCTTCTGCTGGGAGATTACGGCACCGATGGCACCAAGAATATCATTTCTCCAATCTGGAATAGCTATTGTGCCTCTGACAACATTTACGCCGACGTGGTGGGGAATGACATGATGCCGGATGTGGTACTGGCTCGTATGACTGCAAATACCGACGCCCAGTTGACGGTGTTCATCACCAAATTCCTGGATTATGAACGGAATCCCGTTACCGATACCGCTTTTTATAATCACCCAATCACCGCATTGGGTTGGCAAACCGAACGCTGGTTCCAGCTCTGTTCCGAAATTGTTGGCGGGTATTTTAAGTATGTAAAAGGCCGTCAGCCGAACCGGATCAATGCCGTTTATCAAGGAAATCCCACTGTGGATCCCTGGTCTACGGCGACAAATACCAGTACCATCATCAATTTCTTTGGTCCGAACGGCCTCGGATATATCCCGGCGACTCCGCAAGAATTAGGTGGTTTCAGCGGTGGTAATTCAACTATGATTACCAATGCAATAAACGCCGGAGCGTTCATCATTCAGCACCGCGACCATGGCGGCGAAACCCTGTGGGGTGAACCTGCTTACAATAACGGGAACATCAACCAACTCACCAATGACAAATTGATCCATGTTTTTTCGATCAACTGCCTCACCGGGAAATACAACTGGGGCAGTGAATGTTTCACCGAAAAGTTCCACCGTCATACAAAGAACGGGTACAATGCCGGAGCACTTAGTGTTACCGGCGCTTCAGAAACATCATACTCCTTCGTGAACGACGCGTATGTTTGGGGGATGATCGATAACCTGTGGCCCGATTTTATGCCCAACGATACCACCTTCCCGCATCACAGAGGCCTGCTCCCCTCTTTTGGAAATGCAGCCGGAAAGTGGTTCCTGAAGTATTCTAACTGGCCTTACAATACGGGCAATAAAGCCGTTACCTACAACCTGTTCCACCATCACGGCGACGCCTTCTCTTGTTTGTATGATACAGTACCCGATAACCTCGATGTAACGCACGATACAACCATCATATACGGCAGCACTACATTTACTATTACCGCTACCGAAGACGCGTTGATCGCCCTTTCTGCCAACGGGGAATTGCTTGCAACAGCTATTGGAGCAGGCTCCACTCCGGTGGTGATGACGATCCCTGTCCTTCCCCCGGGAACCATCATGAAAGTGGTTGGAACCATGACCAATTATTTCCGTCATGAATCAGAAGTTGTGGTAATCGTTCTGACCGCGAATTTCTCAGCTAACCTCACCACCCTCTGTACCGGTAATACGGTTGATTACACGGATGAATCCTACGGCAGTCCCACTGCATGGGCATGGACTTTTGAAGGCGGCGCTCCCGGAAGCTCAACCGAACAGAATCCCCAGGATATTTTATACGCTACCGCTGGAACCTATTCCGTTTCTCTCATGGTAACCAAAGACGGAAATACTTCGACTGAGACCAAAACCGATTACATCACAGTATACAATATACCTACTGCTGCTTTCTCCGCCGGTCCCCTTTGTGAAGGTGCGCCGGTTGAATTCACCGACCTGTCCAACCCCAACGGTGGAACCATCACTGACTGGGCCTGGAATTTCGGTGACGGAACACCGACTTCAACCCTGCAAAACCCGACGCATTTCTATGTCGCCCCTGGAACTTATAATGTGGCCTTAAGTGTAACCAATAACGGAACCTGTACGGATGAACATAGCCAAGCCATCGTACTCGAAGGGAAGCCTTTGCAGGCTGTTACTCCGCAGGGCGATGCCACCATTTGCCAGGCATCCACCGGGAATCTCTTTACCACCGATCCTCTGACAGGAGCTCTCTCTTACGAGTGGATCCTTGATCCGACTGAGGCTGGTATCCTCACCGGCACAGGAACGGAAGTTTCCCTCGATGTGGCGGAAACTTACACCGGCACAGCTGCCCTTTATGTAAGAGGCATCAATGATTGCGGCGAAGGGGATATTTCGGAAGCTCTCACGCTTACCATCCTTGAAATTCTGCCTGCCCCCGCCAATGCACCTGTTGGTCCGGATACGGTAGATCTCAAGACGGTGACCTCCTCCGACTTCACTACCGAAGGGGTTACGGGAGCAACCGGCTATTCCTGGTTCATCGATCCTGAAACTGCCGGTACATTGAATTCAACCGGAACTACCCTGACTGTTACCTGGGATCCCTCCTTCAGGGGCAACGCGGCCATTACCGTTAAAGGGGAATCGGATGAATGCTCAGGACACCTCTCCCCGCCGAAAGGGGTCCATGTAAAGAGTACCGTTGGAATCAATGAACTGAACGCTTACAGCCTCGCCATATATCCGAATCCGAATGCAGGCAAGTTCAACCTCGTCCTGAGTTCAGGCGACCAGAGCATTGTGCATATCAAGATTTACAATGTACTTGGAACCATCGTATTCAGCGAAGAGAACGTCACTCTCTTTAGTAAACTTATCAAAACCATTGATCTTTCCACTCTCCCGAGAGGCATTTACCATCTGAAGGTGGAAGGAAGCAAAGGACCTGCTATCAAGAAGATCGTGATCGAAAAATAGCGATCTTTCACACATCAGAAGTCGAGGAAAAACATACCCTTTCTCTTCACTCCGAAAGGCGAAGGCACATTTTCGCCATTTAGCCATTTCACCATTTTGTGTCCTTGTGGTTTTCTTGTGTATATTTGCATAATTTCTATTTAGTCCAGATAGTATGAAAGTATATACATCTATCATTGCGAGCATCTTTACTCTTCTTGCATTCACTCAGACCTTTTCGCAAACCGGCGCCCCTGCCAGTCAGGGCGATACAGCAACGGTTCCATACTGGATCAGCATGATGCAGGATCCCACCGTCAACTTCTTCCAGGTGGAACGGGCTTTTGACCTCTACTGGCAAAACCGTCCGGTTACCAAAGGGTGTGGATGGAAAGTGTTTAAACGGTGGGAATATATGATGCAAAGCCGGGTAGCTCCCGACGGAACCCGTCCCGCCCCCGATGCCGTATTCGACGCCTGGGAATCGTTCCAGGATAACACCGAATCCCTCAACGGAAACTGGGTCTCCATGGGACCCTCCCTGATCCCGGCTCCCGGTCCGGCCGGATACGAAGGATTGGGCCGGCTCAATGTGATTGCCTTCCATCCCACGGATATTAATAAACTTTATGTCGGATCTCCTTCCGGAGGAATGTGGCAAACCACCGATGGCGGACTCACCTGGGTCACCCATACCGATACCCTGCCCACACTGGGGGTTTCCGCTATCGTGGTCGATTACAGCAATCCGTCAAAAATTCTGATCGGTTCCGGCGACCGCGATGCAGGAGATGCGCCCGGATTGGGTGTGCTTAAGAGTCTGGACGGGGGTCTTACCTGGTCCTTCTCCAAAACCGGGATGGGCGATCGCACCGTCGGAAAAATTCTCCAGCACCCGACGAATTCGTCCATCTTCCTGGCGGCTACCAGTGGCGGAGTTTACCGGTCGACCGATGGCGGAGCCACATGGGCCCAATCGGTATCAGGAAATTTCAAAGATATCTGTTTCAAGCCGAATGATCCGAATATCGTGTATGCCGCGAAAAATTCCGATTTTTTCCGTTCCACAAACAATGGGACCTCGTTTACCCAGATCACCAGCGGAATTACGGCAGGTCAGCGCGGAGCAATTGCGGTCACTCCCGCGAATCCCAATTACGTCTATTTTGTCCAGTCCAACAACAGCAGCGGCTTCAAGGGGCTTTACCGCTCGACCGATGCAGGCCTGAATTTCACCACCCGGTCCACCACCCCGAACATTCTCGACTGGTCGTGTAACGGATCGGGTTCGGGCGGACAGGGTTGGTATGACCTGGCGATTGCAGCTGATCCGTTGAATGCAGAAATCATTTACGTTGGCGGGGTTGACGTCTGGAAATCCACCAATAGCGGTACCTCCTGGGCGATCAACTCCCATTGGTACGGAGGATGTGGCGTGCCCGCTGTCCATGCTGATTGCCATTACCTGGCTTATTCCCCGGTGAATGGCACGTTCTGGGCCTGCAACGACGGTGGAGTTTATTTCACCACCAATGGAGGAACCACCTGGACCGACCGGACTGAGACTATGACGATCGGTCAGATCTACAAGCTTGGCCAAAGCCAGACGGTAAAAGCAGAAGTGATTAACGGCTTCCAGGATAATGGGACCTATACTCACATGGCCACCGGATGGCTCCAGTCAGGCGGTGGTGACGGGATGGAATGCGCCGTGGATTATACCAATGCCTCTTACACTTACTTTACCATCTATTATGGCGATATCTTCCGCCTGTACAACAACGGGAATGAACTCCAGATCGCCGGCAACGGGATATTTGGCATCAATGAGGGCGGCGCCTGGGTAACTCCGTTTATCCTCAGCGAATCGGACGCGAAGATGATGTTTGTCGGATTCAAGAACATCTGGCGCTGCAGCGATGTGAGAACCACCAACAGCCTTACCTGGACCAAGATCTCCAATAACCTAGGAGGCAGTAACTCCAGTAACCTGGCCGTCCTGGAACAATCCCCGGCCAACACCGACATCCTTTATGCTGCCCGGTACGACAGCAAATTGTTCCGGACCGACAACTGTATGGCAGGTAGCCCTACCTGGACCGACCTCACTTCCTTTCTCCCTGCCGGAGGCACCCCGTCTGATCTCGAAGCACATCCCACCGATCCCAACACCGTTTACCTTGCGTTGGGTAACTATATCTACAAATCCACCAACAAAGGGCAATCGTGGACCAACATCTCGGGTAACCTTCCGGTCATTCACATAAGCAGCGTCGTTTGTTACGAGAATTCACCCGAGGGTTTGTACGTGGGCACCGATGCCGGGGTTTATTACAAAGATCCGAATACCGGCACATGGATCGCTTTCAGCGCCGGTCTGCCTGCCAATGCGGAAGTCACCGAGCTGGAAATTTATTACGATAACGACTCGGTAACTTCCGATGTCCTCCGCGCGAGTACTTATGGCCGCGGGCTCTGGGGCTCGGATATGTATACAGCCTATTCGGTCGACTTCAGCGCCGATTCGACTACAATTTGTCAGAACCTGAATGTGGACTATTCCGATTTGTCATCCGGTTCCCCGACCTCCTGGAACTGGTCCTTCGCCGGAGGAACTCCCTCTTCTTCTTCTTTGCAGAATCCGCAGAATATCGCCTATACTGCTCCCGGAACGTACAACGTCACCCTGACCACTACCTGGGGAACCTATTCTATTTCCCTTACCAAAACCAATTACATCACGGTGAATCCCTTGTCTTCCATACCCCAAACTCCTTCCGGAGACACCCTCTTGTGCCAGAACAATTCGAATACGCTCTATACGACCTTTACCGCTCCCAATGCGACCGGTTATATCTGGCAATTGACCCCGGATACGGCAGGGGTTCTTACCCCCTCCGATACCTCAGTACTAATCGATTGGAGCACCACCTGGAACGGGTTTGCCTACCTGGCGGTGCAATCAACCGGAATTTGCGGACCCAGTTCCTTCTCCCCGTCGCTGGATATCCATCTCAGACCCTTCCCTGGTCAGCCTGATGCTCCCACAGGACTTACTCCCCTGTGCCAGGGGACTCCCTCCTCCGTGTACACAACTTCTGCCGCCCTTAACGCTGAGAGTTATACCTGGGAGATCCTGCCGGCTTCGGCCGGAACTATTTCAGGAGTCGACACGGTTGGTACCGTAGTTTGGGATCCCCTTTTTACCGGAATAGCTTCCATTCGCGTACGAAGCGTGAACCCCTGCAACGAAAGTCCCTGGTCCGACCCGCTGGACGTAACCATCAATGCCAATCCGGTTGTTAACCTCGGAAAGGATACCACGATTACTTATAATGATACCCTTACTCTCGACGCCGGGAATCCCGGAGCAGCTTACCTCTGGAACACCGGTGCTACCGGTCAGACCATCCCGGCCTTTTACACCGGGTCGGCTGCCGAAACCTATTGGGTGACCGTGACAGCAAACAGCTGTTCTTCCGGCGATACAATCGTGGTTGAGTTTACCGATCCTTCTTCCACCGGAGATAAAGAACAGGCTTTGCGCGTTCGAATAATTCCCAATCCGAATCCCGGTAAATTTGTCCTTGAGATCATGTCAGTTAGCCCGGGGGATGCTTCCCTGCAGGTGTTGGATATCACAGCCAGAGTCGTATTTGAAAAGAAAAACTTCCATCTGGCCGGGATGACGAAACTGGAAATTTCACTTCCAAATGCCCAAAATGGGCTCTATTACCTCCGGTTGAAAAAAGATCAGCATACGATCGCGGGAAAAGTCCTGATCATCAAGTAAACTTTGCGTTCCTTCGTGCAACCCTTTGTATCCTTTGTGGTTTATCAAGTATCCTCAAAGGAATCCGCGTGAAGCTATAAATCCTGGAATTATGAAAATTATCCGACTGTTTGTATTAATCCTGGTCATTGGCTGTATTCATTGTTCAGCTTTCTCCCAGGACCTGCCTCATTTCCCTAAAATAACCCCCGCCGGCAAAGGAAAAGTCAATACCAAAGTCGATAACATCGGGTATTGGAAGCAGATGGCCATGTTGGGTTACGTGGAAGCGAATTGCTGGAAGCCCGTCAAAGATGCGGTGAGATCTTCTTCAGTCATCCGGGCCGACGGCCTGTTTGTACAGGACTCTCCCGACATCCCGGTGGTCAACAGCGCCGCTACAACGCAGAGCGAGAACTCCATTTTTATTGACCCCGAAGATGAAAGCAGCCTGCTGAATTCCAATAACTCGACCGACTGGAACGGAGCCTACGCGACCAATCTATACGGTTGTGACCGCTACTGGTCATTCGATGCGGCTTCCACCTGGGGCGGATCTTTTTATGCCGTGGGCCAGGTAAACATGGGAGACCCAACGGCTGCGATAGGACGGAACGGTTGGTGGTACGTGGGAAAAATCAACAATGCATACGGCCAATCCGTGGCACATTCCACAAACCACGGACAAACCTGGACCGATGTCCCTGTGGCCCAGGTGCCGGGAGCCTGGGGCGACATCCTGGATAAAAATCACCTATGGATCGACAACGCGGAAAATAGTCCGTTTGAAGGGACCCTTTATGCGGGATGGTCCTGCTACGTTGACGGATCACCGAATGAAAATCAGATCGAGATTTCCCGGTCCACGGACCATGGGTTGACCTGGTCGATCCCGGCCGGCATCAGTGAGCATGTGAACGCCGGAACCCACAACCAGGGAGTGAACATCCAGACGGGCCCGAACGGAGAAGTTTATGCTGTATGGATTATTTACGACACCTGGCCTTCGGATGAGACGGCGCTGGGCTTTGCCAAATCGCTCGACGGCGGAGTTACCTGGGTTCCCGCCAACCGCATCCTCACGGATATTAAAGGCATCCGGGCAAGCGGCACTAGCAAGGATATGCGGGTGGCATCGTTCCCTTGCATGACGGTTGACCTGAGCAACGGGCCAAATCACGGGAACCTGTATGTGGTTTGGGCTAACATCGGGGTCCCGGGGATCAATACCGGAACCGATATCGACATTTACGTAATCCGTTCCACAAACCAGGGAGACACGTGGTCGGTGCCGGTTCGCGTGAACCAGGATCCTCCCGGACTGGGAAAAGAACATTTTCTCCCCTGGATCACCTGTGACCCTTTGAACGGTAACCTGTGCGCGATCTATTACGATGACCGGAACGTCGACTCCACCCAGTTGGAAACCTGGGTTTCCTGGTCCTATGATGCCGGAAACACCTGGTCCGATTTCAAAGTATCCGATGTGGCTTTCACCCCCGTCCCCATTGCCGGGACAGCCGTCGATTATTTCGGCGACTACATCGGGATCAAGGCACAAAATATGAAAGTTTATCCTATCTGGACGGATAACCGGGCCGGAAATGCCCTGACTTACGTCTCTCCGTTCGACCTTGGCCCTCCCCCAAACCAACCCTATGTTTCATACTATTCATATGACCTGGCTACGATTCCCGGTGAGTTGACCCAGAACATGAACTTCGGCGATTCCCTCTATCTGAGCCTGGGTCTAAAAAATATTGGCGACCAGCCGGCAGAAAACCTCACGGCAGTCCTTTCGGTGACTTCTCCCTGGATCACCCTCACGGATACCGTCGAATCTTATGGTTCCATGCAACCCGGAGAGGTCAAAGTAATTCCCAACGGATATTCTCTGAAGGTGTCCGATACCATCCCCGACGGGATCAAGGTCAAATTCTACGTTTCCGTCAGCAACGCGGATACCGGCTGGCTGAGCCAGTTTTCCATCGAATCTCATGCTCCATCCTTGTGGATTACCAAACTCGGGATTGATGACGAAACCGGGGGGAACAACAACGGAAAGCTTGACCCGGGGGAAACCGTGAATGTCAGGATCACTACTGCTAACCGGGGTGATTTCCCCTGTTTGAACAGTTACGGACTGCTCTCCTGCGAATCTCCGTTTATCACCATTCACACCGACAGCTCCTACCTGGATACCATCGTGGTGCTTGCCCCGAAAACGGCTGTTTTTTCGCTCACGGTCGACGATGAAGCTCCGACCGGCATCGGTATTTTTCTGGATTACCAGGCGATTTCAGGATTGTATCATGCGGAGATTTCTTACCTGGAAACGATCGGGATCATCGTGGAGGACTGGGAAACCAACTCGTTCTATAAATTCCCGTGGAAACATTACGGGAATAAACCCTGGACAATCACCACTTCTGCTCCCTATGAAGGAATTTATACCGCCGTTTCGCCCGATCTGGATGATTACACTTCGGCGATTCTTCAGGTAGACTACACCGCCGGCGTTGACGACACCATCTCATTTTACCGGAGAGTCTCTTCGGAACCCGATTATGATTTTCTCCGTTTTTATATCGACAACGTGCTTCAGGGAAGCTGGTCGGGCGATGTCCTGTGGGGCCGGGTTTCTTACCCGGTAGCTGCCAGCACACACACCTTCAAGTGGATCTACAGTAAAGATATTTACATGAGCGCTGGGCTGGATAAGGCCTGGGTCGATTACATTGAGTTTCCTCCCCCGGTATTACCTGAAGTCAACGCTGGTCAGGATGATACGATCTGTGCCGGCATGCTTTATCAGCTATCGGGGGAGGTCTCCGGAGCCGACAGCATCCAATGGATTACGAAAGGAGACGGGACATTCAGCAACGATACGATCCTGAATCCGGTATATTCGCCCGGCATCAACGATATCATCAGCGGAGAGGTAAAGCTGATGCTCCGGGGATTTGTCAGGTATGGCAGCGCCGTGAACAGCATGATCCTGACCATCGGGGGAATTCCTCCGGTCTCCATTTCGGTTGATCCAAAAGATACGCTGTGTTCCTGGCAATCGGGCGTTCTTTCGACCGAACCCGTCCTGGGGGCATCTTATCTATGGTCGCCCGGGGGATTTACTACCCCGTCGATCGGTATTGATACGGCGGTTGCCGGCGGGACCGGTACCACGCAGTTTACCGTCACCGTGACCGGCGCAGAAGGATGTTCCAATGCCGACACGGTCTACATCACTTTTAAGGATTGTACGGCGATGGAGGATCTTCAGAACAGGTTCCGGCTTACGGTCGCCCCGAATCCTTCTTCCGGGTCGTTTGAGTTGCGCATCCATACCCCAATGCCGGAAACTGTAAGCCTGCGTATTCGTACTTCCATGAATGTTCTACTATACGAAGAGACGGGAATCTATGTAAACACTGACCTGATCCGGCATCTAGACCTCCGGTCCCGAGTTCCCGGGATCTCCGCTTCGCTTCGACATCTGGCATCTGGCATCTATTTCCTGGAGATCGAACGAGAGGGAGGGATTGTGACGGAGAAGGTGGTGGTGAGGAAGTGAAGGAATTGCCAGGGATTGCCATTTATTGCCATAAATTGCCATGTATTGTCAGGGAATGATGAAGGCGTAGTTATAGATTAACCATTTTTGGAATTGCGGCAGCCGGTTCATGAAATGTGGGCCGGTTTTCTTATCGCTCCTGATATTTTCCTTTCCGCACTGTCCATTATTTGGACACCAGTGTCAAATATTTGTACACTTTTTTGCTGCTATTTTGGCGACCGGATTTGTAATATATTGAATGTCATACAGTTATATTGGTGTCGTGATTATTGCTTTGAAATAATCGTAACAAGATAGAAGTTGAAGGAGAAAAAAGAACCTCCTTCGATATCGCAAGCAAACGAATTATCCATAAAACGCAGTACTAACGAAAGAAGGAGGTCGAGGCAAAGATACTCAGAAAATCACGAAAATCGAACGATTCCGTTGGTTGTTTCAACGTTTTGCCGGCTCAATGGAAAATCATGGAATTTTTAAAGTATCAACCTAAAACATAAACCGATGAAAACATTTATCGAAAAACTCGTATTAAGTATGGTTGTATTTTCTTTTCTTTTCTTTTTGTTTCTTGTTCGAAAAAGGATGAAGAAAAGCAAACTGATCCAAACAATTTAAAAGAAGTGAATTATGGCATTGATATCTCTTTAACCTCGTGCACACAAGATGTTGAAGACCTAATCCAGAATCCCAATGATGATGAAGATGAAAAGATTAATACTTATCTTTATTATCTTTCTCTTTCAATTGAGGATTTAGTGAAGGACGGTGATTTCAATAGCCGAGTTATTAGCTTAGCAGCAGAAAGTCCTGCACATACTGCAAATCTTATAACTTTAATTGACTCTTATAGCCAGTATGAGACCGCAATCAATAATAAGCTAAGTTCAAAAAATATCACCTTCGATGATATTGTGGCTGATCTTACATATTCTATTGATGAAGTAGAAGAAAGTTATGCGCCATGTATTTTTGTCCCAAATGTGGATATTGCTGGCAGTAGCAAGCAGCCAATATTCTCTCCCGGTATCGAAGCTGATTGCAGCAATGATACGACCCTTGAAGATCATATTGTGGCATGGTACTTCACTGAATCGGGTGTTAAAGTGCAAGTATTTTTAGACGAAGATGAAAGTCTTACTACTACGAATCCGATTTTCATCTTGGACAATGGTGATCCCAATCCCAAATCAAATAGCTCTGGGATCCAGCCACCCGATGATGATCTAAAATCCATTTTAACTACAACATACTTTCATTCATGTGAATACAGGATAAATTACCATTATGAAAATTGGCCGGATCGTCCTGATTTTACTATTATAGCATATCGAATAGATCCACAAGGAGTTATCCATTGGATATATAATTCTGCAGGATGGAAACTGATTGCAAAAGTTAAAAGAAGTGATGTAGGAACCGACCTGGCCAAATGGGAGCCACATTGTGGTAATTATACTCCTTATAACCAAAACTACGTTTATTGGAATACATATGAACGAGATTGGAATAGATCAAAAAAGTTATTGGGCAGTCCTACAGCAAATGGTTTGACCATTTATCTTTATGGTCGTCGCAAATATGATTATGAATGGTATTCCTATGATCCTTCACAGTTACAAGGTAAAAACACAGACTTAAGCTATATTTATACTAATTGGGCTAAGTGGCATAATAATGACAAATCGAAATACAGGATATGGAGAGTTGAGTTATAAAAGTTATAATTTAGTGACTACAAGGAGGGGGATACCTCCTTCCTTGTTTTTACTATTAAAAATTTGACCTATGAAAATAATAAGTATTAGTCTCTTTTGTTTATTACTCAGCAGTTCTCTTACTGCTCAAACAGATTTATCGGTTTGCTTCAATTCAACAGGAACAGGAATAAATCTTTCACTTGATTTCGCAAAAACAATAAAATCGAAAAATGAACTTGGAATAGGATTACGAATAAACATAAACAGATTAAAGCATCCTGATGACCAAAATCACGTGTTTCTTAATCGATTATTTGCAACTGAGTTTCTCCAATATTTCGGGGCACAGTTATTTTATCATAGAATGATATTTGAAAGGCTAGCATGCATCAAACCATACATATTCTATGATTTGCAAACAACTTGGTCAAAGACAAGAAACAGGATGTTTCTTCCATACTCATATGATATTAATGGAGATGTTCTGTATAAAGAATACCTCGAATATTTTGGCCCATTCTTATGGTTAGAACAAAATGTGGGGATAGGATTCAAGGTAAGACTTATTAAGTCAGTCTATCTGACTCAAAATATTGGTGCAGGTGTTTTATTTATTATTGGAGAGGATAAAAAGCTACCACAGACATACAATAAATTCTCCTGGGAGTTTGGGTATTTGCTCAGTGTGGGAATTGTTTACAGGATTAAGGAGTAATGTGTTTCAGATTTCCTGAATAGTATATGATCTCTTCTTTGAGCTTGTTCGAAAACATCAACGACGAAATATATTAAGCCGTAGGCCCATTGCTGTGTCGCTGAGGCTCTGCCGATAAGTAAGTTGTCAAATGCCATGCAAAGGAATTGCTTCCAACAACTGAAGTCTTTCGCTTTATAGTTCCCATTGTATCGCCGGAAACATCGTTTAAAGATATCATCGGAAGCAAAATCCATCAGTTGAACAAAAATCATCTTGCCTTGATTCATAATAGGAATTTTACGCAAAGGACGGCAAAACCCATTTCAAATCGTCGCCACCTAAAAAACTCAGCAAACGAAGATATCCTGAAGCGTACAAACTAAACGTTTACCCTAATCCTGCCAAGGACAGGTTGACTGTGGAAATCCCCGAATATGTCCAAAAATAAAGCGGCCCTGCAGGTTTCCAGGCGACAACGATTTACCACAAATGGGGGTCGGCGATTTTGGAGGCATATGACCTGTTTGGGAAGTAGGTGATGGAGCGTATTGTTTTGCAGCGGGATCGTGCGGTGGAAATTGTTGTGAGCCAATGGCAAAGGGCCGGGGGATGAGGTGGATTTAAAGAAAAAACAACGCCACTCCCCCTACCGCCAGAACAGCGCCAATTACTTCCTTAAATGTCACTTTCTCCTTGAAAAAAAGTACCGACGGAACAATGATCAATACCGGCACAATGGACATCAGCGTGGCGGCAATTCCGGTGTTGGTATATTTGATGGCGATCAGGGAAAAGGAGACTCCGAGGAAAGGTCCGAAAAAGGCGCCCAGCGACAGTTGCATCATGGGTTTGCGGAAGGTCAGCCCCAACAAAACATCCCTCCATCGCCGCAGGATGGTGAAAAGGACAGCAAATCCCAAAATACCAGCCAGCACCCGGATCTGGGATGCTGCAAATGCATCGTACTGCTGCATGCCCAGCTTGCTGAGGATCAATCCGGCGCTCTGCCCTACCGCTCCGCCCAGGGCAAGGGCCACTCCTAAAAACGGATAAGAAAGCCTGACCAGATTGAACATTCCCTTTTGCGAGGATCTTTTGGTTTTTTTCAATACCACCAGGGCGATACCAGTCAGGGTGATCGCCATCCCCAGCCAGTTCTGCAGCGTAAGGATCTCTCCCAGGAACATCCAGCTCATCAGTGCAGTGATGGGAGGGGCCAGCGCCATGATGAGCATCGAGATGCGGGCGCCGATCAGCACGAAAGCCTGGAAGAGGCAAAGGTCTCCGATGACAAACCCGACCAGTCCGGAAAGGAAAAGGTACCCCCAGGCTTCCGGGGAAGCATCCGCAGGAAAAAAATACCCCCGGTAAAAGAGGGTAAACACACTTAAAAACAGGAATCCGATACACAACCGGAGGAGGTTCACCACCAAGGAACCGATCTTCCGGCCGGCCGCTTCAAATGCAAGGGCCGTGACCGTCCAGAAGGCTGCTGTCAGCAGCGCTGCAATTTCTCCCCAGTGTGAATTCAATTCGTTTGTTTTGTATTAATAAATTATGGCCGGAGCCAATCCTGCGGATCCAGGATGGTCTTTCCCAGCCAGAGTTGGAAATTGAGCTCCGACTTCCCCTCTTCCCGGTCGTAATGCGCTTTGCCAATTACCTGTTGCGTGGAGACCGGTTGTCCGTCAGATACGCTGACTTCATCCAGGTTTGAATAGACCGTCAGGTACTCGCCGTGACGAAGGATGATTACCTTGTTGAGGTTCGGCACCGAGAAGATCCGGGTGACCGTACCGTTAAAGACGGCCTTCACCTGGGTATGTTGACTGCCTGTAATATCGATCCCGTTGTTCTTGACCTTCACATACTTCAATACGGGATGAGAGTGTTCTCCAAAAGTTGAAGTCACAACTCCCTGGTCAGTCGGCCAGGGCAACAGCCCCTTGTTTGCAGCGAAGGTGGATGAGAGGCGGATGTCGGCTGCCGACAATCCGGCATCCTTGGCTCCTTTTCCGCTCGTCCTCGCACGGGTCTCTTCGGCAATGATCCGTTCAATTTCAACCTGCAACTTGTGCAATGCCAGCTGCTTGGAACGAAGGGTGGTGAGGAGTTGCTTTTCTTTCTTCGAAAGATCCTGAACTGCCCGGTCTTTTTGCTGCTTCTCCCGGTTCAACCTGGCCTTCTCCTGCTGCTCCGATTCAGCCAGCTTCATTTTCTCTGCCCGGATGGTCTCTTGTTCTCCCCGCTGCCGGCTTAATTCCTCCTGGATCTGCCGGATCCGGTCGGCTTGTTTTCGCCTGTACGCAGTATATTGCTGGTAATATTTAAACCGTTGCCAGGCCTGGTTGAAATCTTCCGCCGAGAAGATAAAGACCAACTTGTTCTGCGCCTTTGTGATTTTGTAAGCAGAGTAGATCATCCGGGCATATTCTTCTTTTAGGGCCTTCAGCTCCCGCGTCCGTTTGTCGATCAACATGTTGTCGGCCTGGATCTGATGGTCGACCGAACTGATCTCCTGGCTGATGGTGCGGATCAACGCTTCCCGCTGACCTATCCGCCGGTTGATCAGTTGAAGGTCACGCAGGGAGGTCTCCTTGGTTTTCTTTGCCTGATCCAGCAATTTTGTCGTGTT
Source organism: bacterium (assembly GCA_043806735.1). Lineage (GTDB taxonomy): Bacteria > Bacteroidota > Bacteroidia > Bacteroidales > FEN-979 > QYOJ01. Next base: position 28,171 of record JAZDGR010000016.1, on the reverse strand, counting down.
CTGGATCTCGTCTTCCAATTGCCGGCGTTTGGTGTTAAGATTTTCTCTCGTCGTTTGCGCCTGACCGATCATACAAAAAATGACCAGGCCCGGAATAAACAGCAGTTGTATTCCCGGCAGGAAGCGATATGTTCGGATAGGCTTCATCTGAACCTCACCGGACTATAGGAAGCAGGGATTTTAAACGGGAACTGCAACGGTTCCGAAATGCTGATCCGGGAAAAGGAGGTCTGGACGAAAATTTTATTTTCCGCCAGAATCTGGAAGGTCATTTCTCTTGGGAACAGTTGATTCCCAATCGCTTCAAAGGAATGATATGTGGCATCCAGCTTGATGTTTTCCTTCCGGATCTCCTTCACGTCTGCCCGTGTGATCTTGAAGGTTTCCGGGTCCAGCCAGATGTTTTGAATGAAGACCTTGAGCTCGTCTTCATGATTCCGGATGTACTTCTTTATCTTCCTTCTGCCGGCGGCCGAAAGCTTGTATTCATTTTTATCTATAGAAGCCTTGAATTTTCCATCTTCGTAGTAGGAGATATCATTCCCGATCAGAAATGACTGCAACACATCGTAGTTGATGTTTGTGTTCAAAAAGTTATTCAGATATGCCCAATCCCCTGCCATAAATGTGCTGTTCATCCGGTTAAGGTATTTGATCGAATCCTGGGTGATCATCAGGCGCATCCCTTCAATGCCCATAATGGATAGCGACAGCCAGATGAGACTATCCTTTCGGATCCGGAGCTGGCCTGAAAAAGAGACCTCCTGGTTGGCATTCCTGTAATCAGCTGAAAACCGGGCGCTGAACCATTCGAACTGCAACTCTCTTTCTTTCAGTTTTTTAAATAAATACTCAGTCCCTTCTTCCTTGATGGGTTTCTTGATAACACTACGCTGCGTTTTGCAGGAGGTCATCAGGAAGCTGCCCACCAGCGCAACCCAGACCAGATTAAAAAAAACAGATTTCAGCGCTTTCATTCTTCGGGGATTTTCTTTTGTGCAATTTTGTCGTTCAACTTTGCTGATCCGTCTCCTTTCTCTCTGGCCTGTTTCCAATAGGTAACCGCGTTGTCAATATCCCCCAGTTTAAAAAGCACATCGCCGTAATGCTCAAGCACTTCTCCTGAAGTATTTTCACGGTCTTCCAGCGATTTACCGATCCACTCTTTAGCCTCCTCGTACCGTCCGAGTTTAAAAAGAACCCATCCGTAGGTGTCCTGAAAAGAAGAGTTATCCGGTTCGATGGCGATTGCCTTTTTCGCCATCTGCTCCGCTTTTCCCAGCTCTTCGCCGCGGAGGGAAAGATAATAACTGTAGTTGTTCAGTACATAGGGATTATCCTCCCTGATCTGCAATGATTTTTCGTAAGCTTTGTCCGATTCCGCCGCATTGTCCAGGGCATGATAGGTGTCTCCGAGGTACATATAAAACTGGGCCAGTAATTCATTGTTGTTCACAACCATTTTTACTCCTCTGTTGAGCAGTTTTTCCGCTTCCGGGTAATGTTTGAGTTGAAGCTCTGCCACAGCCGTTAACAGGTTGATTACCGGCTGTTCGGGGTAAAGTTCACTAGCCCTGTACCCGTATTTCCGTAAGTGTTCATAGTCATTCGTCAGGAGGTCCATCCGCAGCAGCTCTTCCCACACCACATACCGGCTGCTGTCGAGAGCAAGTACCTTCAGGAAAGCATCGCGTGCCTCTTTGTATTGCTGGTCCTGCGAAAAAAGGTCTCCCTGGATGGAATAGACCTTTGGGTCATCCGGATGGGTTTCAATCAGGATATCCGCAAGGGCAAAAGCCTGGGTTTTCAGATCAGAGACAATCTCATTGATCGAATAGAATGAAAGCAGAATATTGATCTTGGTGTCAACGTCCAGATTCGGGTTGGCGAAACCGAGTCTCAGCTCCTCGTAAGCTTTTTCCCGGTCGCCTGCTTTGCGGTAATAATCGGCAAGGGTCATATGGATGTAAGCATTTCCCGGATCCATCTCAAGGATCTTTTCGTATTGTTCTAACGCTTGTTCCTGTTTGCCTTCCGACATGTAGAACTCGGCCAGAATCCCGTAATACCGGCTCTCCCCGGGGTTGGATTCAATCAACCGTTTCAGCTCCGCCTCCGATTTGGAATGTTCTTTCAAGTGAAGATAGATCTTCTGTTTCTGCAGGCTGATCTCCTCTGATATGCCGATCCGGGATTCTATTTTATCATACATTTTGATCGCTTGCTGGTACTTGCCCAACCCAAGATAGAGTGCGGCAAGCTGATAATAGTAATCCAGGTTGTCGGGATTGGAGGCAACGATTTGTTCGAAAATGGCCAGGGCTTTATCGTAATCCTGGTTCATCTGGTAGGTTTCAGCCAGAAACAATTGAACCCAGATGTTTGTCTGATCCAACTGATTTGCTTTTTCAGCATAAGTAAGAGCTTCGGGATAGGCTTTGCGGGAGGCGAGGAGTTTGGAAAGTTCAAAGAAACCAACTGGATCCTGCGGATAGCGTTCGATGTATTTGCTCAGCAAACCTTCGGCGTCATTTTTTCTTCCGCTGAAAATCATTTTTTTTATTTCAATCAGGGCAGAAGGGTTGCTGATCATTGCATCTTTCTTCCCTTTGTCTTTATCATCTTCGTGCTGGGCGAGCAACGGCGCGGAAAACAGCCCGCAGGCTGCCAGATTCAATAAAAAGATAAAAATATAGCAACTGTTTTTCATGACTCAATCATTAGCTGGCGCCCGTGTGTCCGAATCCACCAGGGCCCCGTTCCGTCTTCTTTAACTCCTCTACTTCCAGCCATTCGGCTTTGGCATGGGCCGAGATGATCAGTTGGGCAATCCGGTCTCCGTCTTTGATGATGTAATCTTCCGGGGAGAGATTGATCAGGATGACCTTCACTTCGCCCCGGTAGTCGGCATCAATGGTGCCTGGAGTATTCAGCACCGTAATTCCTTTTTTAATGGCAAGTCCACTTCGCGGCCGTACCTGGGCTTCATATCCGAGTGGGATTTCCAGAAATAACCCGGTTGGCACAAGCGCTCTTTCCAACGGTTTGAGACAGATTTCCTCCTCCAGGAAGGCACGCAGATCCATGCCTGCTGACGCGCCTGTTTCATAGGCAGGCAGCGCGTGGTGGGATCGGTTAACGATCTTGACTTTCATCGTCGGCAAAGTTAATAAAAAGCAACCTGGCCCTAATCGCTTTTCCTGCGTAACGAAGTGAGAAAGGCACCGGCATTTTTTCTTTCTGCAAACGCTACTACTACGAGGAAAAGTATCAGAAGGAGTGTGTGAAACGCCATACGCAGGAAAGCTGATCCCGGGATAACGACGGTGGATATTGCATAGAGGAGTATGGCAAATCCAAGGTAGCCTGCGATTTTTTTCAGGTCATAGGGGATGCGGTAATACTTTTGTCCAAGCAGGTAAGACAACAACAGCATCACTCCGTAGCCGATAAACGTTGCCCACGCCGATCCCATGTACCCCGAGAAATAGTATTCAGGTGAGCGGGGTATCCAGAGGATATTAAGCCCCACCGTGATCATAGCTCCCACGATCCCGAGCCAGGCGCCATAATTAGTATGTCCTGTCAATTTGTACCAGATTGACAGATTGTAATAGACCCCCAGAAAGAGATGAGCCAGCATCAAAATAGGAATCACGGCCCTTCCTTCGTGGTATTTCTCCCCGATCAGCAGGGGCAGCACAAAATCATCCAGGTAAAGCATAGTAGTCAGGAAGATGACCGAAACGGTGATCACAAAGTAGTTCATCACGCGGGCGTAAGTGATTTTGGCATCCTGCTCTTTGTAATAGGAAAAGAAAAACGGGTCGGCTGCATAACGATAGGCCGTGATGAAAATGGTCATCAGGATGGCAATCTTGTAACAGGCGCTATAGATTCCCACTTCCGATTCCGCAATATCCGCAGGCAGGAGATACCGTAACAGAATCCGGTCGAAGGTTTCGTTAATGATCCCCGCCATTCCGGCAAAGAGCAAAGGGAAAGCGTATAAGAACATCGTCTTCCAAAGTTTCCGGTCAAATACCAGTTGGAAACCGGTCATCTCCGGGATCAGTAACACGAAGGTCAATACTGAGGCGATCAGGTTGGAGATGAATATGTACTCGATGCCCCAATCGGGATTATAGAGGAACCGGACTGCGCCTGCCAGGGCTTCCGAGGAGGTATGCTTCAGGATATAGGGACAGAAGAGGATAAAAAAGAGGTTGAAGAAAATGTTGGTGGAGATGTTGATCACTTTGAGATAGGCGAAACGGACCGGACGGTTGAGCGCTCTCAGTTTAGCAAACGGGATGGCTGTGAGCACATCGAATCCGATGATTAAGGCAAACCAAATGACGTAGATCTGCTGATCAGGATATTGGATCCAACGGGCAATGGTTCCTGAAAACCCTATCGAAAGGAGGAAAAAGAGCGCGGTAGAAAAAGCCAGAGAGAGAAATCCGGTACTGAAGACCCTGTTTTTATCAACTTCCTCCTGAGAGTACCGAAAGAATGCTGTTTCCATGCCGTAGGTAAGAATTACCAGCAGCAGGGCCGTATAGGAGTAAAAGACATTCACCGTTCCGTATTCACCGGGCAGGAACACCCGGGTATATAAGGGCACCAGCAGGTAGCTCAGGATCCGGCCGATGATGAAAGGGAATCCGTAAATGGCGGTCTGACCGGCCAGGCGCTTGATGGGGTTCATACTTACAAAAGTAACGAAACAATTATAATCGTATTTTTGAACAGAACTATACGTTGATGCCGAAAAACAAATTCTACGTCGTTTGGGTCGGGAAATTGCCCGGTGTTTACACAGGGTGGGCCGACTGTAAAAAGCAGGTGGAGTGCTTCAACGGGGCGAAATACAAAGGTTTCCCGACAAGGGAACTGGCGGAGGTTGCCTTTCACGACGACCACGAAAAGTATCTCTCGAATAAAGTGAATGCCCCCAAAGAGATCGTTTGCAATAATCCCCTGATCGGGACGCCCATCGCCGACAGCATTTGCGTAGATGCAGCCTGTAGCGGGAATCCCGGAGTCATGGAGTACCGGGGAGTGGACACCAAAACAGGGGCAGAGCTATTCCGGCAGGGTCCTTTCCCCGAAGGCACCGTCAACATCGGAGAGTTTCTGGCCATCGTTCATGCCCTGGCCTATCTGAAACAGCGAGACTCCGACTGGCCTGTATACTCCGACTCACGAACAGCGATCGCGTGGGTCAGAAAAAAAACAGCCAACACCAAACTCGAGCGAACAGTGAAAAGCGAAAAGCTGTTTGAGCTGGTTAAACGGGCAGAAGATTGGCTCCGGAACAACACCTGCCCCAACAAGGTCCTTAAATGGGAAACCGGGTACTGGGGGGAGATCCCGGCGGATTTCGGGAGGAAGTGAAGCCCGCGAATCTCCTGAATGGGACTTATAGGTTCACCGCTTTTCCATCAAGTTATCAAGGTCTGCGAGATCTTGAAGGCGTCCGGAAGCCCGTTTGTTTTTTCTCAGGTTTTCCAGATCAATAAAATTCATATCGACTCCATCAATAATAACCTGAATACGATTTGTATAGCAAACGTCGAAATCAACGCCGTCACACGACATCACGATATCAATACGGTTAGGAGGATATCCCAGTTGAATGATATCTTCCGGATTCAGAAAATCAGTTTTCTTAAATGTTGTGCCAGAGAAACCAAACTGATGAAGGGCATTTATAACCAATTCTGCATTTTTTTCGGAGATCAAAATCCAAACATCCAGATCCTTGGTATATCTGGGGTAACCATGAAAGGCAACGGCATAACCTCCAACAATCAGGTAGGCTACATTATTTGCGTTTAACAATGCGATAAATTCTCTGAAATCCTTGTTCAGAACCATATCTCCACAGATTATATTCCATTCGGATCTCTTCCAATGTAGCTAACCTTAACTGAAGTGGTTGCTTTTGCCAAAAAAGAAAATCATTCCCATGATCCTTGATTTTCCCTTTTTGAATTATCGTTTTATCCAGCATATCATCCATTATCACGCGAATGATGACAAAGATACGCAAAAATTAACCTGCCTCCACCGTATCTGCCTGAATAAGATGATCAAACTTCGTAAATTCCTTCACTTCACTATCGCATAAAATGCATCCGGAATGTGATTGATCTGGACCTGATCTCCGGTGATCAGGATCGAAACAATGTCAAACCGCACTTCCATATTCAGGCGCCTGAAGCGCACGAAGGCGTTGGCTGACCGGATGATGGCCCGCTGCTTATCACGGGTCACTGCCATCTCAGGTTCTCCAAGCGCGTTGGAGTGACGGGTTTTTACCTCAGCCACCACCAGGGTATTGCCATCTTTGGCGATCAGGTCAAGTTCGTTATGGCCAAACCGCCAGTTAGTTTCCAGGATTTTATAGCCCTTATCCCGGAAGTACTGGGCAGCTAATTCTTCCCCTCTTTTCCCTAACTCATGACTCCCTGCCATAATTTAAAGATTTATGGTGATGTGGTGCGGTGGTGCGGTGGTGAAATGGTGAAATAGTGAAATGGTAAAATGTACACAACTGACTCACGATATTCACGATTCACGTCTTATTCAAAAATCAATGAGACTTCTTTATCAACGATTACTTTCACTTTCCTGCCCAGATACAGGGCAACATTCTCCTTACCGTGGCCTGCCGGGAAGTCAAAGCAAACCGGATATCCATATTCTTTCACGGCCTCAAGGATAATTTCCTGAGCGCTTTTACCGAACGGTATCGTGTTGTCTTTCATGTCAGTAAATCCTCCCGCAATCAGTCCCTTCAGTTGTTTCAGTTTTCCGCTCCGCTTCAGGTTTATCATCATCCGGTCGACGTGGTACAGGTATTCATCCACGTCTTCCAGGAAAAGGACTTTATCCCGGGTGTCAATCTCAGATGGTGTACCTGTCAGGGTATGAAGGATGGAAAGATTGCCTCCAATCAAAATACCTTCCATTAATCCGGTTTGGTCGTGAAAAGTTATAGGTTTGGAGTAAAAAATTTTCTCCCCGAAGAGGGCTTTGCGCAACGAATTGGCAGATACACTCCTGAAATCCTGATCCTTTATATTATATGGCATCGTGGCATGCAGTGTCTGAATTCCCAGATGCCGGTAGATGTGCGAGTGCAGGGCTGTGATATCACTATAGCCGATAATCCATTTCGGATGTTTCGCGAACCGGGAGAAATCAAGCTGGTCGAGGATACGAACTGTTCCATACCCGCCCCGGGCTGCCACGATGGCCCGGATGGAAGGATCATCAAGCATTTGTTGAACATCCTGGAGACGTTGTTCATCCGTGCCGCTGAATTGGTGATGCTTTCCGAATACATGCGTTCCCAGTATAACTTCAAGTCCCCATCGCTGCAAGAGTTTCATAGCAGGGAAAACCTCTTCAAAAGAGATACTCCGGGCAGGGGAGACGATAGCTATCTTATCGCCTTTATTCAGGAAGGGGGGAGCAACCATACCAACAATGTTTTCATGTTCTTTCCTGCAAAGTTAGGAAAGCAGCAGATAGTTGCCCTTTTCTTACCTTTGTAAATCAAAGGAACAGTATGTCATCAGAAAAAAAACAATTCAAGCGCTACACGGTCACATCGGCATTACCTTATGCCAACGGGCCCATTCACATCGGACATCTCGCCGGGGTCTACGTACCGGCCGACATCTACGTGCGTTTCCTGCGAATGACCGGAGAGGATGTAATCTTTATCGGCGGTTCCGACGAACATGGGGTGCCAATCACAATCAAAGCATTGCAGCAAGGAGTAACACCCCAGCAGATCGTGGACATATACCACACGATGATTAAAAAATCGTTTGAAGATTTTGGCATCTCCTTTGATATTTACTCACGCACCTCCAACCAGATCCATCACGAAACTGCCGCTGAGTTTTTCCGGAAGATGTACGATGCCGGACAGTTTATCGAAAAAACCTCCGAACAGTATTATGATGAAGCCACCGGCCATTTTCTGGCCGACCGGTACATTACCGGGACCTGTCCGGTTTGCGGTTTCGACAAAGCCTATGGTGATCAGTGTGAAAAGTGCGGCTCCTCGCTCAACGCCAATGACCTGATCAACCCAAAATCGGTGTTGAGCGGAAATGTCCCGGTGATGAAAGAGACCAAACACTGGTACCTGCCCCTGGATCAGTATGAAACCTGGTTGCGGGAGTGGATCCTTGACGGGCACAAAGAAGACTGGAAAAGCAATGTGTATGGTCAGTGTAAATCATGGATCGACCAGGGATTGCAGCCAAGGGCGGTCACAAGAGATCTCGACTGGGGAGTGAAGGTGCCGGTTGAAGGCACGGAGGGAAAAGTACTTTACGTTTGGTTTGATGCGCCCATTGGGTACATCTCAGCTACCAAAGAGCTGACCCCCGACTGGGAGAAATACTGGAAAGATCCGGAAACGAGGCTGATCCATTTTATAGGAAAAGATAATATCGTTTTCCACTGCATCATATTTCCGGCGATGCTGAAAGCTGAAGGCACCTATATCGTTCCGGATAACGTCCCTGCCTTCGAGTTCATGAACCTGGAGAACGATAAGATCTCCACCTCCCGCAACTGGGCCGTATGGCTTCACGAGTACCTGGAAGAGTTCCCCGGGAAGCAGGATGTGCTGCGGTATGTGCTGACCTCCAACGCGCCTGAAACAAAAGACAACGACTTCACCCGGAAAGATTTTCAGGCCAAGAATAACAACGAGCTCGTCGCCATTTTCGGAAATTTTGTGAACCGTACCCTCGTGCTCACCGAGAAATATTTTACAAGCAAGGTTCCTCCCCAAGGACCCCTGAAGGACATCGACAGGGCTACCCTGGAAGAGATGAAACTCTTCCCGGAAAGGATCGCCGACAGCCTGCATCATTTCCGGTTCCGGGAAGGACTCACGGGGATGATGAACCTCGCCCGGCTGGGAAATAAATACTTGACCGAAAACGAACCCTGGAAAATCTTCGCTTCGGATCCCCAGCGTGTTGGAACTGTTTTGAACATTTCGTTACAGATCTGTGCCCAGCTCTCCATCGTTGCGGAACCCTTTCTCCCTTTCACCACTGCAAAGATCCGGAAGATGCTCGACATCCCTGAATACAGATGGCAGGATGCTTCTATTCTAAACTGGCTGCCCAACGGCCATCCCCTCATTAAAGCTGAATTGCTCTTCGAGAAAATCGACGATAAAACCATCGAATTCCAAATCTCCAAGCTTCATCCCCCGGCCGGACAATCACCTTCAGATGAGGCTCAAGCTTCCGCAGATGCAACAACTTCCCTGAAGCCCTTACTGGAAGAAATCGGCTATGAGGATTTTTGCAAGCTGGATATCCGTGTAGGTACCATCCTGGAAGCCGAAAAAGTCCCAAAGACCGACAAACTGCTGAAACTGAAGGTGGATACCGGTCTCGACCGGCGTAGCATTGTTTCGGGAATTGCAGAATATTTCAAACCTGAAGAGATCATTGGTAAACAGGTCTGTTTCCTGGTCAACCTTGCCCCGCGAAAATTAAAAGGGATCGATTCACAAGGCATGATCCTCATGGCCGAAAACCCTGATGGGACGCTCAATTTTGTATTGCCTGGCACAGGAACAGTAAACGGAGCAGTCATCAAATAGCTTTTTTCATAAGGAGATCTGTCATGAATGAAGTTACTCTTTATGTGGCCATAGGGTTGGTGGCTGTCCTTTATTCTTCTGTTGGACACGGGGGAGCCAGCGGGTATCTCGCAGTGATGATCCTTTACGGACTGGCTCTTGTCGAAATGCGTTCTTCGGCTTTGATTCTGAATATTGTCGTTTCCGGTACTGCGTTTATCAGTTATGCTGTCGCCCGTCCTGTAAACTTGAAGAAGTTGATCCCGTTTTTATTGGGTTCGGTCCCTGCTGCATTCCTGGGAGCCCTGATGCAGACCAGCACTCCCTTTTACAAGGCGGTTCTGGCCGGTGTGTTGGGCATCGCCGTGCTTCGCTTGTTGCTTTCCGTCAGAAACAATCAGTATGAAATCAGGGACGTCCCATTTTTACCGGCTTTATTTTCCGGGACAGGCATCGGTTTGATTTCGGGAATGATCGGGATCGGTGGAGGAATTCTGCTATCCCCGTTATTGATCCTGATGCGATGGGCCACAATTAAGGAAACTGCCTGTCTGTCGGCCGCCTTCATTTTTATCAATTCCTTATCGGGACTGACAGGGGTTATGATCAGTGGAATACATCTCTCTGACAACCTTATCGCGTGCATCCTGGTAGCTTTCGCAGGCGGGATCCTCGGATCTTCGATGGGGAGCAGACTCTTTCCGGCAAGCCTGGTCAAATACACCCTCATGGTTGTGTTGCTGTTTGCCGGTTTCAAGTTGCTGATCGGATAACTTCTGCAAGAAGGGGCTTAGATGACATCATAAAATCGGGCTTCAGTTCAAAAACTTATGAGCCCCGGGTCTATCTTGCTGCCAAAACCCCGGCCTGAAGTCCGGGGTAATTCAAATTAATACTGGTCATTTCCTTCCATTTGATCCCAGGTATGGATTATTATGATGAATCATTTATAAAAAGTCCTCAAGGTAATTATAGGAGGCAACCTTGTTTTTCATAAAGTTATCATTTGCGTATCTTTACAGATTATGTGAGGAATCGCAAATATAAACTATTTCTCTTATTGTCTTAGGTATTCCTGGTTCCGGGTTTTTAGAATTTGCTTATGAAGACGTATAAAATGTCAATTTAATTTTTGCGCTAATTTAATCAATTATGCTTCGAGTACGGAAAGCGCTTGAGCAGCGGACTGGATTTTTATTCGTCTGTGTGTAAACGTAGGCGTTTGTAATGTACATTTGTGTTAGTGCTTTTTGAATATCATCGTTTTTAGCTGATAGTTATGAAAAGATCATCTGTCTTATGCCTTTTATGGTTATCATTCATTTACGGATATAGCCAAACCCAGACGGTCACATTAATCTTCCACGGTGAGGATTCCATTACACATAATCCTCTGCCTTTAGAGAGTGTTTACATCCTAAACACTACTGTCGGATGTGATACCACTATTAATGGCGCAACTCCTTCGATTGTATTGACAGTTCCATTGGGAATGTGGGAGCAGCCATTATATGGATCAGAACCTTTTATTCTAATGGCACCAATCCCAAATCCCTTCAACGGCAAAACATGCGTCCAGATTCTATTGAATCAAAGTGGAACATTACAATTGAAAATGATAAATGCGCTAGGGGATCTGGTTTTGGGTTACACTAATGATTTCAATAACGGATTGCAGAAATTCGAAATCGAATCTTCTGTAAACGGCTTTATGTTACTTAATGTATCGTTTGGCAATACAGATCAATCCGTCAAACTTATAAATTATGGCAATGGAATTGGAGAAAACAGGATAACTTTTTTAGGGACTGACAATCACAATCTGAAGTTGAATTCTTTTATTTCAGGATTTACATTTCGGTTTGGAGAGCAATTATCATTTACATCTTTTAAAAACGGATATACTAATAAAATAATCCTTGATAGCCCAACACAAGATACTTCGTACACCTTTGAATTGACACCAATTATCACTCCAACTGTACCTTCTGTTATTACTAACAATGTCACTAACATAACCCAGACAACAGCCAAAAGTGGCGGAAATGTTACATCTGATGGTGGTGCAAGTGTCACAGCAAGGGGAGTTTGCTGGAGTACTTCATCCAATCCAACCACAGCCAACAGCCATACAATCAATGGAATGGGAATAGGTTCTTTTGTAAGTACTCTGAGTGGACTTACCGCTAATATGACATATTATGTTCGGGCGTACGCAACAAATAGTGTAGGAACAGGATATGGAAATCAAATTGTATTTTTAACACTTCCTAGCCCTGTTATTCCTATCGTCACGACGGCATCAGTCACAAACATAGCAGCAACAAGCGTTACAAGTGGAGGCAATGTAATTTCAGATGGTGGGACTTTGGTTACAGCCAGAGGAGTTTGTTGGAGCACGTCATCAAATCCTACTATTGACAGCAGTCATACTATTGATGGGAGCGGAATTGGCATATTCGTGAGCGAATTGACAGGATTATCTCCAAATACCTTATATCATATAAGAGCATATGCGACTAATAGTGTGGGAACGGGATATGGAAGTGAAGTGACATTTACTTCCCTTCCTTCTTTTATTTGTGGATCGACCGTAGACTATGAAGGAAAGTTGTACAATACGATTCAAATAGGGACACAATGTTGGTTTAAAGAAAACCTGAATGTAGGTATCAGAATAAACGGAACGCAGAATCAAATGAATAATGGGCTTAAAGAGAAGTATTGCTATGATGATTTGGAAACGAATTGTGATATCTATGGTGGTTTATACCAGTGGAATGAGATGATGCAATATGTAACAAATGAAGGGATCAGAGGCATTTGCCCTATTGGATGGCATATACCAACTGATGCCCAATGGGACACGCTAAGAGATTATTTGGGTGGCGAATTTATTGCAGGAGGGAAGATGAAAGAAACTGGAACGGAACATTGGGCTCCGCCAAATGTCGGCGCTACAAACAGTAGTGGATTTACTGCCCTGCCGGGTGGGTATACTTATTCCTACACTGGTTCTTTTAACAATCTAACATTCAACGCTTTTTTCTGGTCTTCATCGCAACATGGCTCACCGTATGGATGGCTATATATCCTATATAATAATTATGCAGATATGTTCCGGTGGGACGACGAAAAAGGAAATGGTATGACAGTCAGGTGTCTCCAGAATTAAGGGACATCACTAACAAAATTGGGTTTTAAGATTTCAGAAAGACCCTAAAATATTCTTGTAGCCCCACCAGGAATCGAACCTGGATTTAAAGTTTAGGAAACTTCCGTTCTATCCGTTGAACTATAGGGCCGGTTCGAAGTTAGAAGTCAGAAGTACGAAGTACGAAAACAAGGTAGAAGTCAGAACGTAGAAGTAAATTGATTTCGATTCTTAAACTACTGTACGTCTTTCGTCCTTCATCCTTCGTCCGACGTAATTCAGGGCGTAAAGGTAGGTATTTTACCCGGGAACATTGTCAAGTCGCTGCTCATTCGTACCGCAAGGCTTCGATGGGATTCAGGTTGGCCGCTTTACGGGCAGGGTACCAGCCAAAGAAAATCCCCGTAGCAGAGGAGAAAAAGAAAGAAAGCAGGATCGATAAAGGAGTGATCATCACCGGCCACATCATCACCTTCGCGATCACCGAGGAGGCTATGGATCCCACGGCAATGCCAATCACACCCCCGAGAAAGCTGATCATCAGCGCTTCGATCAGGAACTGGAACAATACATCCCGTCCGCGGGCTCCGACACTCATCCGGATCCCGATTTCACGGGTTCGTTCGGTGACCGAGACAAGCATGATATTCATGATGCCGATGCCTCCCACGATCAGGGAGATGCTCGCGATGACAGCCAGCAAAACTGTCATAATCCGGGAAGTAGAAGAAGATGCTTCTGAGATCTCCGTCTGTGTGCGGATGGAAAAATCGGGGTCTTCGGAGACTCCAAGTTTGTGGCGTTCCTTCAACACGGCTGTCACCTCCTCGGATGCGTTGGGGATCAATTCTTCGGAGATGGCTGATAAGTAGATCATCTGGACGTAATTGATGGTCAGCATTCGTTTCTGAACAGTTGAAAAAGGTGCCAGTACGATATCATCCTGATCATGCCCGAATGAACTTTCTCCCTTCGGGCGGAGAGTTCCTATAATTCTGAATGGAATTTTATTGATCCGTATTGTTTTTCCCACAGGGTCGGCATTTTCCCCGAAGAGATTCGTGGTGACAGTTTTCCCGATCAGGCAGACTTTCGCAGCGTTTTTCACATCGGCGGCTGTGAAAGGTTCGCCGCTTTCAATTTCCAGGTTCCGGATCTGAAAGTACTCCGGATAGACTCCATAGGTAGAACTTCTCCAGTTCTGTCCTTCGGCGATGATCTGGCCGCTGGCACGCACATAGGGGGATGTCAACAGCACGGAAGGACAACGTTGCTGGATTGCCTGGGCATCCTCCAAGGTCAACCGTTGGGAAGTACCCGCTTCCATTCGTACATTCCCCTGTGAACTTGCTTCGGGCCTGATCATCAGGATGTTGGTGCCCAGTCCGGCAATCTGGGTTTCAATGCTTTTCCGGGAGCCCTGACCAATTGCCAGCATGGCAATAACAGATCCCACCCCGATGATGATCCCGAGCATGGTCAGAAACGTTCGCAATTTATTGCGGTTCATCGACCGTAAGGCAACCAGTAACAGGTTCTTCGCTCTCATCCCTCTTCCTCCTCATCTGTAAGTACCGGAAGATTCCGCAGTTCTTCCTCTGCATGTTTCCGCCTGGTCACCTCCACTGATTTGGTTATCCTTCCGTCGCGAAAATGAATATTCCGCTTGGTAAACAAAGCAATATCTGCCTCGTGAGTCACGATCACTACCGTAATTCCTTGCCGGTTCAATTGTTGAAATACCCCAAGGATTTCCACACTGGTGCGGGTATCCAGGTTTCCGGTCGGCTCATCCGCCAGAATAACACGGGGATTGTTAATTAACGCACGGGCAATGGCAACACGCTGTTGCTCTCCTCCCGAAAGCTGACTGGGGACGTGCGTGGCCCGGTCGGCAAGGCCCACAATTTCCAGGGCCTGCAGAGCGCGGTTTTTCATCTCCTTCGAGCTTACTGCCTGATCATACATGAGCGGCAATTCGACGTTTTCAAGAGCGGTCGTCCTCGGAAGAAGATTGTAGGATTGAAACACAAATCCGATCTTCTGATTCCGCAGTTTTGCCAGCTGGTCTTTCGAAAGCGTTGTGATGTCAACCCCATCCAGTTTGTAGTCGCCTTTGGTAGGGATATCGAGGCATCCGACAATATTCATAAAAGTAGACTTCCCCGAACCGCTTTTCCCCATGATAGCAACAAAGTCTCCAGGGCCGATATCCAATGTCACTCCCCGCAAGGCATACACCTCCATATCGCCCATCTTATAAACCTTAACAAGCTGATTCACGGAAATAATCGGGTCACTCATCACTATTCACTATTCACTGTTCACTGTTCACTGTTTACCTTCTTCCCCTCGGAACCTGGGGAGCAAACGGATTGGTTTGCTGATTTGTGGTAGCCTGCTCACTGTTCATACCGGTCACCACCTCTTCCCCTTCTTCCACTCGTCCCATGACCTGGGTGAAACTTCCGTCCGATAATCCGACACGTACCCTACGGGGGACGATCTTCTCTCCTTCTTTCACCCAGAGCGTACCTATAGCAGGCCTGCCGCTTCCTCCCGGTCTCCTGACCTCCTGACTTCCTGTCCTTCTGTCTTCCTGACTTCCTGTCCTTCTGACCTCCTGACTTCCCTGCTGAAAGCGTTCCCACCGTTGACGTATCGAGTCGGGCATTTCTTCTGAAATGCTGTTAATGTACTCCTGAGGAGGATTAAAGCGTAAAGCGACTGAAGGCACTTTTAACACATTGGTCACCTCCTCCACGACAATGGTGATATTGGCTGTCATACCGGGAAGAAGTTTCATTTCAGGGTTGGGGACATCGATGATCACCGTGTAGTTAACCACATTCTGAACCACGGTCGGAAGCAACCGGATCTGGCTTACTTTTCCCTCGAAGGTCTGTCCCGTATAGGCATCTACGGTAAAAGTCACTGCCTGACCCACCAAAATCTTCCCTATATCGGCTTCGTCCACGCTGGCCTGAACCTGCATCTTGGTAAGGTCGTTGGCGATGGTGAAAAGGGTTGGAGTATTAAAGCTGGAGGCAACCGTTTGCCCAACATCCACGGCCCTCGATACAACTATGCCGGCGATCGGTGCCGTTATCGTGGCATATTTCAGGTTGATTTTCGCCCGGTTCAGCGCAGCTTCCGATGATCTCAGGTTAGTTAAAGCCGTTTCATAAGTGGTTAGAGCCAGATCATAATCGGCTTCTGCTACAACTTTTTGTTCGAAGAGAAGTTTCGCCCGGTCATAGTCACGCTTTGTTTGTCTCATCTGGACCTCATTGCGGTGAAAGTTGGCATACGCATCCTGAAGGGATGCAGCAAGGTAGGAGGTGTCCAGAATGGCGATTACCTCCCCCTGCCTGACATGGTCGTTAAAATCCACCAGAATCTTGTCGATGGTTCCCGACACCTGTGTCCCCACCTGTACTGTCGTGACAGCACTGAGGGTCCCGGTCGCTGTCACTGTGGTACTGATGTCGCCTTTTTCGATGACCGCAAATTTCCATTCATACCCGGCTGCCTTTCGGGTACTGGAATAAATGAAATATCCACCGGCAAGCAAACCAACGACAACCGCTAAAAGTAACCAGTATTTTTTCTTCATAATTCGTAAATCGTACTTCGTAATTAAAATATTATCGGGTTCCCCTGGTAAAAGTCCAGGATCTTACTTTTGAAAATGTAGTCATATTTTGCCTGGATGAGGGACGACTGTGCCTGGTAGAAATTGTTTTTTTCGATCAGGAAATCGGTAGCCGCCATCATTCCAATATTGAACTTCTGTTCCGCTGCTTTGTAAGAGAGTTCCGCAGCCGCCAGTTGTTCCCTGCTGGCTTCAAATTTTTTGACGGCCGCCCGCAGGTCGGTATATGCCTGTTCCACTGCCTTCCGTAACTGATTTTTGGTATTAAGCTCATTGAGCTGGGTGTTCATCAGGTTGATGCTAGCCCGGTCAATGTTGCTTTTAATGCTCCTTTGGTTGTAAATCGGAATCGACAGGTTCAGGCTGACGCTCTGACCGAGGTTGTTCCACATCTGCTCAAAGAATGGATAATCTTGCGGATTGACACTTTCTCCTTTTTTACGGCTGGAGGCATAATTAGAACTGAGGGCGGCACTCAGGTTAAGACGTGGGTAACGAGCCCCTTTTGAAACTTTCAACGCAATCTGCGAGGCGGAAGTTTTCAAGGAAGCACTTGAGATCTGGGGCTGAACCGCCAGCGCCTTATCGTAGATTTCGATGTTGGACTGCCGGATCTGAAGAGAAGGTTCGGTAAAGACCGGCTTCCGTATCTCGAAGCTGTCTGATATGGGGACTTCCATCAACTGGAGCAGGGTCACTTTCGATAAGGTAAGCTGGTTCTCGGCGTTGATTACCGAAAGTTTATCGGTAGCCCATTGTGACTTGATCTGATACAGGTTGCTCTCCGGTACTTTTCCCGCATTCATCATCTTCATTGTCCATTCCACCTGCGACATCGTTGCTTCCTCCTGGCTCTGAGCCGTGGACAGTATTTCAAAGGCAAATAACACCTGGAGGTACCCCGTCGTGATATTCAGGGTGATGTCGTTTTTCACTTTGTCGATGTCATATCCGCCGGCTTCCACGTTGAGTCTGTTTTGCCGGATCGTATTGGCAGTCTGAAGCCCGTTGAATAAAAGAAGGTTACTGCTCAAAGAGAGGTTGGTGGAATGGTACGCCTGGTCAACATACTGGTTGGTAGTGGGGTCAATGTTCCAGCCGTAATTGAGATTTTCACCAATACCACTGGTCACGCTGGGTATTCTGGATGCTTTGTTTTGCTCCAGCGTGATTTTATTAAGTTCGTTGGAAAGGACGCTCTGGTTAATTGTGATATTCCGTTTCAATGCGGTATCCAGGCATTGCTGAAACGACCAGGTATTCCCCTGCGGAAAAACAGGCATGAGCCACATACCTGAACAACCCAGCAGGAAAAACGTTATTCGATTCATGAGAACGGGGGATGAGGACAATGGATTTTTCTGTTAATTCGATAGAATTTTTACCCAAAGGTTTAATGGGAAGAAAAAATGTATATTTGTCGACAACCATTGAGCGTTCAAGGTTATTATGACAACCGTATGCTGAAGCAAAGACTACAGCAACAACTACAACAGAAACTCTCCCCGCAGCAGGTGCTGGTCCAGCGTTTATTGCAGGAACCGGTGCTCTCATTCGAACAACGCATCAAACAGGAAATCGAAGAAAATCCGGCCCTGGATGAAACAACCGCATCAGAGGAGGAAATGGATGACTTCCCGGATGAACCCACACTGGAATCCATTGCCTCCGATGAAGATCAATTGCGGGACGATTTGGAAGAAGGCCCGGAGCTGAATACCGAGTTTTCCATCGAAGATTACCTTGAAGAAGAAGATGTTCCCGGATATCGTTTGTTGCCATATCAAAACCGGGGCGATGAAGAAACCAGGGAACGCCCTGTTATCTCCCATGTCAGTTCCCAGGATTTTTTGCTTGCCCAGTTAGGTCTGAACAGACTTTCGGATAAAGCGTTTATCATCGCCGCAACTATCATAGGAAACCTGGATGAACCCGGGTACCTGCGAAGAGAAACAGGGGCCCTGATTGACGACCTGGCATTTAACCAGAATATTGAGGCTTCACCAAAGGAAGTGGATGAACTGATTCACCTGGTTCAGCAATTTGATCCCCCCGGAATCGGGGCCAGGAACCTGCGTGAATGTCTCCTTCTTCAACTCTACCGGAACCCGGAACCAACCCGGTCCGTTGATCTGGCTACCCGGATCATTCAGGACCATTTTGCCGACTTCAGTAAAAAACGGTATGACCGGATCCTCAAGCGGATGAAACTTACAGAGGAGGAACTGAAACCGGCTCTCGAGGAGATCCAGAAACTGAATCCCAAACCAGGTGGAACCGTTACGGACTTTCCCCGGATAGAGGAGTATATCATTCCCGATTTCACTATCACAAACGAAGACGGAGATCTGCAACTGACCCTCAACAGCAGGAATGCTCCGGAGCTGATCGTAAACAGGCATTACCAGGAGATGCTCCAGGATTATTCCAGAAAGAAAAACAAGGTAACAAACTCCGAGAAGGCAGCCATCTCTTTTATTAAGCAAAAGCTGGATTCGGCCAGGGGCTTCATCGAAGCGATCAAGCAGCGGCAGGAAACTCTATACCACACAATGGAAGCGATCATGGAATACCAGCGGGAATATTTCCTGACCGGAGATGAAACCAAACTCAAGCCCATGATTCTGAAAGACATTGCTGAGATTGTGAGCCTCGATATTTCCACGATTTCCAGGGTGGCTAACAGTAAATATGTGCAAACATCGTTCGGCACATTTCTTCTGAAAAGCTTTTTCTCGGAATCGATGCAAAATATAAAGGGAGAAGAGGTTTCCACCCGGGAGATCAAAAAAATCCTTCAGGATATCATCGAAGGAGAGAACAAATCGGAGCCTTTCACCGATAACCATCTGGTAGATCTTCTCAAAGGGAAAGGGTACAATATCGCCCGGCGAACCATTTCAAAATACCGGAAAAACCTGCATATCCCCATCGCCAGGCTTCGGGTGGAACTCTGAAAATAATGTCCAAACTGGTTTCTTTTCTCCTTCATCCCCTGCTGGTTCCAACCTATATGCTCCTGTTTCTTCTTGGAATTGACGGGATGTATACCCTGATCCTCAATTGGCAGTTGAAACTCCTTCTTGTCGGAACGGTTGTTACAACCACTCTGATCCTCCCTCTTTTTGTGATTTTCCTGATATTCAGAATAAAACTGATCTCCTCTTTGTCCCTTCCCCAAAGGGAAGAACGGATCTTCCCGCTGATCACCATCGCGATCTTTTATACCCTCACATTTTACCTTCTGAAAAACCTATTTCTCCCGCAATTTTTCCAGATTTTTATCCTGGGAGCTACCGTCACGGCAATCATTAGCCTGATTATCAATCTTTTTTATCGTATCAGCCTTCACATGATTGCCTGGGGTGGGGTGTCGGGCATTTGTCTGGGCATCCTCTTTCTCTCCGGCGAAGAGGGATTTGTTCCGTTGATCTTATCCATCCTCCTTTCCGGAATCGCAGGAACCGCCAGGATGAAAGTAAACGCCCACCAGCCCTTGGAAATCTATTCCGGTTGGCTGGCGGGCGTCAGTGTTATGAGCCTTTCTTGCCTCCTCTTTTAGAAAGGCATCAGAAGAATGCCGACGGAGAGGTTGTTCATCTTAGGACCATTTCCCTTAGTGAAAAGATTGTTTATCGAATAGTAGGCGTTGATATGGAACCACCGGTATCCCATCCTGAAGGTGGGGCCGTAACTGAACTGTTCCAGGTTTTTGATATCCCGGTATTTCACCCGTAGCTTCTCCCCGTTGTTGAGATTATAGTCCTCTCCTACATATTTTGAATGAGCGGGTAAAAGATACCCTACTTTAAACCCGATGCCAACGGCAATTTTGGTCTTGGATTTGAATTTAAACTCCAGGGGAAGTTCGAGAAAAGGCAATGTCAATTTGCTGCGCCTGTAATCAATGGTATCTCCGATCCGTTGAAGCCAGGTCGAATCGTTCGTGCTTTTAACAAGAAAATTCCCGTAAAGGTTATTGGCCCGGAAACCCAATCCGATGGAGAAACCGAAATTGCTTTTCCCGAACGGAACGTTGTACATGGCAAATGCCTGGAATCCCTGGTTTATCGTGCGCGTTTTGATGCCTTTCGGGGTGTTGAACCAGAGGTCTTCGAACAATCCGATACCGATGGTCACTCTTTTTTTCGCAGCTTCGTTGACAATCTGAGTGCGGCCCAGGACCGGAGCAATCAATCCTGCTAAAATCAAAAAAGCCGGAATGATAAAAGAACGATGCAATCTTTTCATAAGATGAGTTATCTTTTTACAAAGATACAATTCCTCAGTAGTAACGTAAAATTAGCTCCATAATTTTTCGGGATATTCCCCTTTTTCAATCAGTTTTCTGATCCGGTCTGCCACAATAGCTCGATCCTCCTTATAGGTCATGCCAAACCATTGCTCATTGCAACGCAATACCTTAACCGTGGCTCTTTGCTCGCGAATCAGTTTGTTGACTGCAGATGGAATATAAAACTCAGCCTTCGGATTAGTGGAATGTTTACGGAGGAACGCCTCAAATCCCTCCTTCAGATATCCGAAAAAAGAAGGAGTAAATCCCCAGAAGTTCATAGAAACAATCGTATTACCCGGAAGAAGAACGATCTTCCCTTCCTCATCCAGGAAAGTAATACCCTGTGAGGTTTTCTCAATCTGCGTCCGTTCAACCACATCCATCAGGAAGGAGGAATCATCCGCCTGGCAAACTCCCCGTGAAACGGCCCCGAAGTCGGAAAGGGTTTTGCCGATCTCGTAAGCTACCATGGAGTAATCATTAGCCCGTGTTGCAGTCCAGTCTTGATAATATGCAGCAAGTGTCTGATAGGCTTTTCTGCCGTAAAAGTCATCCGAATTGATTACCGCAAACGGTCCGGTTATCTTCTGTTCCGCCATCAGGATGGCATGTCCGGTTCCCCATGGCTTGGTACGGTCAGCGGGAACGGAGATCCCTTCCGGGATTTTCCGGATTTCCTGGTGGACAAAATCCACATCGGCAACGGGTCTTAGCTTGTCAATGACCACTTCACGGAAATCCTGTTCGATGCTCTCCTTGATCACAAAAACTACCTTTCCGAAACCCGAACGGATTGCGTCGTAGATGGAGTAGTCAATGATGGTCTCACCGCGAGGGCCGATGGCATCGAGTTGTTTTAATCCTCCGTACCGGCTGCCAATTCCGGCTGCTAAAATCAACAATGACGGCTTCATATTATTCAATTCGGAATTCAAAATTCAAAATAATTTCACCACATCACCCTATCACCACTTCACCACTTTCTGACCTTGTGCCCCCAGATTGCATAGTAAACAATAAACAGATAACAGGGGACCCCCAGCCAGTAGGCCTGTTGTGATCCGACCGCATCGGACATATACCCCCATAAAAGCGGCAGGATGGCTCCGCCGGCAATTCCCATGATGAGCAATGCCGATCCTGTTTTGATAAATTTTCCCAGGTCATGGATAGCCAGGGGCCATACGGCCGGCCATACCAGGGCATTTGCAAGACCCAGCAAAGCAACGAACAAAACCGTATAAGGAAGTATGAGCTCAACACCTTGAAAGGTCATCAGGTCCAGAAACTTGAACGTAAACTTGGCATCTATAGGTACGCTAACTGCCAGGATAGTTAAAACGATCCCCAGAAAACCACACCAGGCCAGGGCCCATTTCTGGGAAAGTACTTTTGGGATCAGGATAATCCCGAACATGTATCCGACCACCATGGCCACCAGCACAAGCGAAGTATAATACTTGGCCGATTCAAGTGGAACTCCGATGGAGTGGCCATACCGGATGATTGTATCTCCGGCTATCACTTCCACGCCGACATAAAAGAAAAGAGTGGTTACTCCCAGGATGAGATGCGGGAACTGGAAAATGGAAGTTTTCGAGGCGGCATACCGCGTGTCAGCGTCAGGATCCTGTTCTGATTCGACCTCCGGTAATGGAGCATAACGGATAAACAGACCGAGGATGAACAGCACGACCGTCATAACCAGATAGGGTCCCACAACCCGTTTGGCCAATCCGTCGAGAGCCGCATCCCTGGCCAATGATTCCATTCCTTTGAGGTTCTGCAGGAAGGCATCTCCATCGTGAAGGATAAAATAGGCCAGGATCAGAGGGGCAATGGCGCCTGCCAGTTTATTGCAAATCCCCATAATGCTGATCCGGCGGGCAGCGCTTTCCCTGGGACCGATGATGGTAATATACGGATTCGAGGCCGTTTGAAGGATGGCCAATCCGGTGCCCAGAACGAACAAACCTAAAAGAAAAAAGGCGAATGTTCTCTGAAATGCCGCAGGAACAAAAATCAGGGTTCCCAAAGCCATCACCCAAAGGCCGACCATCATCCCGTTTTTAAATCCGGTTTTTTTCAGGATCCAGGAGGCGGGCAACGCCATCACGGTATACGAGATGTAAAAGGCAAAAGCTACAAAAAGGGCCTGGAAATCGGATAATTCACAGGCAATCTTTAAATAGGGGATCAGGATGCCGTTAAGCCAGGTCACAAATCCGAAAATGAAAAAAAAAGATGCCGATGATAGTAATGGAAAGGATGTAGTTTCGTGTAGAGCCAGACATATTGATCCTGTTAAAACATGTAAACTGATTGACCGCACAAAAATAACGGAATTTCATTTTGTCAACATTTCTTTTAATTTTACAGTTTGATTGTACCTTTGGAAGGAAGGCCTGCCTTATGGAAAATGTGAGTGAAAAATTCAACATTTTGATTGTCGATGACAGGAAGGAGAACCTGCTTACCCTTGAATCCCTCATTAAAAGCCCGGAACTGAATATCATTCATGCACTTTCCGGTAATGAAGCATTGAGTGTGATGCTGGAAAAGGAAATCGCGCTGGTGCTGATGGATGTCCAGATGCCCGGAATGGACGGGTTTGAAACCGCCGAATTGATGCGTGGCAGTGAACGGACCCAACAAATACCGATTATCTTCATTACAGCTACATACGGGCAACCGAAACAAATCTTCAGAGGGTATGAAACGGGAGCCGTAGATTTCCTTTACAAACCTCTCGACAGCAGAATCCTCCAGAGCAAAATCCATGCGTTCATTGAATTCTTCAAGCAAAAACATGAACTGCTGATCACCACAAAGCAATTGCAGAAGACAATTTATGAGGCCAACCATGCCAAACGGATCGCAGAAGAGGCGACCATTGCCAAAAGTTCATTCCTGGCAAGCATGAGCCATGAGATCCGGACACCGCTCAACGGGATCATCGGCATGACCGACCTCATCATGATGGACCCTGATCTTCCCGAACATTATTACGAACATTTAATGGATATCAAACAGAGCAGTGAGTCGTTGCTGGAGATCATAAATGAGATCCTCGACATATCTAAGATTGAAGCCGATAAACTGGAACTGGAACACATTGATTTCAGTCTCAGAGAGGTACTCGGGAAAGTGGTCAGGCTTCTCTCTGTGAAGACTTTCCAAAAAAGTCTTGAATTTCTTTGCCATTGCCCACCCGATATCACAGATAATTTTATTGGTGATCCCACACGCATTCGCCAGGTCCTGATCAACCTGCTGGGGAATGCGGTCAAATTTACCGAAACCGGTAAAATTATCCTTTCTGTGAACCTGCTGAAGAACACAGATACAGCCTCCCTAGTAGAGTTTTCTGTGGAGGATACAGGGATCGGAATCCCGGAACAGAAGGTGCCCACAATTTTCGAATCATTCCGGCAGGCAGATTCGTCCACTTCCCGAACCCACGGAGGCACCGGACTGGGGCTCTCCATTTCAAAAAAAATGATCGAGATGATGGGGGGATCCATCCATGTGGAAAGCACGGCGGGAAAAGGTAGCCGGTTTTACTTTGACCTACCCCTCGAACTCGGGAAACAAGGCGATGATATCTTCCGACTTGTTCTTCCCGACAGGCTGAAGAATCTCAAAGTACTGCTTATCGATTTGCAGGCTGACCATAACCGGGAACTTGAAAAAATCTTTGCTTACTGGAACATTCCTTTGATCGTTGCAGATTCCGCCGAAAAAGCCCTGAAACTGGCCTCTGCCAAGGAAGCCCGTGATTTCGGACTCATCCTGATTGACCATTTACTCCAGGTTCATGAGAGAACCCAGCTGTCCAGCCTTCTGGAAGAAGCCCTGCCTGAAGGCTCTTCTCCCGGATTCATCATGATGACCGACGATAAATCCATTCATTCCACAAAACGCATTAAACTGGCAGGGATCGAACATTTTCTCTTTAAACCGGTCCTCCAGAGAGATCTTTTCCGTATGATCCAGCACATTTTTGAGAAGGATTTTGAACTCCCCGGCAGGGTGGCAGATGCGAAAAAAATACCCGTTCGGGGATTCAAAGACCTTACTGTTCTGCTGGCGGAAGATAACATCATTAACCAGAAGATTGTGGTTCAGCTTCTGTCCAAACAGGGAATCAAAGTGATCACAGCTTCCAACGGCCTGGAAGCAGTTGAACGTGCCGGAGAAAGAAAATACGACCTCATCTTCATGGATGTCCAGATGCCGGAACAGGATGGGTTTGAATCTACCCGCAAAATCCGGAAAAATAAAAAGGGTCCGAATTCAGGAACCCCCATCATTGCGCTCACAGCGAATGCCATGAAAGGAGACAGGGACCTTTGCATCGAGGCTGGCATGAATGATTATCTTTCGAAACCCCTGAATCCGGAAGAGGTGTTTCAAATCTTAGAAAAGTATTGCCAATAGAATCCAAATAAACCCAGGGTATGTTCAAAACATTCAAGGAGAAATTTGATGAGTTTTTCCCCGGCTTCAAATGGAGCACTCTCAGAAATCTGGGGATCGGGAAGACCATGCTGTTATGGTTTCTGGCCATTGCACTGATTCCGCTTGCCTCACTGAGCTTCATCAACTACCTTTACTACTACCAGGGATTGAATATCCTGTCGAAGAAATCCCTTTTTACCACTTCCCAGCTCCGGGTAAATGATCTCAACAATTATTTTGAGCAGGCCGATTATTACCTTGCATTTCTGGCCGAGGACAAGGATCATATCCGGTTGTTTGATTCCATGGATGAAGAGCTAAAAAAATCTCCATTGCCTCCCGGTGAAGCGATCAAGTCAGTAGCTTATGAGTCTCTTTCCCGAAAGCTAACGTCCAGCCTTGATAAATCGTGGGAGTTGGAGGGATTATCTGACATCCTGCTGATCAACAAGGAGGGGATCATCGTGTTTGCCCTGAATGAACAAGAGCTGAACGGAATTGACCTTTTCCAGGGAGATTATTCGAAAACCCTGACCGCCCAAACGTGCAAAAAAATACTGAGTACCGGAACTATTCTCTTCTCCGACCTCGAATATTTCCCTCCGCAGAGTAAAAAAATCACCGGTTTGCTTGGGAAAATGGTTTTCGATCAGGATGGGAAAAAACTGGGGATCATGGCTATCCAGATCACGACCGAATGCATCGACAGGATCATCCAGTACAGTACCGGATTTGGCAGTACCGCCAGGGTTTACCTGATAGGGCTCGACCTGAACCTCCGGTCGGTAAGCGAGTATGGCAATACCGCCCCTTTGCTTGTACAGAAAGAGGATAATTCGAAAACACGGATCTGGCAGGCTTCAAAAATCAACATTACTGAATCTACTCCGGAAGGCACCCCCATCATCGAAGAGGTCACCTATTATTCGAACACCCGAAACGAGCCGGTCATGGGGCTTTTTCGTAATATTGATTACCTTGAGAATATGGGAGTGAATTGGGTCCTGGTTGAAGAGATCAATACCGACGAAGCCCATGCCGTTGCCCGCGAGTTATCTACATTCGCAAAAATTTCCCTGATTGTTACAGGCATCCTTGTCTTTGTTATTTCCTTTTTTGTTACGCAACGTTTCGTAGCCCCTATCAAAGGGATATCTGCCTGGACCAAACAGGTAGCGCTTGGGGAACTGGTTAATAAAGACATAAAGGTTGCCGATGACGAGGTTGGAGAGATGAAACATACCTTCAACCGGCTGGTTTCCACCCTCGCCCAATATGCCGATATCAGCCAGGCTATCGCCCTGGGTGATTATACTAAGAAAGCGCCCATCAGAAGTCCGAAAGATATCCTCGGGATCTCCATGAACGAAATGGTTGAAAGTTTTAAAGGAGTGGTTAAACAGGCAAAAGCCATTGCCAGCGGAGATTATTCCACCAACGTGACTCCGCGAAGCGATCAGGACACCCTGGGGGTTTCGCTATTTGACATGACAAAAAAACTCAGGGAAACTTCGCTTGAAATCAAAAACCAGGACTGGCTTAAAACCGGTTTGAACGAGCTCAGTCAAAAGACCAGCGGGGAACGCGGGATCAAAGAACTGACCGACGATGTGATCATTTTCCTTGCCCATTACCTGGATTCCCGGCTCGGATTGCTGTTTCTCAAAGACGATCAGGATATCCTGAATTTTATCGCCGGCTTTTCTTGCCAGCCCGAGGTTAGTTCGTTTGCATTGGGTAGCGGTGTGATCGGACAAGCGGCAAAAGAAAAGAAAGCCCTCATCTTTTTCACGCCTCAGGAAAATCAGCCTTCGGTGAATATCGGCCCTTCAACGGAAAAACCCGGACATTACATCGTGGCGCCGATCCTGTTTGAAGGAGAATTGCTTGGCGTGATTCAACTGGGAGCCTTTCAGCCATTCGAGGACCTGAAAAAGCTCTTCCTCAGCAGATCCCTGGAAAATATCGCCGTTGCCATCAATACCGCGCGCTCCAGAGAGAAGGTCCAGCAACTCCTGATAAAGACCCAGGAACAGGCAAATAAACTGGCCGAACAGAAAGAAGAGCTGCGGCAAATCAATGAAGAACTGGAAGAGCAAACCAAAGCGCTTAGGCAATCGGAAGAGAACCTGCAACATCAGCAGGAAGAGCTGCGTGTGATCAACGAAGAGCTGGAAGAGCGTACCAAGGTCCTGGAGCTGCAACGTGACGACATCCGTAAGAAAAACCTGGCTTTGCAACAGGCACAGGATGAGATCAAGCAAAAGGCCGAAGCTCTGGAAGTTGCCAGTCGGTACAAATCGGAATTCCTGACCAACATGTCGCACGAACTCAGAACTCCACTCAACAGCATCCTGGCTCTTTCTGAGATCCTTGCTAACAACAAAAATAAAGGGATGACCAAAGAAGAAATCGAGTTCGCTAACGTGATCAATTCTTCGGGCAAAGATTTACTGGAGCTTATCAACGACATCCTCGACCTCTCCAAAGTTGAGGCAGGGAAACTCGAATTGGAGACGGAAGACCTCTACCTGGATGATCTGGTTGACTATGTCAAGAAATCATTTTCCCCGCTTACGAATAACAAGGGAATCCTGCTGATTACCCAGGTTGGCAAAGAGGTCCCGGAACGGATTGAAACCGATCCTCAACGGGCTCTTCAGATCATTAAAAACCTGCTCTCTAACGCCATCAAATTCACGGAAAAAGGTAGCGTCACGCTGAACATCCACCGGCCCGGGAAAGAGGTGGTGTTTACCAACCCGGAACTTACCTATAAAAACTCCGTTGCCTTTGATGTCATCGATACCGGAATAGGGATTCCCGATTATAAAATCGACGTTATTTTTGAAGCTTTCCAGCAAGCCGATGGAACCGTGAGCCGGAAGTTTGGGGGAACCGGACTTGGGCTGACTATCTCACGCAGTCTTTGCCGGTTACTTGGAGGCGAGATCCATCTTGTAAGTAAAT
>JAZDGR010000015.1:0-3009 GCA_043806735.1 bacterium | reverse complement strand
ACTGGCCAAACCAGGACGTGATCCACGGAAACAATTCGAGCTGTTTGAATTTGCCAAAGAGGTTCACACCATCCAGGACCTGAGGCCGGGCAGGAAACTACCCGGCATCGTCACCAACATCACGGCCTTCGGAGCCTTTGTCGACATTGGTGTTCACCAGGACGGACTGGTCCACATCAGCCAATTAGCCGACCGGTTCGTAAGAGATCCGAACGATGTCGTGAAGATCAACCAGAAGATACAGGTGGAGGTACTCGATATCGACATTCCCCGGAAACGGATCCAGCTTTCGATGAAGGGAATGAATACTACGTAAAGAACTTACACGTTATGACCAATGACTCATGAGTTATGAAGAAATATACCTTTATATTCCTGACTTGTATACTCTTCGTATTCGTTGAAACGGGTTATACCCAGCGGATTCTCGGCGCGCTTTCCGCAGGGATCAACCTCACCCAGGTCGACGGCGATGAAGTTTATGGATATAGAAAAGTGGGCTTCAACGGCGGCCCCTCCATCATTATCCCCTTCGGAAAAAAGGGGAAGTGGTCGGTCACCATGGAGATTCTGTTTTCGCAGATGGGATCGTACCAGAAAACCCCGTCGGGATTTGTCGATACCATTCCCGACACGCTTTCGGGAGCCTTTTACTTCGGATATAAACTGAGTCTCAACTATGTTCAGATACCGTTGCTAGTCCATTTTACCGACAGGAAGATCATTGCAGCCGGGGTTGGATTCGCTTACGGCCAACTGGTCGATGTCAAGGAGTGGGAAAACGGCATCCAGCAAGAGAAGACGAACCTTCAGAGTCCATATGCGATGGGCGATCTTCAGGTGTTGGCGGATGTCCGGGTGAGGATCTGGAACAGGCTTTGGGCCGACGTACGGTATTCCTACTCCCTTCTTCCGCTGCGTACCCGGGAGTTCACTAACATCTACGGAAAAGAGACCTGGACCCGGAAGCAGTACAACAACGTGATCACACTCCGGTTTACCTGGATCTTCAACGACCCGTACATCAAAGAACGGGGGAAAAAAATAAAGAACTAAACACTTGCTTTATTTCCGGTAATTGGTTACCAGGATAGAGTGAAGATGAGGTCGGAGACGATCATAGGATCCGTTTGATCAGCCGTAATTTATGCGTATAGCCCCCCAACTTCTCATCGTAGATTCCTTCGTGGTCGATGGCATCTATCCTGACACTTCCCGAAGCATGCAGGATCCGGAAGCGGTCGACCAGGATTCCCACATGGGAAATATTCCCCTCTTCGTTATCAAAAAACGCGATATCGCCGGGGGAGGCTTCGTCGAGGAGGTTCACCGATTCCCCCTGGGTTACCTGCTGGGATGAGTCGCGCAGCAGTTTGATCTGTTTCAGCCGATAGGCCATCTGGACCAGACCCGAGCAGTCGATCCCGAAAGGGGAACGCCCGCCCCACAAGTATGGGGTATGGAGATAGATCATTGCGTCTTCCACAAGACTCTGTCCAAATTCCTTTTTCTCCTGCGGGGTATGGACCTCGTCCACAGCAGTGGGGTCAGAGACCTGGCCTTCGAAGTGGAAATGTTCTCCATTAATGGTAAAAAACTGACCTTCCAGTCCGGGCAGCGAACTTCCGAGAAGAATGGCGAACATAGTCTTCCAGGTTTCGTTGGCAATCAGCTGCACCAGGTCCATCGAGACCGGCGTTTCGGTGTTCAGCAAACGCAGGAACTCCTGTTCGTCAATAGGTTGCGACTGTTTTTCGGGAATCCAGCCTTCGTAGTTGTCCCAGGCCACCCGCACATGCTGCCAGCCTTCACGGGTCTGGGTGAGGTGGTAAAGCTCCCCGAAGAGAAGCTGGGTGACCATTTCGGAAGTATGGGAAGGTTCTTTTCTGACGGGGATTATACTTTGGGTAGCAATGCCGAAGTTCATAGCGCAAAGTTTAAGGCCTCAAAGGTAGGAGTTTTTCAGATTCGTCCATCGTCCTTCGTCCTCTTCAGCTCCTCCAGCGCGCAACCTCCGCATGATTTCTCACAGCCGTTGCATTTCCGGAGGGGGTTGGTGAAGTACCTGATCAGCCGGTAACCGGCAATGCCTATGACTGTCAGAACGATGATCGCGGTGATACTATTTTGCCACATGGTTCAGAGAATCAGGCTCCCGATCTGGTACACGGAAAAAGAGACCAGCCAGGCCAGGACGGTTGTATAGACGATAAGGAACAGCGCCCATTTCCAGCTCCCCGACTCGCGGCTTACCGTGGCAACAACCGCTACGCAGGGCATATAGATCAGGATAAAGAGGAGGAAGGAGATCCCAACCAGCGGAGTGAAAACATGCTGGCCTATCCGTGGGCCGTCGTTGTGCCGGGTATTGCGCAGGATTGCCGGAAGGTTTCTGGAATCCTTCATGTCCGGATCGTGCCCAAGTCCGTAGAGGACTCCCATGGTGCTGACCACCACCTCTTTGGCCGCGGCTCCGGTCATGAGGCTGACCCCCATCTTCCAGTCGAAGCCCAACGGTTCGATCACCGGCTCAATCGCCTTCCCGATTTTAGAAATGTATGATTTTTCAAGCCGTTCCTGTGGGGTGGCACGGCTTCCGGCGGGGAAATATTCCAGCGCCCAGATGAGAATAACGGCTATCAGGATGATCCCTCCCATTTTCCGCAGGTATTGCTGCCCCTTTTCCCACATATGCCGGAGGCTAACCCGAATGGTAGGAATCCGGTAGGGGGGGAGTTCCATAACAAACGGAGCCTCTTTGCTTCGGAACAGGGTTTTCTTGAAGATCAGGGAAACCCCGACGGCCAGCAGGATCCCCGACAGGTAGATGAGAAAAATAACTGAACCGGCATGCTTGGGAAAGATGGCACCGGCAATGAGAATGTATACCGGCAGCCGGGCGCTGCACGACATGAAAGGATTGATCAGCATGGTAGCCAGCCGGTCGTTCCTGTCGCGGAGGGTGCGCGTCACCATGATGGCCGGGACGTTGCATCCGAATCCCATGAT
>JAZDGR010000014.1:0-2429 GCA_043806735.1 bacterium | reverse complement strand
GTTTCGTTGGTCCCCGTGAACCTCACCGCCCGGTGAAGCAGTTCCGTCTCGATGCCCATCTCCTGCAATTCAGCGGCGAGAGCTTCTTCAAGTCCGGACAGGGTTTTCGCGACTACAGGGAACGGTTCGGACATGGGGAGTGATTTTATGCAAAGTTACCAGAAGCAGCGAAGTAGCGAGTTAATGAAATTATTTCTATTTCGCTTTTTCTAATAGAACGCTGATGACACGGATGCCTTCGGCAACGCTGATTTTCACAGATTTTTAGACTTCGTGATGTCTCCTGACTCCTGACTCCTGACTCCTAACTTGTGTTCAGTTTCTCGGAAACAAATAGGTGTAGCCGATGATAAAGGCAAAGGTCTGGGGGAACACCTTCGCTTGTCCTGTTATCTCCTCGAGAGGGTTAAGGGATGTAAATGGTTCGATACGCACAGTCGGACTGAAAGCGTAATAAAATCCTGCTGTTATGACTTGTGTTTTCATGTGGTAAGATAGTCCGGCCGAAAAGTGGTACAAGTCCCACGGACCGCTGCTATGCAAGAGGATATCTTCACTTGATGGTCTTTTGTAGTTGGAAAAATCGGTATGAAATCCGGCCAGGAGCGAGAATTTCTTCCAAAGATACTGTTCAAGCCCAATTCCGATGTTACATACCGGCTTTGACTCGTTGTCGATCAGCAGGTAGCTGGCTATGATTTCCTTGATAATTGCACTGTCAATAACGGATGGCGGATAAATAAACGGGGTTGATGTGGGATCCATGAGTTTATAACTCCGCACCCGGAAAAAATATTCCGCGGAAAGGGCAATCCTGGTTTTTAGTGTGCCGTACTCGACGCCGGCCCCGAGCGACCAGGGATGCTTATAGTATGTTCTGACATCGGATTTGTGGTCTGCAATAATGAAACTCAAACTGGTATCTCCGGGGACATCCGTTAGAGAATAGAGTGAAACTTCACGTTCAATATCTCCTTTTCCGTAAATCCGGAACGAAGGGGTCGTGACTGTCAGCCCTAACTTCCAGCTACCGCTCGCATAAGCCAGACCGATCTTGAAAAGCCCCTGAACCATCCGGTATTTCACCATTCCGTCAATTCTAACTGTAGTAATCCTGTAAGTCGAATCCTCTATCCGGATCTCTCTCAGCAGGTTGGTCATCTGGTTGACCTGGGAGCGGTAGGTCCCGAACGTGGTGATCCCGATGCCCAGCTTGTCGCTGAGCTGGTACCCGATACCCAACCCGAACCATTGTTCATTTAACTGGTTCGCAAAATCAAACTCCCCGATAAACGCATCGATATCCGGAATCACAACCTCAAAATCGGCATCGGTGTACTGGGTCTTCATCAGAATGTTATCGAAATTTCGCGTCAGCAGGCAATAGGCAAACTGGAAACGAGGCAATAGTTTGAAACTGGACATCCCCGAGATGATCTGGGGGTAGATGCTGAGCTGGGCCGAGTTCAGGTTGATGCCATCCCCGGCTCCGTCATCAATGAAGATTTCATCGATTTTATAGAGGTTTGCGTTCACCGAAAGACTTGGATAATCGATGAAGGTGAAAGCGCCGGGATTATAATAGATCGCACTGTTATCCCGTACCCCTCCGATCATCGCCCCGCCCATCAGAGTCGATTGAGCCCCGTATTGCTGTGCCCAGTAATGGTCGCTCTGGGAGAAAGAAAAACTAGTCAATCCCAGTAAAATAAATGTAGTGTATCCAGCTTTTTTCATGCTTTTCTGTAATAAACAGCTAAATAATCGTCTCATGGCAGAAATCAATTCCGTCACTAAATTAACAAAATCTTTTTCATTCCCTTTTGTACCTTTACCCAATCAA
Organism: bacterium; assembly: GCA_043806735.1. Classification (GTDB taxonomy): domain Bacteria; phylum Bacteroidota; class Bacteroidia; order Bacteroidales; family FEN-979; genus QYOJ01. The sequence goes on along the minus strand of JAZDGR010000014.1, from coordinate 586 downwards.
CCGGTATGTATAAACGAATTTTTATTGTTTCCTGCCTCCTGTTGTTCCGGGTCAGTTTCTTAGCTGCTCAGGGTACCTATTCCGTTTACGGCAGGGTGTTTGATTCGAAGACCAGAGAACCGCTAGCGTTTGTCAACATCGTCATCAACCAGAGCAATTATGGCGGCACGACCGACATTGACGGCAAGTTCAGGTTTAGCTATTCGCAACCGATCAAAACACTCAAGTTTTCCTATGTCGGATATGACCCATTGATATACTCCGTGGGAGCCCGCACCCAAAACCTGGTCATTACCATGGAACGGAAGGAGATTGAACTGAAGGAGGTGGAAATCCTTCCCGGGATCAATCCTGCTCATCGCATCATCCGGAATGCGATAGACAACCGGGATCTCAATGACCCGGAAAAGCTGAAGTCCTTTTCTTATACGATGTACGAAAAGACTCTTTTCACCATCGATGCCGACACGAGCGTTAAAGAGGGATTTTCCGATTCAACCCGGAAACCCGGATTGGTGGGGGTATCGGTTGACTTCCGGGAAACAAAGGACTCCATCCGGGAAGACAGCGCTGCGATGGATTCCCT
>JAZDGR010000013.1:0-24975 GCA_043806735.1 bacterium | reverse complement strand
AAGGCGATGGACAGAGCGCTGATCAATTGTCCTCATCTCTCAGCGGAGGACCGGGATAAGATGGAAGCAGATCTCAAAGAGTAACCCGGGAGGTGATTCCCAGCTCTTTCAGCTGCTCCTCGCTGATCGCCGAGGGGGAATCGATCATAACGTCTCTTCCGGCGTTGTTTTTAGGGAAGGCAATAAAATCGCGGATAGAGTCGCCACCACCAAAGAGGGTGCACCAACGGTCGAACCCAAACGCGATGCCACCGTGAGGAGGGGCGCCGTATTCAAAAGCATTCATCAGGAATCCGAATTGACTTGTCGCCTCTTCTTCTGAAAATCCGAGGATCCCGAACATCTTTTTCTGCAGCGCTTTATTGTGGATCCGGATGGAACCACCACCAATCTCCACCCCATTGATGACCAGGTCGTAGGCATTGGCTCTTACAGCCCCCGGATCGTTATCGAGCAGCTGAATATCTTCCGGTTTCGGAGAGGTAAAGGGGTGATGCTTGGCATAGAACCGGTTTGTCTCTTCATCCCATTCCAGTAACGGGAAGTCCACCACCCACAAAGGTTTAAAATCATCCGGGGTCCTCAGGTTTAACCGCTTACCCATTTCCAGTCGCAAATCGCACATCGCGGATCTTGTTTTATCCGCCTTTCCGGCTAGGATTAAAATCAGATCACCGGGTTTGGCCTTAAATGCGTCGAGAACACGTTGTAATTCTTCGGAAGAGTAAAACTTATCAACAGAGGATTTCACGGAACCATCCTGCCCATATTTGATGTAAACCAATCCGGAAGCGCCAACCTGGGGTTTTTTTACAAATTCTGTCAGTTGGTCAAGTTGCTTGCGGGAGTATTCTCCGCAGGTCCCGGCGTTTATCCCAACCACAAGTTCCGCTTCATCAAATACTTTAAAGCCTTTGTTCTTCACCAGGTGATTCAATTCCAGAAAGGTCATTCCGAAACGGATATCAGGTTTATCTGTTCCGTAAAGTTTCATAGCATCCTCAAAGGAAATCCTGGGAAAGTCGGGGACATCGAGATGTAGAACTGATTTGAAGAGATGTTTTGCCAGTCCTTCGAAGGTATTCAATAGATCATCCTGTGTCACAAAGGCCATTTCGCAGTCGATCTGGGTAAATTCAGGCTGGCGGTCGGCCCGCAGGTCCTCGTCGCGGAAGCAGCGAACGATCTGAAAATAACGATCGTATCCGGCGACCATCAATAGTTGTTTGAAGGTTTGGGGAGACTGGGGAAGCGCATAAAACTGTCCTTCGTTCATCCGGGAGGGGACCACAAAATCCCGTGCGCCTTCGGGGGTTGATTTGATCAGGCATGGAGTTTCTATTTCAATGAAATTCCTGGAATTCAAGTAGTGTCTGGTTTCAATCGCCATCTTGTGGCGCAGCAGGAGGTTCTTTTTATTTTCGTTCCGCCGGAGGTCAAGGTAACGGTATTTCATCCGGAGCTCTTCTCCGCCGTCCGTATGGTCTTCGATGGTAAATGGAGGGATTTTGGAGGGGTTGAGAATGGTCAGTTCATTGACCAGGATCTCGATATCCCCGGTCGGGATCTTCGGATTCTTATTCGACCGTTCGGCGACCTTTCCCGTAGCCTGGATCACAAATTCCCGCCCCAGCTCCCGTGCTTGTGCGCACAGGGTCGGATCAGCCTCCAGGTTGAAGACAAGTTGTGTGATCCCATACCGGTCGCGGAGGTCAATGAAGGTCAATCCCCCCATCTCGCGGTTCCGTTGCACCCATCCGCAAAGGGTTACGACACGGCTGATCTGTGACATCCTGAGTTCACCGCAGGTATGTGTTCGAAGCATAATGATATGGTTGAAATTGAAGTGGCAAAAGTACGAAAATAGATGGTGAGATGGCGAGATGATGAGATGGTGAAAATTTCACTATTAAATAATTTCGTTAAAAAGCTTAATTTTACTCTTTATACAAGATGTGATTTTCCAATTCCAATCATTGAAAACGAAAAAAAGCAATCCCTCATCGATTTTGTCGACAAAATCCTTATGGCCAAGAAGCTGAACCGGATGGCGAACACCGCTGCCTGGGAGCATGAAATTGATTTGATGGTGTATCGGTTGTATGGGTTAACGTATGAGGAGGCGAAGGTCATTGAGTCGGGGTTGAGGGAGGAAGAGTTTGAGAAGTACAAATAAATTATGAGTAATGTGAAAAATGAGACGAACCTGTTAATTTATCAAACCGAGGACGGGCAAACCAGGATTGATGTGCAGATGCAAGACGAAACTGTTTGGCTTTCACAAAGTGACATGGCTGAACTCTTTCAAAAAGACCAGTCTGTAATTTCCCGGCACATTAACAATGTGTTTAACGAAGGAGAACTTGATAAAAAAAGCAATATGCATTTTTTGCATATTGCAAATGCGGACCGTCCCACTGCGTTTTACAATCTTGATGTAATTATCTCTGTGGGGTATCGGGTAAAATCACACCGTGGAACACAGTTCAGGCAATGGGCAACAATCCGTTTACATGAATACCTGATCAAAGGCTTTACAATAAACGACCAGTTGCTGAAAGAAGCCGGCGGAGGTAATTATTTCGACGAATTACTGCAGCGTATTAGGGACATTCGCGCTTCTGAAAAGATTTTTTGGCGAAAGATACTTGACATATATGCTACAAGCATCGACTACGACCCATCTATTGAAATGTCAGTTCAGTTCTTCAAAACAATTCAGAACAAAATGCATTGGGCTACACACGGGAATACGGCAGCAGAAATAATTTATCTAAGGGCAGATGCCTCCAAACCATTCATGGGGCTTACCTCATTCGTTGGCGCTAAACCGTCGAAACACGATTCAACAATAGCAAAAAACTATCTTACCGAGAACGAAATTGACATTTTAAACCGTATCGTTACTGCTTAGCTTGAAATAGCCGAACTTCAGGCCTTGAACCAGAAACCCATGTATATGAGGGACTGGATAGAAAAGCTTGATGATTTCCTTAAAATGACAGGAAAAGAAATCTTAACCCATGCCGGAAAAATCAACGCAGAGCTCGCTCAGCAAAAAGCTTTGTCAGAATATATCATTTACAAAGAACGAACAAAGAATGATTTATCAATGGTAGAAAAACACTTCATCGATCACGTGGAAAAAACCGCGAAGCAATTGAACAAAGGAAAAAACATATAACCAGTACATTATGTTCGACGAACTAAAACCCTACAAACATAACGGTCACTTCTTTTTCCAACCTGGGAATAAGCTTAGTGAAGTCAGCAAAGGTGTCCCGGAATTGCCTGGGGTTTATCTGATTTACAGGTTATCCGGAGGAAGAGTTGAATTGGTTTATATTAGAGCATCGGGAACTATGCAACAAAATGGGAGATTCCTGAACCAGCTTCTAAAAGGCCGGATCAACAACAAACAGGATGGGATTGGCCGGCAGGAGTTTTTTGAAAAAAAATTGAAAGATGAGCACATCGACGGACTCGATATATATTGGTACGTGACATTTGACAAACAAATCCGTCATTTGCCGGCTTTCGTGGAGGCCAACCTGATGCAACGGTTTTTCGAGATACATGGCGGGCTGCCGGAATGGAATAAGGAGTTCTAACTGAACCGATGAGGAGATGAGCAAAGTCCCTAATAAAATATAGCTTTTCAGAATCACCCATATCAACAATCTGGATCATATCCCCAGGAATGGGATAGTGACTGCAAATGCACACAATTCAAACCCGGATTTTATTCAGATTGGAGATAACACCTTGATTGATTTTCGGGTGGATCTTGAGGTGCCAATATTTCCTTTTGGAAAATTTTCTGAATATATACCATTTTATTTTGGACCTCGTTCACCAATGCTTTATCAAGTGGCCACTGGGTATGACGGAGTTAAAAAATTTTCACAAGAGGAGATTATTTATCTGGTAAGCAGACTTGATATTATCATTAACGAAGGCCTCTCTTTTGTTTTCACAGATGGTCATGCACGAGCCGAGATCACCTCATTTTTTACGCTGATGAAATAGAAAAACTTCAAGAGATTGATTGGAATATTGTTTATAGTGAACAATGGAATAATGATGAAATCGATAAAGACAGGCGACGAAAGAAACAAGCAGAGTGTCTGATCTTTAAACATTTGCCCATCCAATGCATAGATAGAATTTTAGTATTTAATAAACCGGCTGAAGAAAAAGTTGTATTTTTAATCCAGCAAAAAGAGATGACTATTCCGGTTCAAATTTCAACAAAGGCTTATTATGGTCACTTATAGAATAGGAAACCTCCTCGAAGCGGAAACAGAAGCGCTTGTTAATACGGTTAACACGATCGGCATCATGGGGAAAGGAGTTGCTCTGCAATTCAAAGATACATTTCCCGAGAACTACAAACTTTATTACAAAGCTGTTAAATCAGGAGAAATTAAGATAGGTCGTGTTTTTGTAACACAAGTACGAACATTACAGGGAGATAGATATATCATAAACTTCCCGACAAAAACCCACTGGAGAAATCCTTCGAAAATAGAATATATCTCCCAGGGTCTTGACGATCTTAAAAGAGTCATTCGACAGTTGTTCATTCAATCCATTGCTCTACCACCCTTAGGTTGCGGAAATGGGAGGCTTGACTGGACTTTGGTTAAAACGGAAATAGAGAACAAGCTTTCCGATCTGAATGTCGAAATAATTGTTTATCAACCCAGTGAGCGAATTCAGGAAATTCTTTCCAGAGAGAAAAGAAAAGAAGTCAACCTGACCTCTCCAAGAGTCATGTTGATTTACCTGCTTTACCAATATACCGCATTGGGAGAATCAGTCAGTGAATTTGCTGCAGAAAAACTCATGTATTTCCTTCAACGATTTAGGGAAACTCAGTTAAAACTCGATTTTAAAAATTCATACTACGGGCCATATAGTGGAAAAGTGAGACATGTACTCTATGCTCTGAACGGGAAATATATTTTGGGATACAGTCATAAACAATCGAAACCCTTTGAATCAATAAAAATCAATATTTCCGAGGTCGACGCGATCAAAAGCTATCTTCAGGAGAAACTTTCATCTTCAAAACGGGAGCGGTTGAATAAGGTAGTTCAATTTATCCAGGGATTTCAAACCCCCTATGCCTTAGAGCTTCTTTCCAGTGTGGATTCTGTAATCAAAGAAAGGAATTCATTTGAATTAGATGAAGTCAGGAAAGGGATCAATGAATGGTCGACCCGAAAAAAGAACCTGTTTGCAGATAACACCTTCTCATTGCGATCAATCACCTAAGCCAACATGCAAATATCCTATATTCCGGGAACTAATCTTTTACAAAAAAAATCGTTCAAAGTCATCTTACCTCTATCCTACCTCCCTCCGAATGTGCCGAAAACTCCGGGGCGTACATGCACTGCACGGTAGTGATCCCGGTGGAGAAATCACCGGCATTGTTCACCACCAGCGGGTATTCAAATACATAGGTTCCCTTGGGCAGGTAGTCGAAAAAGAAGTTAGTAGCAACATCGGTAGTGGACTGGTAATATCCGAGGCCATCCTGGTACCGGTACCCGGAAAGTCCATCTCCGGCACTCCCCCTCCCTAATTGGGGAGGGGGCAGGGGGTGGGGCTCCAACCCAGCTGCCCGCATATCTTTCATATGCACAAACTCCATGTTACGGTCCACCATCAAAACGATTCGGACTTTGATCTTGTCCCCAACTTTTACCAGGGGAGCTGGTGAGTTGGTGAGCTGGTGAGTCTCGGTGTTTATCGTCTTTCGTCCTTCGTCCCTCGTCCCTCGTCCTTCGTCCTTCGGAATTGGCTCAAGCACCGGTCCGCTGGCTGTATTTTTCTCAAGGAACAGCTGTTTCTCTACTTTCAGCGGAGTTTGCTGAGAGGTGATTTGATCCAGGTTCTCAAAGTACTGCCAGTATAATCCACCCCAGGCGATCCCCTCCGTGTTTTTGGTAACCTGAACCTGACCCATTTCCGGCTTTACCGCATCCCCAGTCCACGACATCCGGAAATACCCGGTCCCTGCTTCCTGCCGGATATCCGTGAGTTTATCCGGATCTACCTCCAGTGTGCCAAGCCGGATTGTCACCTCCGGATCGCCTGCAAGCAAATCGGCTCCCCGCAACAGCAATGCATAACACGCATCCACTGTACCCTGTTTGGTACGCCACATTTGCGTCTGCTTCTGCTTCAGAAGCCAGACCTTCATTTCCTCCACCGACAACTGATCCTGGGCAATTTCATCGAAAGCTTCGATTAATACGGCCTGGGTTTCGATGGGAGCCTGGTACCATTCATACCCGTTTCGCGTGGCCCAATACATACCTAGTTCCGGCGAGTGAATCGCCCGTTCGGAAAAGGATTTCAGGATTTGCAGGGGAACGGTTTTATCACCCAGACGATGCAATGCCAGCGCAGCTAATGCCTGGGAGGAAAGGTCAAGGGTCAGCCAGTATTTCGCCACCTGATTGCGGTAATATTGAAAAGCCTCTTCATATCTGTTTTCGGCAGGAGGGAAGTTGAAAAAACTTCGGGTGTAAAGATATTTAACCTGGACCGGACTCAGATGATTTTCATCCAGTTTACCGGGAGTCGATTTTTTTGCCTGTTCATAATCATTTATGAGCTCTTTGTCAAGGTACTGAATGGCTCTCCTGACCATGTTTGAAAACTGCTCGTCATGCTGTATATACCTGACACCCAAATGATCAAGACGGCCCAACCCGGTGAGGATGTTCAATGTGATGATCCGGCTTTCGGGCATCCCCTCAAACCAGGGCCATCCGCCTGAAGGAACTTGCATTTTGATGAGCTTTCCGAGATTTTCCCGGAAGTTGTTCTGCAGGTTATTCAGGTCAAAAAACTGACCTAGTTTTCTGCGGTTTTCGGTTTCGCTTTTTGCATCCATGACCCAGGGAGTTTCCTGCAAAACAGCCGATTTGAGATCTTCATTTCTCTCCAGTTCAGATAAGAGGGCATCCGGAGTCAACGCTTTCCAGCTTTCAAATACCTGGCGGATCTTCGGATTGTATCCGGCAATGTGCGAAGCCAGACAATTTGCATAAAAGGCGGCAAAGATCTGATCAGCATTTTTATAAATGACCTCATTCAGCGAAGGCAGAGCCTGGACTGCATACCAGGCAGGATTTGACGCAAACTCCAGGGTCAGCCGGTAGCTGCTCAGGGTGCTTTTCGGATCTTTCCCGGAAACCAGCAGTTTATCGAAGGTAAAATCGAATGTTCCCTTCCCCCTGACAGGTATAGGCATGGATTCGGTCACGAGCATGCGGTTGGGAAGAATGGGGATGACATGTTCCTCCCCGTCGCTGAAACTTCCTGCCTGCGCACGAACCTGATACTGTAACAGACTCAGAAACTTTGAAACCGGCACCGCCAGGGTCCAGGAGACACTGGTACTTAGGCCGGCGGGAATGGTAAACGATACGCGATGCGCGATACTCGATTCGGGATTCACGTATCCCGTATCCCGTATCCCATATCCTGTATCCAGGATCAGAGAGTTCAGCGGCTGCAAAGTGATGGCTTCGGTCAGATTCAGCATCACCTCACCCGAGATCTCACGATCACTCAGGTTGACGATCCTTGTGATGAAAACAAGGGTATCTCCCTGCCGGAGAAACCTGGGAGCATTTGGAAAAACCATCAGTTCTTTCTGGGTGATCAGCTCTTTTTCAATCAGACCGTAATCGAGCCTCTTTGTGTAAGCCAATCCCAGAAGCTTCCAGGAAGTCAGAGCATCGGGAACGGTAAAGGCCAACAAAAGGCTTCCGGTGGAGTCTGTAACCAGGGATGGGTAGAAGAAAGCGGTTTCCCGGAAATCTTTTCGAAGAGGAAAGACAGGGATATTTTGGCTTTCCGGCGCCAGCTGTTCCTGCTCCGGAGCTTCCATTTTGGATGCAGAGATGTCGCCCTGGGGAACAGCCGCAAGCTCCTGCCTGCCGGCTTTCATGCCCGAGTCCATGGAATAGGAGTACCCCATCAGGTTTAAGCCAAACCAGTTCAACGAAGCCTCCGGCCTGGTATGGAAAATCCATCCGGCCGGCCACGGAGCAACCCAGGATCCTCCGGTAGTCCTGAAATCATCCTGAACATCCCAGGGATTGTTAAAATAGTAGCGCCTGAAAAGATCAAATGTCCATGAGTTGCTCCTGAAAATATCCAGCGAACGGTCGTACATAGCCGTCAGGAATTCGGCCTCTGCTCCTTGTTTGTCAGCATCGGTAATTCGGATCGTCCATTCCTCCTTTTGGCCGGGGATCAGCTTATTCCGGAACGAAGCGAAAGTGATATCCAGGTTCTTGTTCGAATAAGGCACCGAAACGACCTGGCTGTTCTGGAAAACCCGGTTACTCCTGACAAAGAGAAAATTCACCGAGAAATTCCCGCGGTATTCTTCCACGATCGGGATCTCCACACACTTCTGCTGGTTGCTGAGCTTCAGCCATTTCCGTGAAGCAAGCTGATCTTTCACCCTGATCTCCCAGATCACCTGCACCTCTTTTTCGCTGGTGCCGATCAGAAAAGAGGCAGTTTCTCCCGGCTCCCCGGATGTCTTGAGGGGAATAAACCAATTCATTTCCGGAACCGGCACCTGTTTGCTGTCGGGATCAAACGCCGTAAAGCAGATAGTCTTCTCTACCTTCTGACCAAACGGATCGGTGGAAGAAAGGATCATTTTGTACAATCCCGCATCCCGTATCCCGTATCCCGTATCTCTTAGATTAATCAACGAATCTGTTGCTGTATTCACAATCTTTTCGAACACATTCGATTCCACCGGCCAGGTGGAAGGATCGTTGTCATCCCCGTAGCTATTGTGCGGGAACTGGGCGTAGAATGATTCTTTCGGGATGAGCATGGTATCGGGCCTTTCCCATAGCCGGTCAATGAAAATACGGTCGGGAGCCGCCAGCTTCTGTAATGTGACCTGAACACGGGCAGGAGTTGCCCTGCCATTGAGGTTAGTAGTGGAGAGTTTGTATTTTCCCCCGGTTTGCAGGTTCAGTTTTTCCGGGATGTCGATGTTGATCAGAAGGGATATGTACCCTACCGACAGAACCTCTTGTGCCGACCGGGTTTCCCCGTTGAGATCAGTGACATCGGCATAGATGCGGAAATCGAATACCGGCTTGGTAGACGGCGAAATGGTCAGATCCGGGATGGCTTCAAAGGGGATGGTGAATGAACCGTCGGGTTGGGTCGGGATAGTTCCGTTACTGATTTCCACTTCCGGTGAGACCGGCACCGGACAATACCACATCCGGTCCCAGAAAGGGAAATGAGCCGAACGGACAACGCGGTAGTTCACGAGTCCGCCATCAATCGCATTTCCTGCATATCCTGTCGCTTTCCCAACCACCGCTACCGGTTCTCCCAGCTTGTAGTTGCCTTCAACCGGATCAAAAAGCACCTCAAAGGTGGGCCGTTTGTACTCTTCCACCGATATGCCGATGGAACCCGACTCATTGAAAATCCGCATCTCGCCCAGAAGAACCCCGATGGGTGCGGTAAAGGAGCCGTTAAAGGCGCCATATGCACTGGTCGTAAAGGGTTGATCTGCGATCTTTTGCCCGTTCACATCCACCAAAGTGACCCGGGTAGTTTTGTTTGGTTTCAGCGAAGTGGAATCCCCGGCCCGTTCCAGGATGATCCCTTTGAAATAGATAGTCTGACCCGGCCGGTAAATGGCCCGGTCGGTGAAAAAGCGGGTCTGCTCAACCGGCCGGACAGGGTTTTTCGAGACCGAATAGATATAGAGCGGTTCGGTGATCAGCAGGTCATGTTCATCCCGGATTTTAAGAAAGAGATTTGAATAGATTCCAGTCCCGCCGGGAGGCGAAATCGTGAAATAACCCGATTCATCTGACGTATAATCCCCCGCTTTGGACGTCACATAGGTCCTGGTCCTGGAATCATAGGTCTTGGAAAATGCTTCCACCATCAGGTTTTTCAGCGGTTTTCCCGTTTCCCGGCCGAGGAGATAAACGGATATGCCCCCGTTTTCATCCCGCTGGAAGATATAACTTATATGGGACGACCAGAGAGCCTGATAGGTAAATGGAATTTCAGGATTGAGGAAAGCGGAATCGACAGAGGAAAACAGAACATAAAACCCGGGCTCCGTAGCCGGAATTTTCACTTCCGTCCGGTGCTCCTGGTGATCGCCGTCAGAAGGAAGACGGATTGCCCATTTATCAACTACCTTCAGGCCGGCAAGGTATTTAAAAACAACTTCCTTTTGAAGCCCTGACAAAGTCGTTTGGAACAGGTCGGGATCCGTTTTTAACATCCGGAAATTGAGGTCGCTGACATTTTTGAATGAAACGGATATCAGGGCAGGCTGACCCGGAATGATTGCATATTCTCCAGTGATCTGAAGGGAAGGAGCCAGGATCTGTCTGATCAGGAGTTTGCAGTTTTTGCTCCCGGTGGCATCGGGGTACAGGCCGATCGCTTTCTGGCAAACCTCCACGGCGGATCTCAGATCCCATTTGTGATCATCGGATATCAGCGGATTATATTGGGTTCCCTCTTCCATCAGCTTTTGTGCCAGGGCATAGGAAATATCTGTCGAAGAAGAAAAACCGAGATAATCCTGCTCAAACTGCTTCAGCGCTTCCAGGTAGAGGCTGTCCTTGTCGGGCAGCGTGCTCTCCCGGAGGACATAGGAAAACCGGTTTAACTCCTGATTGATCAGATTCTCGGGATCTTTGTCGTTGAGGTGAAATGCGGCAAGGGACTGATAGATCCGCAGGGCATACCAGGGAAGAGCGAGGGTATCATTTCCGGGAGGGATGAAGGGACCGCCGCCCGGCCGGGCATACATCCCTTTCGGCTGAAGGGGAGAGCTGACAAAATGGGAAGGTTGCGAAAAGAAAGCGGCATTGTCCACCTGGAAGGATTGCTGCGATTTCGCTAAACGTACATCGCGACCGGTGAAAAAACCGAGGGCCCGGCGAGCCAGGAAGTCAAACAGGGTTAGACCGGCTGTGGAAGTTGAATCCGGATCGGTTCGATCCGGATCAGGTTTTTCCAGAATCGCATAAAACCGCTCAACCGGAATTGACTGGAGGATGATTTCATTTGACAGGGACGACCTGTAACTGAGGATAATATGGTAAGTGAGAGTAGTGAGATCCCATGTTTCGATACTGTCGGATGGAATGTCGACCACCTGGGTCCTGTTCATGAATCTGTACTGGTTCTGCTGCAAATAATTCCAGTACAGTTCTCCCAGGATTGAGTGCAAAATCTGGGTCACGGGTTCGCGGGAGATGGCAATCTCCCGTTCGGTTTCACGGATCGCATTTGCAGCCGGATTTTCCTGGAAGTCGGACTGCAGTCGAATCCGGTAGAGGATTGCTTTTACCAGCTCGGGATCATCCTTTCCGCCAAGGGATTGCTGGTAGATGGAATTTACAATAGCGAGCGCCGATTTTGGCAACCCGAGAGAGATCAGGGAATCCACCTGGCGCCATAGGGTCTCATGAATGAAATTTGCGGATTGGCGAGCAGTGACTGGTGACTGGTGACTGGTGACCGGTGACTGGTGAAAAGTGGCAAAGGAAGTCGATGCACCGATTGCCGCTATGAAAAGGAGAATGTTGATTTTCATGGTGACGTAATTGGAAAGTCTAAAGGTACAATTTTATTGCTTCGATTTTTTCCTGGGCTTCTGGTTTTCCGGAGGGGCGATCATAGAAGTCATTGGATTGGCCAGCCCTTTGAATTCAATCAACTCGAATTTCACCGATCCGATGATGACCGCTGATTTGATGAGCAGGGGGATGTGGTTTTTGTCGTCGGTAATCCAGACATCCATCGGATAGGGTTGGGAAAAAACATTTCCGGACACGACCATGGGCTGAAACCTGAGGCAGCGAAAGGTTCCCAGGTCCACCAATACATCTTCTTTGCCGACGTACCGGATCACTGAAACATAAATGGAGTCATCGAGCAAAAAGATGATAGGAAAATCATCGCCGGGCAAGGCGTTGGAAAGGTCGTAGGTGCGTGCAATATAGAGTGCCGAGATCAAATCCTGCGTTCCTTTGGGCATGGTTTTATTCTTCCGGGTGCTGGAATAGGAACCGGTAGACTGGTTAAATCTGACGTCATCATCGTACGTGTAATCCCCTTCCTGAGTGCGGCGGATAAATTTCCAGGGAACCAGAAACTCTTCGTCCACAAAACTTTCAAACCGGTCGTCGACCTTGAAGAACAGGTTAAAAGCGCCCTTGGTCTTACCGGTCCCGACCAGATGAAATGTCTTCCTGCCATCAACGGTTTTCCGTTCAAACTTGACTTCGGCCGTGGCAACTCCCGCTGTCACTTTCCCGGTAATCTGGGAATCGTAAAAAACACGGTAGGACAGGTACTCGCCCGGTGCAAAGGCCTCGTTGGTGACGGGGGGCAGGTCCTGGGAAGAGACGGGGAAAGTACACAGTGAACAGTGAAGAGTGAACAGTGAAAAGAGGATCGTACGGGTCATAGTACGACGTTGACGATTTTTTTGGGAACGACGATGATTTTCCGTGGCGGCTTTCCCTGCAACCATTTGTCCGATTCCGGCGCCTCTAGCACGGCTCGCTCAATGTCGGCCACAGCCAGACCAAGAGGCAGCGTTAGCTTAAAGCGCAGTTTACCATTAAACGAAACAGGATAATCGAAAGTATTTTCAACGAGATATTCTTCTCTGAATTCCGGGAAAGAAGCGTTAGCAATGCTGCTGGTGTGCCCCAACTGATACCAGAGTTCCTCAGCCAGGTGCGGGGCGTAGGGCGAAAGCAGGATCGCGAAGTCAGTAAGGATGGCCCGTTTCCGGCATTTCAGGTACGAGAGCTCATTGACACAGATCATGAAGGAACTCACGGCGGTATTGAAGGAAAACCGTTCAATGTCTTCCTGCACTTTTTTAATCGTCCGGTGCAGCACGCGCAACTCTTCCGCTGCCGGCGGTTCCGCTGTGACACAAAACTCGTTTTTATCGTTATGATAGAGGCGCCAAACCTTCCGGATAAAACGGAATACCCCTTCGATGCCATGGGTATCCCAGGGTTTGGATTGTTCCAGCGGTCCGAGGAACATTTCGTACAATCTCAGGGTATCGGCGCCATATTCGTCAATGATCTGATCGGGATTGACAACGTTGAATTTCGATTTGGACATTTTTTCCACAATAGGCTTTAATTCGACCTCATCAACATGGAAAAACCGCTTTTCTACTTCGGGCAAATCAGGTTGTTTAAAATAGTGAAGAAACTCATTGATATCATGTACATCAGCAATACGTAAATAGGAAAATTGCGTGTATTCCTTCTGAAGTTTTTCAAGGTTTTCCTGCGTTAATTTTCCTTGGCTTACAAATTCAACCGGAATATTTGACCAATGCAATAGTATGGAAGAAACATTCTGTTCTAAATAACAAAAATCCGGAGGAATAATATAACCAATGATATTACCATCACTTCCAAATCTGTAAACCTTAGCCTGCTGACTAATGCCCTGAATCATCCCTTGATTTATCAATTTCTGAAACGGTTCTTCTGTTATTGCTAATCCAATATCAAATAAAAATTTATTCCAAAACCTGGAATAAATAAGATGACCTGTTGCATGTTCTGAACCACCGATATAGAGATCGACATTCTGCCAGTATTCTGCCGATTGTTTCGAAAAATACTCCTTGTGATTTCCCGGATCCATGTACCGGAGGTAGTACCCGCTTGAACCTGCAAAGCCGGGCATGGTAGTGGTTTCCAGTGGATAACCGTCCCGGGTTTTCCAGTTTTTTGCCCGGGCCAGGGGAGGATCCCCGGTTTCTGTCGGAAAGTATTTATCGACTTCCGGAAGAAGCAAAGGAAGATCCTTTTCATCCAAAGGATAAGGGATCCCTTCTTTGTAATAGATCGGGAAGGGTTCACCCCAGTAACGCTGCCGGCTGAAGATGGCGTCGTGAAGCCGGTACTTGATGGTCCCTTTCCCGATCCCCATCTCTTCAACACGCTGTACAACAGCCCTTATCGCGTCTTTTACCGTCAACCCGGTAATGAAACCGGAGTTAACCAGGATCCCCTCTTTGCCTTCGTACGAGCTTTCCGAAATATCGCCGCCGGAAACCACTTCCGTAATGGGGAGGTGGAAATGTTTCGCGAACTCATAATCGCGCTGGTCGTGGGCAGGCACAGCCATGATGGCGCCGGTCCCGTAGCCGGCCAGCACGTAATCGGCTACCCAGATAGGAATGGGGGTATTGTCGAAAGGGTTGAGGCAGTAAGCTCCAGTGAACTCTCCGGTGATCTTCTTTACTTCGGCCATGCGTTCGCGCTCAGAACGGTTTTTTGTCGTTTCTACATATTTCGTGACGGCTGCTTTACGGTCGGGGGATGTAATTTCCTCAACCAGCACATGTTCCGGCGCCAACACGATGAACGTGGAACCGAATATGGTATCCGGACGGGTCGTAAAAATTTCCAGGGAACACTTCGAATCCTTGATCGGGAAAAAGATATCGGCCCCCTCTGACCTGCCGATCCAGTTGCGCTGAATCTCCTTGATGGATTCCGGCCAGTCGATGGAATTCAATCCGTCGAGCAACTGTTGTGCGTAGGGAGTAATACGTAGAAACCACTGCTTCATCAGCTTCCGCTCCACGGGATGCGCCCCCCTGACCGTAAAGCCATTCACCACTTCATCGTTGGCAAGCACAGTTCCCAGCTCCGGGCACCAGTTGACCATGGCATTCGAAAGGTATGCCAGCCGGAAGCCCATCAAAAAATCCTGCTTTTCCTTCTCCCCGAAATCCTTCCATTTGGAGGTAGTGACAGTATGGTACCCGGTTGACTTCACCTTTGCAATCAGGGTTTCGATCGGTTCGGCTTTTTGCTTTTCAGGATCGTACCAGTGTTTGAACAACTGGATGAAGGTCCATTGAGTCCATTTGTAATAATCGGGATCACAGGTCTTTACCTCTCTCGACCAGTCATAGGAAAAACCGATTTTATCCATCTGTTCGCGGTAGCGGAGAATGTTCTTTTCGGTAGTGATGGCCGGATGGGTTCCGGTTTGGATAGCGTATTGCTCCGCTGGTAATCCATAGGCATCATACCCCATCGGATGAAGGACATTACAGCCCTTTAGCCGTTTGTAGCGTGCATAAATGTCCGAGGCGATATATCCCAGAGGATGTCCCACATGCAAACCGGCTCCCGAAGGATACGGGAACATATCCAGCACGTAAAACTTGGGTTTTACATGGTCGATCTCGGTGCGAAACGTTTCATGCTCAAGCCAATACTTCTGCCACTTTTTTTCTACTTCCGAAAAGTTATATTCCATTTGTGCCGAGCAATTGATTCAGGAATTGTATTTTGGGGTGCGAAGTTAGAAAATTACCGGGAATTTTCTATTTTTACCTTGAATTCAGCCTGCTTCTGCTACATGAAAGCCGGATCAAAACAAAAGCAAAAAACATCTGTCACACGGAGGTTTATTAAAACCGGATTGCTTATCATATTGATCGGCTCCGGTATTTTTCTGGTGTTGTTTATGGGATTAAACTATTTCGGAGAACATTTTGTAAAGCGATATCTCCAGGTCAGGATTCGCACGGCAAGTCATGGAATTTATGAGATCACCTTTACCCGTTTCAACTACAACCTCTTCACCGGAACTACCGTCATCACCGGATTTCAACTAATCCCCAACGAAATGATATACGACAGGCTTAGAAAAGAGGGGAAGGCAAAAAGGACACTTTATTCTCTGACCTATGATAGAATGACACTCAGAAATCTAAGCCTGAGAGAGATATTTCTGACCCGTACGATCCACCTCCGGGAGATAGAATTGGATAAACCCGTCATCAATTTTGAAGCCTATCCTGATTCCGTGGATGTTGAAAAGGGAAAATTCAAGCGCCTTTACCAGGATATTTACCCGGTGATGTCATCTCTTTTTTCAGAAGTAAAGATCGATTCGGTGATCGTGAATAATGGGTCCGTTTTTGCAAAACGAAGAGCTGAATCAGGAAGATCAAACGAGGGCGAATGGATTTTTTCTGCCATCCTTCGTGATTTCGATCTCAGTACCTATAATTATTTTGATGAAGGACGGGTCTTCTATTCGAAAGACGTGGAGCTCCGGATCAAGAATTTTAGTTACAGCCTGGCCGACAGCCTTTATTTTCTGACTGCCGATGAAGTCGGGTTTTCGCTGCTGGGATCCCGTATATTTGGAAAGGGGTTGACCCTGACACCCAATTTCAACTCCCGGAAACTGGCTGAAACCCACGCGGGAAATCTGTACCAGGCATACCTTCCGGAATTTTCTATCGACGGTGCGGATCTGTTCGACGCCATGCTGAAAAAAAAAGTGACGCTAAGCTCCCTGGAAATCGCAAACCTGGTCCTCCGGGTGTTCAAACACGACAAGCCCGGAGAAGTTTCCCCCCAAAGCCCAAAACGCCGGATCAACCTGGCCAATCTCTACACGGTCTTTTCCGGCAAGCTGAAGAATATCACCCTGGATACTTTTATCCTTCGCGACGCCTCCTTTTATTATTTCTCGTCTGTAACATCATCGAACCAGGAAGTCAGCATCCGGAAATTGACCCTTCAGCTTCATGGCTTTCAGCTGGATTCATTGGCCCATCTTGACACCACGAAAATCTTTTACGCCCGGGACATCGAACTCCAGATGACCGATTTTTCACTTGCCTTGCAGGATAAACTTCACGACCTCAATGCCTATCGCGTAAATATCAGTACCCGGAAACACAGGATAGAGGTTTTCAACGCCACCCTGGTTCCATCGCATGAATACAATCCGGCATTCTCCTATAAAAGCAATTCCTTTTACCACATACTATTCCCGGAAATCAGAATTGATCAGATCAACCTTCCCCGCATGTTCAATTCTAAAGACCTGGAATTCGAAACCCTTACCATCCTGGAACCGGACCTGGAAATCATCCAGTACAGGAGCAAAAACATCCATCCAAATCCAAAGACAAATCAGGAGACCTTTCTTGAGAAATTAGACCTGGCCAGAAACCTCGTACTTCCTTACATGAAATCGATCCGGGCCGGAACCATCGGGATCCAGAATGCCCGGATCTCTTTTCAAGACGCCAAGGATGGACACAAAAAAGAGCGGATTTCCGGTTTGCTGGATCTGGTCCTCACCAGGGTTAACATTGATACATCGACCTACCGGGACCGTAAAGCCTTTGTCACCGGCCTCGATTTGGAGCTTACCGTCAGGGATTTCCGGTACGTTTCCCCCGACAGCCTGCACCGGGTTTCGATCGGGGAGCTCTTCGCCAACTCTACCTCCTCGCTCCTCGACGTCACAGATTTTTCCTTTTTCGCAACCCCCCGCAACCCATACGGCACCACCACTCCTTCCTATCTGGATGCTCAGTTTAAATCATTACAGGTCAATGGATTTAACCACCGGAAGTGGCTTGACGGAAGAACATTCTCAGCGCAACAGATCCGGCTTGAGGATCCGAGGATAGTCCTCCGTTCCCAGAAAAAGCGTAAAGGATCTTCCCTCAATGAACCTTTTGCAGGCTTCCAGGAGGAAGTGAAAAAAATTGAAATCGGAAACATCAAAATAACTCAGTGCTGGTTTGATTATGCCGAA
Source organism: bacterium (assembly GCA_043806735.1). GTDB lineage: Bacteria > Bacteroidota > Bacteroidia > Bacteroidales > FEN-979 > QYOJ01. The sequence continues at coordinate 7,302 of JAZDGR010000013.1, read as the reverse complement.
GAGGATATCCATGGCAAAAGCAGTCTGACCGCCAGGAATTTCGATTTTCAGCTTGCCGGCTTTCTATTTGATCTGACTGGCTGGAATGAAAAACGGAAAGTACTGCGGTACGATTTTCTCACCCTTCACCTGGATCCGGAATTCCCGCTGATCCTCGACAGCAATTATTCAATCAGTTTTACCCGGTTTCTCTCGGATTCTTACCCACCCGATATTTCCGTCAAAGATTTGCAGGTAGATCAGATCGGACAAAAGCCTGATAACGATGAGTCGCGGGAGAAGTTCAATCTTTCTCTGCCCTCTTTCAGGATTTTCGGTTTTGATCTGGGAAAAACCCTGTTTGACAGAGATCTCAAAATCAGGGAAATCGAAATGATGGATCCGGTGGTCACCCTGGTTCGCCATGCGGGCATCCATCCGCAGAAGACAGCCGGAAATCGGCATCCGGCCGGCCGGCCGGAGATAAAAAGCCCCTTTCATTCGATCGGGATCTCAAATCTCAAACTGAGCAACGGGACGCTCCATTATATCAGCCGGGAGGATGAAGGTACTACCCAAGTTACCGTGGATAGGATTACAACAACGATCCGGGAATTCCATTACGATTCAACACAGTTGAACAAGGACACATCCTCCTTGTTCTATTGTTACGACATCACGCTGCAAACAGGTGGATATAGATGGCTCATGAAGGATAGTTTGTACACCCTCTCGATTGCCGGACTTCGCCTATCAACGGCCAATTCGGATCTTTCCCTCGACTCCCTGAACCTGGCGCCGCGCTATTCCGATTCGCTTTTTTCGCGAAAACTGGGCTACCAGACCGACCGGCTTGATCTACTCATCCGGCAAATCGATCTGCAACGGCTGGATTTTGCAAAACTGTTGGAAGAGAATCGAATAGAAGCAGGTTATGGTTCCGTGGAAGGCCTGATCCTCGACGATTATCGCGACAAGCGGATACCGTTTCCCACCTGGCAAAAGCCCCCGATGCCTCCCCAACTGATCGAGAAGATCAGGCTTCCCGTTAGTATTGATTCAGTTTGGTTGCGCGACGCCAGGATCACTTACCGGGAGCAAACCGGAACGGAGCCCGGTACGATCTTTTTTGACCGGATGAACCTGCTGATCAGGAATTTCACCAATGATTCGGTCCGGATTGCAAACGGACCCACGCTGGAAGCATCGGGCTCGGCCTGGCTGATGGGAAAAGGTTTATTGGAAGGCAGCTTCCGGTTCCCGTTAAACTCTCCATCTGATACGTTTTTCTTTGCTGGAAGGGCCGGACAAGTCTCCCTGGAGATCCTCAATCCCTTGCTCTCCAACCTTACCCCGATAAGGATAAAAAGCGGTATTTCCGACAGTGTGAGAGTGAACATCCTGACCGGAAATTCCACCTATTCCACCGGCACTCTTGATTATTACTACCACGACCTGAAGCTGCAAATGCTGCACAGAAAGAAGGGATTTCTGAATTACCTGGAAACAGAAGTGTATCAGTTGCTTCTCGACCTGTCGATTCCCGAAGATAATACCGGCTATTTCGGCAAGCACCGCACCGGGTATATCTGGTTTCAGAGGGATATTGAAAAGGGATATTTTAATTTTTTCTGGAAGTCGATCTATTCCGGCCTGAAATCCAGCGAGGGGTTGAATTCAAAGGAACAGAGAGCCTTGAAAAAAGCATTGAATAAATAGCCTTCACTGATATTTCAGATGAAAACAAAGAGAAACTCCAGATTCCGGAAAATCATTTTCTGGGCGATAGGAATATTGATTGGGATCCTGATAACCATCGGGGCTGTCGGCTATTTCTATTGGAGTAAACTGATCAAAGGCACCCTGGAAGAGGCAGTGAAGAGAGGAACGAACGGGTTGTACCGTGCAGAAATTGGCAACCTTTATTACGGGATATTTGACGGAGATCTATATATCCATAATTTTTCCCTCCTGCCGGATACGGCTGTCTATAATACTTTGAATAAAACAGATTCGGCCCCGCCCTCCCTGATCATGCTTCAAGTGAATAATTTGGAAATCACGGATATTGGTCTGAAAGATGCAGTATTCAACAGGCAAGCAAGAGCGGCTAAAATTCGGATAAAACTTCCTGAATTGACCATTTGGCGCATGAAAGAACCGGTTAAAGAGGCCACCGGGAAACCAGGAGATACCCTCCTGTCCATTCCACTTCCGGAAGGTTGGGATTTCATCTCTATCGAAGAAATCAGCCTGGAAGAAGGGACCCTGAAATACATCGATCTGACTGCAGACACCGCAACAGAGTTTTGTATCCCTTCATTCGACATCCGAATCCTCAATCTGAGAATCGACTCTACTTGGGAAGAAGATCCCAGAATATATAATACCGATAACATTCTGATTACCCTCCGTGGAATCCGTCAACTTACGGGTAACAGGATGTATGCGATGAATTTTGGAGAAATCGGATTATCAACCGGAAAAAACACGCTTTTGATAAAGCAGTTTCACCTGGAGCCTTTATTTGACAAGCATGATTTTTCTCGCAAGTTAGGGTATCAGACGGACCGAATGGATATAGTGGTTGGTTCAATACTTTTATCCGGAATCAACTTGAGGGAACTGATGCAACGCAAGCGGTTTATTGCCGGCAAATTGCAGGTAGACGGTTTGGTTCTGGATGATTACCGGGACAAACGGGTTTCCATGAGACCTGATTATAAACCGCCGATGCCCCAGGACCTGATCCGCAAACTGAAACCATATATCCGGATTGACACGCTGGAGCTTACCAATGGCAAAGCGACCTATTCGGAACAAGTGGTCGACGAACCAGGCACAATCTTTTTCGACCGCATTCATGCCACGTTGACCGGATTGACAAACGATTCGGCTTGGTTGGCCGAGAACCGCGTCTCTTCGTTAAAAGGAGAAGCATACCTCCAGGGAACAGGAAAACTGGAGGCGCAGGTCGACTTTAAATTCGGCGATCCAAAAAACCGGTTTACTCTCTCTGCCTTTATGTCCACCTTTGATCTCAGACAGATTAATCCCATGCTGTCTAAGCTCCTTCCTGCCGAAGTCAAGAGTGGAAGGATCAACAAGCTGGTAGTTCCCCGTATAAATTTTACCGATCATGTTGCTACCGGAAGGTTGACCTTGTACTACGAAAACTTAAAATTCATACTTTTTGATGAGAAACAAACTACGTGGTCCGGTATTAAAACAGAGATCATCAATTTTGTTGCCAATGATCTAACAATCCCAGGAAGAAATCCCGGGGCCAACGGAAAATTACGGACCGGGATTGTCTATTTTCAGAGGGATAAGCATAAATCGATCATTAATTTTATATGGAAAAGTATCTTGAGCGGGGTGAAATCGAATATAGGATTAAATTCAAGAGATCAGAAAGAAATTAAGAAGCGGGAAAAGTAACCCGAACTGAAAAAAGCCGTATTTTTAACCTGCATTTCAGACCTATGATTTACAATGAACGGCAATATCAGCGGCGGCGCATAACCACATCCTACGTGACCACCGTCATCAGCATCACCCTTGTTCTATTCATGATGGGATTGCTCGGCATGCTGGTACTCCATGCGAAGAAACTTTCGGACTATGTAAAAGAACATATCGGATTCTCAATCATGATCAAAGATGGGGTCAGGGAGGCAGCCATTTTTGAACTTCAGAAAAAACTGGACAAAGAGGAGTTTGTCAAATCCACCGAATACATCACAAGGGAGCGTGCGGCAGCTGAGTTTACCGAAGAGCTGGGAGAGGATTTCGTCGGATTCCTGGGATATAACCCCTTGCTTCCGTCCATTGAGCTCAGGTTGAAAGCCAGTTACGCAAATCCCGAAAGCATCCGGATCATCGAAAAACAATTGCTGGAATTTCCCGGGGTCAACGAGGTGGATTACCACAAACCCCTGGTGGATCAGATCAACCGGAACATAGAGCGAATCAGCCTGGTGATCGGGGGCTTCATCCTGGTTTTTCTGCTTATTTCCACTGCCCTGATCAACAATACGATCCGGTTATCCGTCTACGCCAAGCGGTTTCTGATCAGGAGCATGCAACTGGTGGGTGCCACCCAGGGATTCATCCGGAAGCCATTTCTGCTGAAATCAATTCTGAACGGTTTTATCAGCGGTGTGATTGCTACTGCCCTGCTCCTGATATTGTTGTATTTTGCCACACAGGAGATGCCGGAATTGCTTGAACTTGAAGACATGAAAATCTTCGGGGCGCTGTTTGTCCTGGTCATTGTTTTAGGGATCCTGATCTCCTGGATCTCAACTTATCTCGCAGTTGGAAAATACCTCAGAATGAAGACAGATAATCTTTACAGTTGACCCTTTTTCATTAAAATAACCTATTTTTGCTCCTCCAACGGACAACGAATGGAAAAAAAGAAAAAACAAAGCAGTCCGGCCGTCCAGCCAAAACAAACTGTACCCACAGGTGATTTCGCATTCGGCAAAGAAAATTACCGGCTCATGCTGATCGGGCTGGCGCTGATCGCCCTCGGCTTCATCCTGATGATCGGTGGAGGGTCGGACGATCCTTCCCGGTTCAATCCCGAAATCTTCAGTTTCCGCAGGATCACCCTGGCACCCATTCTGGTTCTCGCAGGATATGTCGTGGAGATCTTTGCAATTATGAAGAAACCCAAGAATTAAGATGACCTTTCTCCAGGCGATCCTTGTAGCGATCGTGGAAGGGATAACCGAGTTTCTCCCCATCTCTTCCACCGGACATATGATCATCACCCAGGCAGTTTTGGGAATACCTCCTTCTGAGTTTGTGAAAGCATTTACCGTGAACATTCAGTTTGGCGCCATCCTGTCGGTGATCGTGCTATACTGGAAACGGTTCTTCCAGAGCTGGGACTTCTATCTTAAACTGGCTGTGGCCTGCCTGCCCCTCATCATTGCCTACCTGCTGGATGAACCCATCGATGCCATGTTGGGAAGCGTCCTGATTGTAGCCATTTCCCTTCTCGTAGGAGGGGTTTTCCTGATCTTTGTCGACAAATGGTTCGACCGTCCCCAAAATGAAAATACCAGGCTTACTTACAAGAAAGCCTTCCTCATCGGCCTGATCCAGATCATTTCCGTGATCCCCGGTGTTTCCCGGAGCGCGGCAACGATTGTAGGGGGAATGAGCCAGAAACTAAGCCGGAAACATGCGGCCGAATTCTCTTTCTTCCTGGCTGTACCGACCATGTTTGCCGCTTCCGTTTTCAAACTGGTCAGCAATTCCAACTCATTCACTGCCGAAAATATCCCGATCCTGATTGTGGGGAATGTTGTGGCATTCCTGGTGGCCATACTCGCGATCAAATCTTTCATCGCCTTCCTGACCCGTTACGGATTCAAAGCGTTCGGATATTACAGGATCGTCATTGGCCTGGTGATCCTGATTCTGTTGCTGACCGGCCATTCATTAAACATCATAGGATGACTTTTTCCTTTATCGAAGGCGAAATCCTCCTGGTTAACAAACCCCTGGGATGGACCTCTTTTGATGTGGTGAACAATTTCCGCTATTTTCTGAAGGCGAAACTGGGAATCAAAAAGATTAAAATCGGCCATACCGGAACCCTGGATCCGCTGGCCACCGGTTTACTGATTCTCTGTACCGGTCGGTTTACAAAGCGGATCGAAGAGTTCAAGGAGTACGACAAAGAATATACGGGAACCTTTGTTCTCGGGGCAACCACCCCTTCCTTTGACCGGGAAACGGAAGCCGATGCGACCTATCCTGTCTCCGGAATTGATCCCGGGATGATCCGGGAGACCGCTATCCGGTTCACCGGGAGTTCACTGCAGGTACCACCTGTTTTTTCGGCAGTAAAGGTCCGGGGAAAAAGAGCCTACGATTATGCACGAAAGGAGCAGAATGTAATACTGGAACCAAAACCCATTCTTATCTCCGCCTTTGAGATCACCCGAATAGCCATGCCGGAGGTCGGCTTCCGGATAGCATGCAGCAAAGGCACTTACATCAGGGCGCTGGCAAGGGATTTTGGGTATGCACTCCATAACGGCGCCTTCTTGAGCGAACTTTGCCGCACCCGGATCGGCCCCTACCACTTACGGGATGCCTATGAGCTTGAACAACTAAAGGAACAGCTACTCAAACCGTAAAAAACAGTTATCTTTGTAAATTGCTATAAATAACGAAATCAAGGCATTAAAATATTTTTCTATGAAAACCAGACTACTGAATTTTCCTGCCATTTTACTCACTGCAAGTTTGCTGATGGTTGTCAGTTTTCCAATTTCCGATTTTCTTTCTTTTCTTAACCGTGCAGAATTTAATAAGCGGAAACAATTTGAAACTTTCCTCCTGAGCACATATAAACATGCTCCGGCGACTGCAGTTAAAGGGGAAGACAAATCGGCGGATCAACCTGCCGCCGCTGCTTTCCAGGAATATCTGATGACGCTTGACCCGGCAACAAAAACGGTTCCCCGCGAACGGTTGCTTCAGGCTTACCTGGAAACAAAAGCCCTGCAGGCACAAAAGAGCACAAACGACATCACCTGGCAGGGAACCGGCGTTGAAATGGGTGGCCGCACCCGCATGATCATGTATGATCCCAATGATGCGAACCATAAGAAAGTATGGGCCGGAGGCGTCACCGGAGGATTATGGTACAACAGCGACATCACCAGTCAGTTCTCCTCCTGGGGTCCTATCGGAGATTTCTGGCCTGTACTCTCCATACGGTGTATGGCATACGACCCGAACAATACCCAGGTGTTTTACGTGGGTACCGGCGAACCCGAAACTGCGCTGATCACTTACCGGGAGAGTTCCGGAGTGGGGCAGGGCATCTGGAAATCAACCGACGACGGACAAACCTGGTCACAACTCCCCTCCACTTCCAATTTCGTTTATATCACTGACATCCTGGTCAGAAACGAAAGCGGAACCAGCGTACTCTATGCCGGCGTCGTATCGGGACTCTACCATGGAACCCATCAAAGTCTGCCTTCGGATGGGCTATACCGCTCGGCCGACGGGGGAAATATCTGGACCCAGGTACTGCCCGATATTTTCGGATCAAATGCGCCCTATGCCCCTTCCGATATTGATGAAGGGCCCGACGGACGGATCTATGTTGGATCACGTCCGAACCTGAATGATGAAGGAGGAGCCACGCTGCTCTATTCCGATTCAGGCAACCCAGGAAGCTGGGTCGTAAATGAGGACTATAAAATCATCATTGAGAATGATCCCGATTATCCGATTCCGGGAAGAGTTGTTCTGGCGGCGGCAAAATCGGATCCGAATGTGGTCTAT
>JAZDGR010000012.1:0-3076 GCA_043806735.1 bacterium | reverse complement strand
ACCCGTTACCGGAACCAAATCCGAAGCAGCAGCACCTGTTAAAGAGGTTGCACAAGACACTGCGACGCAAGCCAGGGTGGATACAATAAAAGTGGTTCCCGTTCCCGAAGCTAAAAACGAATCGTTGTGGGTCTTTTTCGTGATTGCCCTGCTGGCCGGTTTTGCCGGGGCGGTCACGCCCTGTGTTTATCCGATGATCCCCATGACGGTGACCTTTTTCATGAGCAGCAGCAAGAGCAAACTGGGGGCAAAATCGAACGCCCTGTTTTATGGATTGTCCATCATTGTGATTTATACCTTCATCGGATTGCTCGTCACCGTGCTGTTTGGTTCCGACTCCATTAAAAACATCAGTTCCAGTTGGATTACGAACCTGGTGTTCTTCCTGTTGTTTACCGCGTTTGCCGCCTCGTTCTTCGGGTTGTTCGAAATCGTCCTGCCCGCTTCGCTAACCAACAAATCGGACAAACAGGTCGACAAAGGGGGGTTGGTCGGGACCTTCTTCATGGCTCTGACCCTGGTATTGGTCTCCTTCTCGTGCACCGCTCCTTTCATTGGCGGAATTCTGGTAGAAGCCTCTTCGGGAAGCATCCTCAAACCCACGATCGGGATGTTCGGTTTTTCCCTGGCGTTTGCCCTTCCGTTCACCATCCTGGCATTCTTCCCTTCCTGGCTTAGCAAACTACCCAAATCGGGCGGCTGGCTGAATTCGGTCAAAGTCGTGCTCGGTTTTGTGATCCTGGCGCTCGGCATGAAATTTCTGCTGGTCCCGAACCAGGCTCTGGGCTGGGGAATCACCCGGGAGGTTTTCATCGCTGTTTGGATTGTCCTGGCAATGCTTCTGGGTTTGTACCTGATGGGGAAGATCAGATTTTCAAACGACAGCGACCTGAAACACATCAGTGTCCCCCGGTTACTTCTGATCATCGTTTCTTTTACATTTGCGGTCTACCTGTTGCCCGGCATGTTCGGCGCCCCATTGAATGCCGTATCTGCATTTCTTCCATCCGAATCGTCGTTCAACCTGGCTGAGCTGATCACGGAAAATCAGGAAACAAATGCAGCCCCGGTACAAACATCCACCTTTTGTGAATCACCCAAACATGCCGATCTGTTTAAGCTACCCTATAAGTTACAGGGGTATTTTGATTATGAGCAGGGTCTTGCCTGTGCAAAAAAAATGAACAAGCCGGTATTCCTTGACTTTACAGGCCACGGATGCGTGAATTGCAAAGTGATGGAACGAACCGTATGGTCGGATCCGGAAGTGTTGAAACGGTTACGGGAGAATTTCATCATCATTTCCCTGTATGTTGATGACCGGACGGATTTGCCGGAATCGGAATGGGTCACCTCCAAAGTAGATGGGAAAGTGAAGAACACCATCGGGAAAAAGAACGTCGATTTTGAGATCTCCAGGTTCAACGTCAATGCCCAACCCTATTATGTCCTGCTCGATACCTCGGGAAACAGGCTTACAGAGCCCTGGGCCTATGACAAAGATATAGCAGGATTTATCGGCTTCCTGGATAAAGGAATGGAAAACTTTAACAAAAATCAACATCCGTAACTCGTATGAAACAACTGCTGGGTTCAATCCTTCTTTCGCTGGCTGTGTCAACCGCTGCTTCGGGTTAGTCGCTTTTTTCGAACGTCAATGCCAACCTGCAGCCACTGGGCATGAGTAGCGTGGCCTGGGGGGATTACGACCAGGACGGGGAGCTGGATATCCTGATGGCCGGGAAACACGACGGGTTGCACTCCTATACGTTCATCCTGCGTAACGACGGGTATAACCAGTTCACTGACCTGGGAGAACATTTTCCGGGACTCCAGAGCGCTTCGGTCGCCTGGGTCGATTACAATAACGACGGGAAGCTGGATGTAATGATCTCGGGCGACAGTGGCGGAGGGATGATCACACAATTGTACAAACAAGAGGACGGCAAGTTCACGGAAGTCAACCCCGGGGGATTTATGGGATTAAGTACCGGTGATACTAAGTGGGGTGACCTGGACAATGACGGCGACATGGATCTGATTCTGGCGGGGGTGGATCTTTTCCTTGATGGATATATACTCCTTTACGAGAATACCGGAAACGATACATTCATTGAGCATTTTACCCTCAACAACAACATCTCCTTTACTTCGCTCGATCTGGGTGATTTCAACAACGATGGCTGGCTCGATATCATCCTTTCCGGCAAGATCGTAGGTTGTGGCGGGACTGCGGCAACGATGCTGTTCCGGAACGAAATCTTCCTCAACTTTACCGAAATGAGCACCCTGATCCCCGGTTACAAGCAGGGGGAGGTCTGTTGGGGGGATTTTAACAACGATGGCTTTACTGATTTGATCTTCACGGGATTTGACGGGTACGATGTCCCGAATACCCACCTTTATAAAAACGATGCGGGATCGGGTATCTTTACTGTCAATACCCCTCCGGAACTACCTCCCGGACTGACTGCGACCACCAGCGGAAGCACGGTCACGATATCCTGGGGCAGAGCTACCGATGCCCAGCCTCTCTCCTATGGACTGTCTTATAATGTTTTTGTAGGTACCTCTTCGGGAACCGGAGATATATTTTCCGCCAATTCAAACCTTGGAACCGGGCTGCGGTATCTCGCTACCCTCGGAAACACCTCCCAGGATACCAGCTGGGAGATCAAAGGATTAGAAGACGGAACCTACTACTGGAGTGTTCAGGCCATCGACAACGGATTCCTGGGAAGTGTATTCAGTGAGGAAGAAACCTTTACCATCGATGCGGTAGGAATAAACGACTGGACCCTTTCTTCGGAAATCAAGCTCAATCCCAACCCGGCTCATGATGTTCTGGATATCCGGATGCCGGATATTATCTTTTAGAGATTGTAAATTCAACAGGCCAGCGAGTGATCCGTTCGGATTTCAATGGCATTTCCGTCCGGGTTGATATTTCCGAATTGGCTCAAGGGATCTACCTGATCCGGATCAGCGTTGGGGATAGGGTATTCCTGAATCGGTTCGTAAAAAATTAAACCGATAATTCCGAGAAGTACTTAAAGAAGTACGGGATTGTTTCGAT
>JAZDGR010000011.1:0-3212 GCA_043806735.1 bacterium | reverse complement strand
AGACTTTTCACCATGTCATTCAGATAGAAATCGGCATCCACCCCTTTCACGATTCCCCGGTTGTTGTCCTTCCAGGGGACCCAATAGTATCGCTGGACTCCAACCACTCCCGTGAAGGCTACTCCGCCCCAGGGAGTCAGCTTCACACGCAATCCACGTAGTGAGTTATCAAAGCCAAGCGTCCAGTCCTGGTAAGTGCGCAACGTCATCCCGTTCCCGAACTGTTCATAGAAATTGCCGGCGGTCACCTCGATCAGGTCATTCTTAAAGGTTGCCCACCAGTACGGGACGCCAAGTCCCTGATAGTTGAAATCGTATCCGAGAAGAGGAGGGAGGTATGCTTCAAAACGCATTCCGGCCGAAAAGTTTTTAAAGGAATAATTAATATCCGTAAATCCCTGAATCCGGAAATATTTTCCATCCAGAGTCGAATCGGTAATCCCCATCTTGGAATCGGTCAGGTAATAGGCTGCATCCGTTTCGAAGCTTCCGCTGATCTGGCTGTTCTGCAGAAAACTTTGTCCGGCCGAAAGGAGGGGGAGAAGGAAAAAAGCAGCTAAAAGCCTGGCTGAAAATGCTATTCCATGTTTCATAGATGCGACTGATATTTGGTATGGTTATTTTTCATCAATGGATTCTCCGGCATTCAGCTTGCGGATTAGTTTGATAAGCTCCAATTCGTTCCCTTCGGCAAAAGAGGTATGCTGCCAAACGATCTCACCTTTCCCGTCAATGATAAAGGTTTGCGGGATCAGGTTCACGTTCATGGCACGCTTAAAATCCCCATTGGGATCCAGAAGCACCTGATATTCCCATCCTTTCCCGTTCACGTAAGGCCCAACCTGGTTGCTTGACCTCGCATCGTCAATGGAAACGGCATAGATAACAACACCGGTCTCCTCCCGCCAATCGTCATAGACATCGGAAATGGCAGTGAGTTCTTTGATGCAAGGTTTGCACCAGGTAGCCCAGAAGCTGAGGATAAAGGGTCTCCCGTCGTTGCTGATGTTCTTGGTGTTGTAAGGATTCCCCTTGATGTCTTTGATGTCGACCGAAGGAATGGTGTTCTTGTCTTCCGAAGCATTCTGAGCCAGCGTCACGATGCCGGTCAGGAAAAGGATGACGAATAAATGGACTCGTTTCATGTGTATCATTATTAATTTGCCTTGCAAAGATAATGTTTAAGCAAGAAAAATCTCCAGCAAAGTACATACCGGATTTGGTTTCAGGATGAGCTTCTCCAGGATGGCGGGGAGGACAAGTACTTCCCCTTTTCTCAGGGTTTCTTTTCCCAGCCCTGACAGGAGGTCACACCAGCCTTCAGTGCACAGGTAAATGAGGAAAGAATCGATGTAGGAAATGTCCTTTTCCAGGGATTTAGTCAACGCGATCAGGTTGGTTGTGAAGGCAGGGCAATCGACCAGGCTTACCGTTTTGTTTTCCGCTTTCCGGTAGATGGTTCTGTATGAGTCGGGAACCTTGAAATCAATGGCTTCCAGCGCCAGGTTCGTGTGCAACTCCCGGGGTTTCCCATCTGTTCCTACCCGGTCCCAGTCGTAAATCCGGTAGGTGGTATCGGAGGTCTGCTGAATTTCTGCCAGCAATACACCTGGCCCCAGGGCATGTACCCTGCCGGCGGGCATGAAGAACAGGTCTCCTTTTTGTACCCTTTCCACATTCAGGATCTCTTTCAGGTTTTTCTCTTCCAGATACTTCAGATAGAGGTTCTGATTAACCTCCCGGTTAAAGCCGCTGATCAGTTCGGCCTGTTCACCGGCTTCCAGGATGTACCACATTTCGGTCTTGCCGTTGCCGATATTTCGTTTGGCGGCCAGCCTGTCATCCGGATGCACCTGGATGGAGAGCCAGTCGTTGGAATCGATAAACTTAACCAGGATCGGGAACAACTCCCCGAAGGTATCGAATGCTTTTTCACCCACCAACTCATCCATGTAGATCTCCACCAGTTCATTCAGCTCATTTCCCTTCAGGAAACCATTTGATACCACGGTTTGTGACCCGGGCACTCCGGACAAGACCCAGGCTTCACCGCAATTTGGCAGGGGGGCGAAATCCAGCCCCAGCTCGGTCCGGATTTTTTGTCCGCCCCACAACCTCTCCTTAAATAAAGGGGTGAACTTCAGTGGGTATAATAGGTTCATGAGCCAAAATTACGATTTTCTGACTTCGGGGCATATAACCTTTTGCCCCTTTCCCGGATTAATGGCAATAATAGAACGCGGATAACGCTGATGAAACGCTGATTTTCGCGGATTAAATATTTCTCAAATGGATTTACTATGTAAAGATCTGACAGACAAGATCATTTGGGTTTTTTATAAAGTGTATAATGAATTGGGATTCGGATTCCTTGAAAAAGTTTATGAAAACGCCATGATGATTGAGCTTAGAAAAAATGGACTTTCCTGTTCAAGGCAGCAAAGGGTAGAGGTGTTTTATTTTGGGGAACAAGTGGGGGAGTATTTTGCGGATATTATTGTAAATAATTCCGTAATTTTAGAGCTCAAAGCGGCAGAATTCCTGGCGCCCGAACATGAAGCACAACTAATCAACTATTTAAAGGGCACAAACATTGAAGTTGGATTGCTTCTGAACTTTGGTAAGAAACCTGAATTTAAAAGAAAGGTATTTGCTAATGAACGAAAGAAAAATCCGATTTAATCCGCGTTTAATCCGCGTCATCCGCGTGCCATATTCCAGGCTATGATCATAATTGGCATAACAGGTACTCTTGGCGCTGGTAAAGGTACTATAGTAGAATACCTCATTGAGAAAAAAGAATTCGCTCACTTCTCGGTACGGGGTTTCCTGCTGGAAAAGATCCGGTTGTTGGGGATGCCCGAAAACCGCGACAGCATGTTCCACCTGGCAAATGAATTGAGAGCTGAACACGGGCCATCCTACATGGTCGATCAGCTTTATGAACTGGCAAAGCGGTTGGGAAAAAACAGCATCATTGAAAGCATCCGTACCACCGGCGAAATTGCCTCCCTACGGAGCAAAGGGAAATTTTACCTCTTTGCCGTAGATGCCGATCCGCAGATCCGGTATCAGCGGATTGTGCAGCGGAAATCGGAGACCGATGCCGTGAGTTTTGATACGTTTCTCCATAATGAAGAGCGGGAGTCGGTTTCCTCCGATCCCAGCGTGCAAAACCTGAAGGCATGTATCGAAGAGGCCGATTTCATGTT
>JAZDGR010000010.1:0-36551 GCA_043806735.1 bacterium | reverse complement strand
GTCCCCCTGCGGGTGGCAATTACAAATACGGGCATCTGCTCATCGATGAGGGCGATGGGTCCATGCTTCATTTCAGCAGCCGGATAACCTTCGGCATGAATATAGGAGATCTCTTTCAGTTTCAAAGCTCCTTCGAGAGCTACAGGGAAATTATATCCCCGTCCAAGATATAGAGCGTTAGTAGTATTTTTATAGGTTTCAGCTATCGATTTCAGGTGATCATTCAATCGAAGCGTTTTTTCTACTTTATCAGGGATTGTACTCAATTCGCCCAGTATCCTTCTGAACTGGGATATGGGAATCGTCCCTTTCTTTTGGCCCAGCAAAAGGGCCAGCAAGGTAAGGACAGCCACCTGGGCGGTAAATGCTTTGGTGGATGCGACCCCGATTTCCGGTCCCGCATGGGTATAAATCCCTGCATGTGTGGCGCGTGCAATAGAGGATCCGACGACATTACAGATACCAAGCACCGTAGCTCCTTTCCGTTTGGCCAGTTCGATGGCCGCAAGGGTATCGGCCGTTTCGCCCGACTGCGAGATGGCAATAATAACATCCTCCTCAGAAATGATGGGTGTGCGGTATCTGAATTCCGAGGAATATTCCACCTCCACGGGGATCCGGGCAAGCTCTTCGATCAGGTACTCTCCGACCAGGCCGGCGTGCCATGATGTTCCGCAGGCGGTAATGATAATCCGTTTGGCGTTGAGTAGTTTTTGCTCATAATCGCGGATGCCGCCGAGTGTCACCAATCCCTGGTCCAGGTGAAGCCTTCCCCGCATGCTGTCGTGGATCGACCGGGGTTGCTCAAAGATCTCCTTCAGCATAAAATGGTCAAACCCCCCTTTTTCAATGGCGCTCAGACTCATTTCCAGCTTCTGGATGTAGGGAGTTGTCTCCTGGTTTTTGATGGTCAGTATCTTCAGTTTTTCATTCCGCCTGATAATCGCGATTTCTTCATCATTCAGGAAAATCACGTTATCGGTATATTCGATGATCGGAGTAGCGTCGGATGCCACGAAATACTCGTCACGGCCAATGCCTATAACCAAAGGGCTCCCTTTGCGTGCGGCAATGATCTTATCCCGGTCGGACTTCGAAAGCACGACTATGGCGTAAGCACCAATCACCTGGTTCAGGGCAATTCTCACGGCTTCTTCCAGCAGTACCTTTTCATTTATTTTGATATCCTCTATCAGATGGACAAGCACCTCGGTATCGGTATCACTGGTAAATTTATATCCGCGGTTGATCAGCTCGCTGCGAAGGGTGGCATAATTCTCAATAATTCCGTTATGAATAATGGCCAGACTTTTGTTCTGCGAGAAATGCGGATGGGCATTCACCTGGTTTGGCTCGCCATGAGTTGCCCATCGGGTATGTGCCATCCCGATGTTACCGGAAAGGTCATTGCCTGCTACAAAATCTTCCAGATCCGAAACCTTCCCTTTGCATTTGTATATTTTCAGATCGTCGTTCAAAAGGCATACCCCGGCACTGTCATATCCACGGTATTCCAGCCGGTGCAATCCTTTTATTAAAATCGGATACGCCTCTTTAGGCCCGATGTACGCTATAATTCCACACATGCTTCTGCAATTAGGATTTTTTTTATGTAAAGATAAAAAAGTGGCCCTCAGGTCAAATCACTGCAACTTTGTATAGACAATTTTCAGGCGGATCCGGTCAGCAACATCAGGTAAAAAGAAGGGATCCGTACCATCCAGAATAACCCTGTTTGTAAAGACATCCCTTCTCAGCGGACTGGATGCAAAAACAAAGAGGTCGTAATTCGGAAGCGTGTCATTGAGCATGAGTTGCTGCAGATAACGGGTTACTCTGAAAAAGTACCCCCGGCTGTCTTTATCATACGCTCCGCCAAAATAGACGGGCCCTTCCAGTTCATCAGGAATAGCGCCGTAGCGGCCGGCGCTGTCAACCCTGTACAACGAAAGCTGTGGCGGAGGGATAAACGTTGTGTCGGCCTCCGGATTGGTGAATGACAGAATTGCGTTGTTGATGGCGATGGTTCCCAGTTTTTTCAGCTCTTTGATATAAGGAAGCCTGATCCGGATTTTTACTCCTCCCAGGGCCTGCAGGTATACCCTGTTCTTTCCAAGTGTAGTGTCATGATAGAGCACCTGCTGTTTGAATTCGGGGCTCGCTTCGAGATATCCATTGTGATCAAAGGTACTGAACCGGGTCGCGGCGATGTCAATCGGCATATCGTAGTGCAGGGAATCCCCCTGGTCTTCATTATGAAAATAGAGGACCATCTTGGAAAGGCCATCGGCTGCCGCATAGTTGACCAGCGCTCCGCCGGAGTTAACCGGTACAGCCTGAATATACAGTCCTTTCATGAATTTGATGAATTCGGCAGAGGTCGACAAAACGGAGTTTGGCGCCTGAAGTATTTTATTTCCAAGGTAGTTTGTATGGTTGGTAAGATTGATACGCAGGTGGGGCGCCACTTTTTTCCCCCAGATGGTCAGACTGTCCTTCGGATGAGGCTTGTAGTACAGATCGGCCAGTTCGATGCCATAGGTTGAGACCGACTGATTGGAATAGTAGCTGCTATCTAGAACGATCCCTTCGCTCATTTCAAACACCCTGATGTTTTGCAGGGTATTTGTATCTCCGTATACCGTCTGGTAATAGAGGATCAGAACCAGGGAGTCGAGTTGCGCATTCACGCCAAAATCGATCGCTTCGGAAGAAAGCAAAAACTGGCTGTAAAAACTGGCGGTCGTTTTTCCGAAGACCGGGTCCATGATGGAGCCCAGCAAAATGCTTGTCATCTCGTCCGATCTCACCGAGTCCTCGATTTCCGAATAAGCGATGATGGTCACCGTATCGAACTGGTCAACGTAAAGGGTATCTGATGACGGCAACAGGTCAAGCCCCACCTGATAGGGATCTTTTTTACAGGAAGTTATCAGGATAGTTGCAAACAGGCCTATCCGGATCGCTCTAAACATCAGTGCAGGTAGTGATCTCAAGTGCCAGAATTTGTGTATGAATGATTAGCCGGTTGTTACCTGTTCACTGATCAGGATTTCATCGTAAAAATCAGAGTAAGCATCAATGTACTTTTCTATCGGTTGAAATTCCAGGTATAGCTTCTCAGATTCCTTGATGTAACTGATCAGTTCCGGGTGCACATCGGGCGAGCCAATGATAACCCCGTCGGAGAAATCAATGGCTGCTTTTGTGATATTAACGTGAGACGGCGATTTATAGTGTTTCAGATCTTTGGAATTGATCCCGCTGAGCTTCAACCTCGATCCGAAATCTTTGTGGAGGGCATCTGGAAAATCATCACTGTAAACGGAATAGACCACTTTAGTGTCGGTGAAAAGGGGATTGTCTTTGAACGCCTTTTTAATATAAAGCGGGAGTAGGCAGGTCATCCATCCATGGCAGTGGATTACATCCGGGCCCCAACCCAGTTTCTTAACTGTTTCAAGCACTCCGCGAGCAAAGAAGATCGTACGTTCATCGTTGTCGAGAAAGAACTTTCCGTTTTTATCATGGAACGTGAATTTCCGTTGAAAATAGTCTTCGTTGTCGATGAAATAGATCTGCATACGGGCCTGCTGAATGGAAGCGACCTTGATGATCAAGGGATGATCGGCGTCATTGATGACGAGGTTCATCCCCGAAAGCCGGATCACTTCGTGCAGCTGGTTCCGGCGTTCGTTGATGTTCCCGAAACGCGGCATGAAGGTGCGGATCTCTTTCCCCCGCTCCTGGATACCTTGCGGCAGATGCCGGCCGATCAGACTCATGTGTGTCTCTTTCAGATAGGGTGTGATCTCCTGTGTAACGAACAATACTTTTGGTTTTTCCATAACTCCTCTGATTTTACCCAAAACAAATTCGGCTGCAAAGATACTAAAAATTTTTCAGATAATTTCCAAGCATTAATCGTAAATTAATGATTGCTATTGTTTTACCTAATTTCTTCTTAATTTTTTCAAAAAATGTGACCCGAACATATAACCTTTTACCCCAAAACCGGATTAATGTCCAAAAAAACGGATTGGATCAGAGAAGGAGGAAGAAAGGAGAAACGAGTTCCAAAGATCAAGGAGATTCCCCGGCGAAGCAGGGGTCTTTCCAGGTAGTTCGGGCCATACTTCCACAACATCAAGGGCCGCCGGTATCCGCCCCCGGCATGTCAAAGGCGGAGAAAAAACAAAAACCTTTTAAAATGCAAAGACATGAAAAAATTAGTAACACTTTTGTTCTTAATTATAGTTGCAAGTCAGGGATTACTGGCGACTGAACCTGTAACGACTTCAAATCCTTCACTCAAGGGTTTTGAATTTATTATTGATTTACATACGCCCAAATCCCATTGCACAAAATATTTAGGAATTTGCAAGATCAGTATTTGTCTGACTTTCAACTTCGAAGATGGATCCCTTGGATCAGGTGAGATTCCCTGTAATATCACATTAGGCCGGAACAACGAATTGATCATTCAACTTACTGAAAGCAATATTTCCAGGTTTGATCCCGCTTTACTGAAGTTTCTTGCCGGAAAAACAACTGTCACGTTTGATGATACTTATGATATTACCGAAGAAATCTCAAAAGGGCTTCAACCTCAGGGTAGAGTAATTATCAGACCGGGGACATATGGTTTTACCTATCAGGACGGAGTATATACCTTTACCTTTCCACAACAGTGAACTGAATTGAAATAAATAAACAGGAGGTAAGGAGATGTCTGGTTCAGACATCTCCTTATTTCCTGATTTCAAAAAACAACCGCATGAAAACAATATCGACAATTATTCTTACATGCCTGGTGGGATTCTTCCTGACATCATGTAAATCCATTTTGGTGCCGCTATCCGGCCTTAAACAGCCGAAACTTGAATCCATAAAATCTGTTTCTGACTATCTGGAAAAGAAAAAGATTGAACAATACGACACCTTATATATTTGTCCTGATTCTGCTGCCTTATATACATTAATGTTCAAGATAAAAGACTTTCCCAGAACCATTCTTTTCGACAGGAATGACGTATCGGTTCTCCAATCTGATTCCGGGTACTGTCCGGGAAAGGCAGAATTATTTATGAGAAACCTTTCCCTGTCAACATCATTAAGATCAGATGACCGGTTTTCGATGAAAGAAATTTTTCAATGGGTACATCCGGTTGTATGGAATTCGGAAACAACTCAGGATCCTGATTTTACTTTATTCGTTTTCTGGGCGAAGTATTGTGGTTCGCTGAACAACAGTGTTTTCAGGGTTATGAAAGGAATCCAGGAGAATCCGAATATAAAAACAAGAATTTACCTTGTTAATATCGATTTCATGGACTCATGGGATTTGAAATCCAAACCAGAATTCACCTTTAAATAACCGTTTAAAGTGCCATGAACAAGATTCCCACCATAAGCATAATATTTGTCATTCTTATCTCTTTGTCGTGCCTTTCATTCTTCTCATGCAAACAGATCCTCCTGATGCGGTACGGCATCCGGCAACCCAAAGAAGAGACTCCGGTAACGATCATGGCATTTATGGATAAAATGGATTATCCCAACGTCAGTACCTTTATTTTCAAAGATTCTTCTTCGTTCTATACGTGCATGAAAGATTCAATCTTCCAGAGGAACACATTAGGGACGCTGTTTTTCTATCGCAACCGGTTACTTATCAATTATAAAGATACGTCGAAATGTCAGTGGTCGGGAGGGTATTTTGTAATGAATCTACGGAATGATACGATTTATCAGACAGACTCAACCTGTTTATTCCAGCGCCTGATGACGAACTTCATCCCCCTCAATGCAACGACGAAAATTGACACAGCCGGGGCCGATTACATTGTGCTGGTTACCTGGGCCCGGTTTCTGGGGAAATACAATGAACGTCTTTTCAGCATCAGAAAAGCCATGGAAGAAAATCCTGGAGTTAACATCAAGGCCGTTTTTGTCTGCATTGATGTACAAAAAGAATGGAACCTGACAGATAGAGAGAAAAATGCACTACAGTTCGAATAGGAAGAGGATAAGAAGGGCGAGGCATGTGGGGAGGGCAAATCGCGACCGGGATGGTATGGGCCCTGCTTGTTTTGCATGGGCCCTCCCTGGCGCAACAACTGGTTTGGAGAGATCAGGGTGTGGTCAGGAATCTGAAAATCCCTGCCGATCCGGGCCGTTCACTCGTCCGGCTCCGCATTACGCAAAAAATTGAATATTCCCTGGCTCTTTCCGGGATCCTGTTTGTGAACTGGGAGCGGGAACGCAATGCAAACCAGCTCGTTTTGCTCCAGGACCTTATCTACCAATGGATTGCGGTGAACGACCGTAAGTTTAGGGTCATTCAGAAGTTTACCCACCATCTCGGGGTCCAGTATTTTTTCGACAGCATCGCCCGGTTTCACCTCGATGATAATACGCTCGAAACGCGGGTGGAATGGAAGCTCCGGAAAAACCACGGGATATTTCTTTCCTCATGCCTCTCCACCCGGATCTTCAACGCGTATACCGTCACGATGAATGACAGCGGATATCAGGTCCGATCGCTGAATTCCTCATTTCTGACCCCGTTTACGGGAATATTTTCGACCGGGTTTCAATGTAAATGGCCCATGTTCGGTTCGTTGAATTTTGGGATCTCCAGCGCCAAACTCACCTGGATCCGCGATAAAAGCATCTATGAAGCTCAGCAAACGGAGGTCTGTTTTGGTGTGCCATCAACGAAAAAAAGCCTCCTGGAGTACGGGGTCAGTTTTCAGTTCCTGGTGGATACGGATCTGGTCAAATGGATGCACTGGAACTGCGACCTCTTGATCTTTAAAAACACCGATCTTCCGGTAGATGTCTCGCTGAAAAACCAATTTGGATTCCGGATCAACCGGGTTCTGAAAGTCCGCCTGCAAACCCGGGTTTTCTATGAAGAACAGGTCAGCAGGAAGGTGCAGATAGAAAATATGGTTTCGGTAGGGTTGTCGGTGAGTTTATAACCCCTAAATCCCCTAAAGGGGACTTGCTCCCGCTTCGCGGGATAATCCTCCTGAAAGGAGGGGTAAGCCCCCTTTAGGGGGTTTGGGGGCAAGAAGGGGGCTACCCCTTCACAAATATCGCCTTGATGATATGGCTCGCCATTTTGGGATTTTCCTTCAGGCGGCGGGTGGAATAGCCGAACCAGTCTTTTCCGAAAGGTACATATACCCGCATGCGGTGGCCCTTTTCGAGGATGCTCTTCCGCAACTCCGGAGTTACTCCATATAGCATCTGAAACTCGTATTTTTCTTTCGGAATACAGTATTTTTCGATCAGTGCGTACGCCCCCTCAACCAACGGCTTGTCATGCGTCGCAATCCCCGGGTAGATCCCCTCGCGGAAAATGGTATCCAGATCGTTCAGAAAATGCTCGTTGATCTCCTCATATTTCTTAAAGGCAATGGCCTCCGGTTCCACATAAATCCCTTTGCAGAGCCGGAAATTCAGCGGTACTTCCGGGGAATGAATGTCTTTCAGATGTTCAATGTCCTTCAGGGTGCGTTTCAGATAAGCCTGGAATACGAGTCCCACGTTTTTCGGGAACTCCTTTTTCAGGCGTCTGAAGATGTGGATTTCCCGGTCGGTACACTGCGAATCTTCCATATCGACCCGCACGAAGTTGTTGAATGAAGCGGCTTTGGAAACAATTTCCCGGATGTTCCGGTAGCAAGCCTCCTCGTCGATCAGCAAGCCGAACATGGTCGGTTTCAGGGAGTAGTTGCTATTTATTTTCTCGGCTTCCACCCGGTCGATGATGCGTAGATAGGACTCTTTGTAAGCAGTTGCTCCGTCAAGCCGGGTGATGAATTCGCCCAGCAAATCAATGGTGATCATAATGCCTTCGGTGTTGAGCTCTTTGGCAACACGGATGGCGTCGTCGAGGGTTTCACCGGCAATGTACTTCCGGGAGAAGATCCATACAAGTTTCTTGGGCATAAAGGGAAGCAGGCGGGAGACCAGTTTGTTGAACATGGTTACAGCGTTTTTCGAAAGAGGTTGCAAACATAGGGTTTAGATTGTAAAATTAGCAATTTGTGAATCACAATTATAATGATTAATTTTGCCGTCTTTTTGTAAAATGCGAACTGTGAACTCCTTTGATACCTTCAGGATCCCATTCAGGGGTTTGAAACCGGGGATTCACCGGTACGATTTTCAAATTGGGAACCCGTTCTTTGAGCGCTTTCAGGAAGGAGAGATCCGGAACGGAAACGTTTCAGTCCATCTCGATCTGGATAAAGAGGAGCGGATGCTAATCTTCCATTTTTCGATCTCAGGCGAAGTGACCCTGCCGTGTGACCGTTGCAATGAACCGGTTCAGCTGGAGGTAAATGGGAAGGAACGGCTCATCGTCAAATTCGGCGATACCTTTGAGGAGCAAAGCGAAGAGCTCCAGATCATCCCGGAATCCGAAACCCACTTTGACACGGCTCCTTTCTTCTACGAGTGTATCCACCTGCTGCTACCCATGCGGAGGATACATCCCGAAAACGGCCAGGGCAAGAACTCCTGCAACCCTGAAATACTGCGAAAACTGGATGAATTAACCACGCATCACGAACCCGATCCCCGGTGGGAGAAACTGAAAGAATTAGGAATTTTTTAATTTATAATTAACCACTATGCCACATCCGAAACACAAAATCTCGACTACGCGGAGAGACAAGAGAAGGACTCATTATAAGGCTGAAGCCTCTACCTTCTCCGTTTGTTCCAATTGCGGAACGCCGGTAGTTTACCACAGGGTATGCCCCGAGTGCGGATATTACAAAGGGAAGCCCGCGATCGAGAAAGCAGCTAGCGAATAATGATGAGGATCGGTTTAGATGTCAGCGGAGGAGACTTCGCGCCAAAATCTACCCTGCACGGAGCTGTTCTAGCTCAGAAAGAACTCCCGAAATCGGATCGGATCGTCCTGATCGGCGATAAAGATGTAATCCATGCATTCTTTAAAGAGGAAAATGTAAGTCCTTCCTTATTTGATATAATTGATGCGCCGGATGAAATAGAGATGGGGGAATCGCCTACCAAAGCGCTGACCGCAAAGCCCAATTCGAGTATTTCGGTCGGTTTCCGGATGCTGAAACACAAGGAGATCCATTCTTTTGCCAGCGCCGGAAACAGCGGCGCCATGATGGTGGGAGCAATTTACAGTGTGAATGCCATCCAGGGAGTGATCCGGCCCAGTACCCCGGCTTATATCCCGAAAGAGAAAGGGGGATCGACGATTTTGATCGATGTGGGGACGAATCCCGACAGCAAACCCGATGTGATGTACCAGTTCGGATTGCTGGGATCCCTTTTTTCTGAGCACGTGATGCATATCCGAAATCCCCGGGTCGGCCTTCTGAACATCGGAACGGAGGAAAAGAAAGGAAACCTTACTACGCAGTCGGCCTTTCAGCTGATGAAAGACTCCAAAGATTTTAATTTCGTAGGCAATGTTGAAGGGCGGGATCTTTTCCGTGACGGGGTCGATGTGATCGTGTGTGACGGGTTTGTCGGGAACATTGTCCTGAAGCAAGTGGAAGCCATGTACCGTGTGCTGGTGAAACGGGGGATCAAAGATGAGTACCTCGACCGGTTTAACTACGAAAATTACGGAGGCTGCCCGATCCTGGGGATAAACTCCAACGTGATCGTTGGCCACGGAATTTCCAACGGGAATGCTATCCGCCGGATGATCCTGCTCTCGAAAGAGATCCATGATGCCAAACTGCCGCAAAAGATCAAGCACGCCTTTGAAATGTACGAGGGCAACAACATCTAATACTTTCCTGAATGACAAAAATCAGAGCTAAAATTTCAGGGATACATGGCTATCTTCCACCATATATTCTGACCAACAAGGAGCTGGAAAACATGGTCGATACCACCGACGAATGGATCCTGTCCCGTACCGGCATCCGGGAGCGGCATATCCTCAAAGAACCTGGTCTGGCCTGTTCGGATATGGGGATGCAAGCTGTGAAAGGACTTCTGGAGAAAACCCATACTTCTCCCGATGAAGTCGACCTGTTGATTTGTGCCACGGTGACACCGGATATGATCTTCCCTGCCGCAGCGAATATCATCTGCGACAAGGTGGGGATTAAAAACGCCTTTAGTTTTGATATGAATGCTGCCTGCAGCGGATTCTTATATGCCCTGGTGACCGGTTCCAAATATGTGGAGGCCGGATCTCACAAAAAGGTTGTCGTTGTAGGATCGGATAAAATGACTGCCATTACCGATTACACCAACCGGGAAACCTGCGTACTTTTCGGAGACGCAGCCGGCGCGGTGCTCCTGGAACCCACTACCGAAGAGGCAGGGATCATGGATTCGATCCTGCGAAGTGACGGTTCAGGCCGGCATTTCCTGCATATGAAAGCCGGCGGATCACTGAAACCACCTTCGCATGAAACGGTTGACGCCGGTGAGCATTTTGTGTACCAGGAGGGACAGGCAGTGTTTAAGTTTGCGGTCACCAAAATGGCCGACATTTCGGTCGAGATCATGGAGCGCAATAATCTTCAATCCGATGATGTTACCTGGCTGGTTCCCCACCAGGCCAACCTCCGCATCATCGACGCCACCGCCCGCCGGATGGGCGTAGGGAAAGAAAAGGTGATGATCAACATCGATCGCTACGGCAACACCACCGATGCTTCTATCCCCTTGTGCCTTTGGGACTGGGAATCCCAGCTCAAAAAAGGCGACAACCTCATCCTGTCCTCCGTAGGCGGCGGCTTCACCTGGGGAGCGGTGTGGGTGAAGTGGGCGTACTAGATACCGGATTCCGGCATCAATTCTCTTTCAACAACTCTTCCACAAACAGTCGTGTATCATCCACATATTTGTCGTAATGCTCCCCGGTGCCCGGACCGGAAAAGCCGGTCTCAACCCTGCGAATGTCGCCTTGTTTGTCAATGAACAGGGTCGTTGGGTATGCGATCACGCCTTCCAGTGGATATAAAACCGAACGGATCGACTCCCGTCCGCGCGCACCGGCATAAAGAAACGGATAGCCGGCGCCGGTCTGGGAAATGAACCGCTTCATCCGGGGAACAGAGGCAGTAAAAGTCTTGTCTTCAAAACAGAGGGCAACAATCTCCAGCCCTTTATCCTTGTATTCGGAATAGATGTCGCGGTAAAAGACTGCTTCATCCAGACAGTTCGGACACCAGGTTCCTACAGCCTGCACAATGACGACTTTGTCTTTAAACCGGGGATCATCCAGCGAAACGGGTTCGCCGTTTATATCGGGAAAGGCAAAAGCGAATGGTTTGGCATCCTGTTTCACCCGGAGCAGTTCCTCACTTTTGGGTATGGTTGCACCTTCATCCCGCACAGCCCGCCACACCGATTTCCAGGCCGGACTGCCCATGAACCGTCCGTTTTCCATCACCGAATCGGACGTGAGATCGGCATCCAGGATCAGTGTGTGTGCGCCATCAATCGCCGATAGCATAAACTTATGATCTGCAACCTTCCCTTCCAGGTACCGGTAATCGCCTGTGGGATTAAGTATGGTTCCCGTAACCCGTCTGCCTTCCTGTGTAAATTCGCCTACCATGACCGAAGAATCCGGCGTGCCCGGATTTTCAATAAACCTCCACCGTCCGGAAACATTTATAGCAGCCTTATAGGGAAGCCAGGGAAACCGTTCGGTAATACCGGGAACCGCATAGAAAGAGTAAGCGGTACCGTTTTCCCGCCCTTTCGGATAGTACTTCCCCACCAGGGAATCGTTCCGGAAGAGCGCTACAATCTCACTGGTAAAGACCGGGAATTTCAGGATCACGGTATCGCCTATCCGGTCGATTTCCGAGATGAAAATGGTTTCGTCGGCATTGATAACATAGAACACCTCAATCTCCGGATTCTTCTCGTAAACCATGTTGAACGGCAGATCCATGTCGGCGACAGCGCTGTCGATCCGGAGTACGCCGAGCCACGGGCCCTGGGGGAGGTTCTTCTGGGGATTGAAACAGCCGGTAAATAATCCGGTTACCAGGATTAAAAGGAGAAAGAACTTTTTCATGATGTTATTGCTAAGGACGCTAAGATATAGAATCTTTCATTGTCACCCCTAAATCCCCTGAAGGGGACTTACTTCCCTTCGGGATAACCCCTAAATCCCCTAAAGGGGACTTACTTCCCTTCGGGAGCTTGATAACGACTGATGAATTGTTTTCAGAACATCTTCTATGTTTTCCAGAATATCCTGGTTTGAAAATCTAAGTACTGTCAGTCCATACTCTTCAAGTTCAGCAGATCGACCTTGATCTCTTTCTATTTGATCCTCCTGGTTATGAACTTCACCATCGATTTCAATGACCAATCTGGCTTTGTGGCAATAAAAATCAACAATGAACCTGTCAATCGGATGTTGGGGTTTAAATCGGAATCCTTGCATTTTACCGCTGTTAATTTTACTCCAAAGTACTTTTTCAGCGGATGTCATATTTTCTCTTAATTCTTTTGCACGCCTAAAAATCTCTGTGGAAGCATTATAAAACATCGATCTGTCCATGGATCTCTTTATGAACATCTTAGTAGAATTTTTTACTATAAAATTAAGAAAAATACAATCTCCACAGGAGAGCAAGTCCCCTTCAGGGGATTTAGGGGTACCCGCGCAGCGAAGTAAGTCCCCTTCAGGGGATTTAGGGGCAAGCAGGGTATTTAGGGGTAAGCAGGGTATTTAGGGGTAAGCAGGGGATTTAGGGGTAAGCAGGGGATTTAGGGGTAAAATGTTTATCTTTGCACCCCTTTTTATTGCAATGAAAGCAAAGTACCCCGAATACAAAACCCTCGACCTCACCCGTATCGGGAAAGAGATCCTTTTTTACTGGGACAAACACAAGGTCTTTGAACAGAGCCTCGAACGGTCCCAGGGGAAAACCCCTTTCATCTTCTACGAAGGGCCTCCTTCCGCCAACGGGATCCCCGGCATCCATCACGTAATGGCCCGGGCGATCAAGGATATCTTCTGCCGTTACAAAACCATGAAGGGATTCTATGTCGACCGCAAAGCCGGATGGGATACGCACGGGCTTCCCGTCGAGATCGGCGTGGAGAAGAAACTGGGGATCACCAAAGAAGATATCGGAAAGAGCATCTCTATTGAAGAATATAACAAGGAGTGCCGCACCGAAGTGATGAAATACAAAGACCTCTGGGACGATCTCACCGTGAAAATGGGGTACTGGCTCGACCTTGATCATCCCTATATCACCTTCGAAAACAAATACATCGAAACGGTGTGGTTCCTGCTCAGCGAGCTGTATAAAAAAGGGCTTCTTTACAAGGGATATACCATCCAGCCCTATTCACCCGCTGCCGGTACCGGACTCAGCACCCACGAGCTGAACCAGCCCGGCGCCTACAAAATGGTGAAAGACAACACGGTGGTTGCCCAATTCAGGATAATCCACGATAAAAAATCGGATTTCTTATTTACGCATCCCTTCGGCGATCTTTACATCCTGGCCTGGACCACCACCCCCTGGACGCTTCCCTCCAACACGGGGCTGGCCATGGGAAAAGATATCACGTATGTACTCGTGAGGACTTACAATCCCTACACATTTCTGGAACAAACGGTCATCCTGGCCAAAGAGCTGCTGTACCAGTATTTCAACGAGAAAGATGCCGGGATGGATTTGCTGGATTACAAAGAGGGGCAGAAGCACATTCCCTGGCAGGTAGCCGGGGAATTCAAAGGCAGCGAGCTGGAAGGAATCAGGTATGAACAGCTTCTCCCCTATGCGCAACCTGCGGAGGGAGATCCTTTCCGGGTGGTGCTGGGCGATTTCGTGACCACCGACGACGGAACAGGGATCGTTCACATCGCCCCCAGCTTCGGCGCCGACGACTTCCGGGTAGGGAAGCAATACGGGCTTGGCGCATTAACGATGGTGGATAAACAGGGCCGGTTTGTGGAAGAGATGGGCGAATTCGCCGGGAAGTACGTGAAAACGGAATACGATCCCCACTACCACCCCGAAATCGATGTGCCGGTTGATATCGAAATCACCATCAAGCTGAAGAAAGAGAATAAGGCCTTTAAAACCGAAAAGTACGAGCACTCTTATCCCCACTGCTGGCGAACCGATAAACCGGTCCTTTATTATCCCCTCGACTCCTGGTTTATCCGGTCAACCGCTTACCGCAATGAAATGATCGCTCTTAACGAAACCATCAACTGGAAGCCCGAATCGACCGGCACAGGGCGGTTCGGCAACTGGCTGGAGAACCTGGTCGACTGGAACCTCTCCCGGTCGCGGTTCTGGGGAACACCGCTTCCGATCTGGAGAACAGAATCGGGATCGGCCGAACGTTTCATAGAGTCGGTAGAACAGCTGAAAAAAGAGGTGGAAAAAGCGATCGCTGCCGGGATCATGAAAAACAATCCCCTTGAAAGGTTCGTCCCCGGAGATCTGTCAGAAGAAAATTACCGGACGTTCGACCTTCACCGGCCATTTGTAGATGACATTGTCCTGGTTGCTGACAACGGAGAACCCATGTACCGCGAACCCGACCTGATTGATGTATGGTTCGACTCCGGCGCAATGCCCTATGCCCAGTACCACTACCCCTTCGACCTGTCAAAACCCCTTGAAACCTATTTCCCGGCCGATTTTATTGCCGAAGGGGTTGACCAGACACGGGGTTGGTTCTTTACGCTTCACGCCATCGCTGCCCTGCTCTTTGATTCCGTTTCATTCAAGACCTGCGTATCGAACGGACTGGTTCTCGACAAGAACGGGAACAAGATGTCGAAGCGGCTGGGAAATGCGGTGGATCCATTTGAAACGATCGCCAAATACGGTCCCGATGCTACCCGGTGGTACATGATCACCAATTCCCAGCCGTGGGACAACCTGAAATTCGATATTGAAGGCGTTGCCGAAGTGCAGCGAAAATTCTTCGGTACGCTTTATAATACCTATGCCTTCTTCGCGCTGTATGCCAACATCGACAAATTCAGGTACGAGGAGGCCGAGATCCCGGTTCCTCAGCGCCCCGAAATCGACCGCTGGATCCTCTCGGAACTCAACTCGCTGATCAGTTTCGTTGACGATTGTTACCATGATTACGAACCAACCAAAGCCGGTCGCGCAATCGCCGATTTCGTGGACCAGCACCTCAGCAACTGGTACGTCAGACTGTCGCGCCGCAGATTCTGGAAAGGAGAATACTCGGCCGATAAAATTTCTGCCTATCAAACGCTCTATCGTTGCCTGGAAGTCATCGCCCAGCTTGCATCCCCTATTGCGCCTTTCTTCACCGAACGGTTGTTCGTGGACCTGAACAATGTCACCAAACGGGTTCCGGTAGATTCGGTGCACCTGACCGGTTTTCCGGAAGCCGACGGGCAGTCGATTGACGCATCTTTGGAAGAGCGGATGGAGCTGGCACAGAAGATCTCTTCCATGGCGCTCTCTATCCGAAAGAAGAGTAATATCCGGGTTCGCCAGCCCCTCAACCGGATCCTCCTGCCGGTCCAAAACCGGCACCTGCAGGAACAGATCAACCAGGTGAAAAATCTGATCTTATCGGAAGTCAATGTCAAGGAGCTGGAGTACATTACCGATACGACCGGGATCCTGGTGAAAAAGCTCAAACCCGATTTCAAGAAGCTGGGACCCCGTTTCGGAAAGTTGATGAAAACGCTGGCTGCATCGGTCTCTGCCCTGGAACAGGGCGATATCACCCGGCTGGAATCGGAAGGAGAGCTTCGCCTGATCCTGGAAGACCAGGAAGTGGTTATTGCCCGCGACGAGGTCGAGATCCTTTCGGAAGACATCCCCGGGTGGCAGGTAGCCAACCTCGGGAACCTAACGGTGGCCCTGGATGTAACGATCACACCGGAACTTTGGAGGGAGGGGATTGCCCGCGAGTTGATTAACCGGATCCAACACCTACGGAAAGAAAAAGGATTTGAAGTGACGGATCACATTTCTGTGGAAATTCAGAATATTCCTGAGATTGCTGAGGCTTTGGATAAAAATTATTCCTATATTTGCACCGAAATTCTGGCACGCGATTTTCGCATTGTGGACCAGCTTGTTGCGGAAGATAAAGAACCCATCAACCTAACCGAAACCATATCGACGTTTACATCGATCAAGAAAGTGGAATAAAACCCAGAGTGACATGAAAAAGACGGCCAGTACAGGAGAAAAGAATAGGTATTCAGACGAAGAGCTGGAAGAATTCCGCCAGATTATCCTGAATAAACTGGAGAAAGCCAGGGACGACCTGCAGCTTCTCACCGAGTCCTATACCATCAGCAACGATAACGATACCAACGACACCTCTCCTACCTTTAAAGTGCTGGAAGAGGGGTATCAGGTCTTTTCCAAGGAAGAGAACAGCAAGTTTGCCGCCCGCCAGGAGAAATTCATAAAATCCCTGGAGAATGCCCTGATCCGCATCGAGAACAAGACTTACGGCATCTGCAGGGTGACCGGAAAGCTGATCCCCAAGAACCGTCTCCGCATTGTTCCCCATGCTACCCTGAGCATTGAAGCCAAGCGAATTCAGGGAGTTCCGGTGCAGGCACCGGTTCATGCACCGCGGCCCTTTGAGCCCCAGGAGGAATAGATCCCACTAATCTGCCCGGAATTGAAACGAGCCATCATCATCATTATCCTGATACTTATCCTGGATCAGGTTTTTAAGATTTGGGTCAAAACGTCCATGTGCCTGGGAGAAAGCATCCCGGTTTTCGGGAACTGGTTCTTTCTCCACTTTACCGAAAATGAAGGGATGGCTTTCGGGATGATGCTGGGAGGCAACACGGGAAAGCTGATCCTCAGTATTTTCCGGATATTGGCGGTCATGGCGATTGGTTACTGGCTTTATACCATCACCCGGAAGCCGGGATACAATAAGTGGTTTTCCGTATGCATCGCCTTCATCCTTGCAGGCGCCTTGGGAAATATCCTCGATAGCGCCTTCTATGGTCTTATTTTTAGTGAGAGTCATTATTGTGTCGAATGCGTCATGCCGGATCACCAGATAGCGGAACTGTTTCCACCCGAAGGGGGATACACGGGTTTCCTTCACGGGAAAGTGGTGGATATGCTCTATTTCCCGCTGATTGAAAGCCATTACCCCTCCTGGTTCCCCTATGTGGGAGGTGTAGATTTCATCTTTTTCCGGCCGGTGTTTAACCTGGCTGACTCTTGCATCACGATCGGCGTTTTTCTCCTGATCATTTTCCAGAAAAAATTCTTCGGAAAACCGGAAACCGGACAAACTGCCCAGGTATGAAACCACGAATCACAGTTCTTTTCGCGGGTTTTCTGATATTTCTTACCTCCTTCTCCCAAACCAATCCTGAGACGATCCTCGACACCGTGGAAACCGTGGAGGGACCGGTAATTCTCTACAAAAATTTTTCCTGGGAATTCCTGGGTGAGGAACCGGTCCTGCTGAACATCGGGGAAGACTCAACCGGACTGTTTACCGAAGGATGGATCAACGATCAGATCCGGGGTTTCAACTGGATGAAACCCGACAGCATCCGCGACACTGTTCTGATCCTGACTTCCGAAACAATGCCTTTTTCGATGCCGGTTCCGGCCGAACATATGATCCGCGGATTTATGTATACGCACAAGGGGCTGGATCTGCGACTGAAGACCGGAGATACGGTCAGGGCTGCCTTCGACGGAGTGGTCAGATACTCCCGGTATAACCGGGGCGGTTTCGGGAACCTGGTGATCATCCGCCATTACAACGGGCTGGAAACCTATTACGGCCATCTGTCGAAGAGAAAAGTGGAAGTAAACCAGGTTGTGAAAGCGGGGACGCCGGTGGGTCTTGGCGGTTCGTCGGGGCGGAGCCGCGGGCCGCATCTCCACTTTGAGGTGCGGTATAAGGATGTTCCGGTCGATCCCTTGCGGATGATCGATCCCGACAGTTGCCGGCTGATCTTCAACACATTTCCCGTGCGCAAGGAGGTCTTCTATCCGAACGACTGGGACGCCAACGCGGTTTACTACAAGATTAAAAGCGGGGACACACTGGGCCATCTGGCCTCCAAGTATCACACCTCGGTCAAGGAAATCTGTGCCATGAATAAGATCTCAGCCAAGACAACCTTGCGGATCGGACGGGTTTTACGTGTCAGATAAATTGAACCATGCATTTTTTTTATATTTGCACAAACTTTTCAATAGAAATCATGCAGAAAGAGGTTAAAGGAAAGATCTCCCAGATCATTGGTCCCGTTGTGGATGTTGTTTTTGACGAAGACGTAACCCTCCCTGATATTTACGACGCGCTGGAGGTGATAAACCCCCACCAGCATTCGATCATCCTGGAGTGCCAGTACGATACCGGGGAAAATACCATCCGGACGATTGCCATGGATTCTACCGACGGATTGCGCCGCGGGATGGAGGTGGTTTCCAAAGGCGGTCCGATTTCCATGCCGGTCGGAGAAGATATCCGGGGCCGGTTATTCAATGTAATCGGCCAGCCCATCGACGGATTAGGCCCGGTTTCGCACCAGCGTACCTACCCCATACACCGGGAACCTCCGAAGTTTGATGAGCTCAGTACCACCAAAGAGGTCCTCTATACCGGCATCAAAGTGATCGACCTGATCGAACCTTACTCCAAAGGCGGAAAAATCGGCCTGTTCGGGGGCGCCGGTGTGGGAAAGACGGTCATCATCATGGAGCTGATCAACAATATCGCCAAGAAATATTCCGGTCAGTCGGTATTCGGCGGAGTGGGTGAGCGTACCCGTGAAGGGAATGACCTCCTCCGTGAAATGATCGAATCGGGTGTTATCAGGTACGGAAAAGATTTTCTGGAAGATATGGAGAAAGGAGGCTGGGATCTCTCCAAGGTGGATCACGAAGAGCTGAAAAAATCGCAGGCTACCCTGGTGTTCGGACAAATGAACGAACCTCCCGGCGCCCGTGCACGCGTGGCTCTTTCGGGTCTGACACTGGCTGAATATTTCCGCGATGGCGACGAAAAGACCGGCGGCCGGGATATTCTCTTTTTCATCGATAACATTTTCCGTTTCACACAAGCCGGATCCGAAGTGTCGGCATTGCTGGGCCGTATGCCTTCCGCCGTAGGATATCAGCCTACCCTGGCGACGGAGATGGGCATCATGCAGGAGCGGATCACTTCCACCAAAAGAGGGTCCATTACCTCAGTCCAGGCTGTCTATGTGCCTGCCGACGACCTTACCGACCCGGCTCCGGCAACCACGTTTGCCCACCTCGATGCCACCACGGTATTGAGCCGGAAAATCTCCGAACTGGGGATCTACCCGGCTGTCGATCCATTGGATTCAACCTCACGTATCTTATCACTGGATGTGGTGGGAGACGAACATTACAACACCGCTCAACGCGTAAAAGAGGTCCTGCAACGGTATAAGGAGCTTCAGGACATCATCGCCATCCTGGGGATGGATGAACTCTCGGATGAGGATAAACAAGTAGTTCACCGCGCCCGCCGGGTTCAGCGGTTCCTCTCACAGCCGTTCTATGTGGCGGAACAGTTTACCGGGACGCCGGGTGTGTTCGTAAATATCGAAGATACAATCAAAGGATTCAACATGATCCTGAACGGCGAAGTGGACGAATATCCCGAATCGGCTTTCAATATGGTCGGGACAATCGAAGAGGCCATTGAAAAAGGGAAGAAAATGATGGCGGATAGCCGGTAAAAACAAACCCCTAAATCCCCTAAAGGGGACTTACACCCTCCCATTCAGGGGAGGGTTGGGGAGGGATAAGAATGAGCAATTAACATGCAAGTAGAAATCGTGACACCCGATACGACCCTTTTTAAAGGGGATGATGTTCACCTGGTACAGCTGCCGGGAATCGACGGCTCCTTTGAGGTACTAAATCACCATGCTCCCCTGATCTCTGTGCTTAAAAAAGGATCGGTCAAGGTGGAACAGAAAGGGAAACCTCCGCAATTTTTCGAGATAAAAGGCGGGGTCATTGAGGTTTTGCAGAGCAAAGTGCTTATTTTGGCAGAATGATTCTCTGCCTAAGAGTAATTTGCTAATAAAACAACACCCTGAAGTCCTCGATCTCTGACTGATTTTTCAATGCGTCATAAAGGGAATTGCCAACGCGGTTGGTGAACCCCTGGTCCCTGATTCTTTTCTCATAGTAGAAATCCTCTGTGGAAGGGGGGGGTAACACCTGATCGACCACAACAACATAGACTCCGAAATTGCCGGAAAAAGGACCTTTTACCTGTCCGGTCGGAAGGGTAAACAGTGTCCCGGCCACTTCATATTCGCGGGCGATCGGAGCCCGGTTCATTCCGGTAAAGGTGAGTGTGGTGGTGTCAACTTTCGCCCCAAAAGATCCGGCCAGGGCGTACAGATCGGTATTGGTCTTCATGGCCTCCTGGAGCCGTTGCGACATGATTTCAATTTTCTTCACATTCTTGACATTCGGTTCAATCCGTGCCTTTATTTTTTCGAGGGGTTGAGTCCCTTTCGCAAACCTGTCTTTGAGGATGACAACCGCAAATACGCCCGTAAGGTCGAACACCGGTGCAACTTCGCCGGGTTTCGTTTGCTCGGCAAACGCCCACCGTACGATGTTGCGGGCATTCTGGAGTCCCTGAATCGAGTTGTCCATCTCTTTTACACTCTGGGCCTGACGTTTGAATAATCCCGTGGCAATCGCACCGGAATCAAACGCTTCGGGAGTTTTGTATGTGCCTGCGAACTGGCTGGCTTTGGTGTAAGTGTCCTGGTATGTCTGGTTGCTCGGCTCGATATTGCGTTGAAGTACGGCTGCTTTGATTTTCCGGTTCGGTTCTGATTTTTCGGTAAGCTTGAACAATGAGTAACCCAGTCGCGTCTCAACGATCTTCATATCGTTTGGTTTCATCGTAAGGCCTGCCTCAAAGAAAGGGCTCACGTTCAAATTCCCGTCAGGAAACCAGGGCAGTACTCCACCGTCATCCTTGGCAGTGGGGTAATCGGAGGTCGCTTTTGCAACGTCAGAAAAACTAGCCGGGTTGGCTTTGAGAACAGCCAGCAGGCTGTCGGCCCTTTGCTTGGCCTGGGCCTGCGTACGAGTGACCTTTTCGTTCACACCAAGTCCGGCCCATGTAACCAGAAGTTGTGCGGCAAGCATGGAATCCGGACGGCTCTCCGTGGCCAGGAGCTTGGCCATGTACCAGGCATCTTTTTCCTCGAACAGAGGGATATAGGTGCCTGGGGTAGAATTGAACAGGAGGGAATCCAGCCTTGCCGGAAGCATCCCTTTCTTGATAAAGATGGTATCGTATTTTTTATCCGAGTTGGCGCTCACAAAGGTCTCCGGGGACTGGCTGGTCAGAAAATCCGCATAGATCCCTGCTACATCCTGCGCAATTTTACTCCGGTCCTCACCGGAAGGTCTTACTTCAAACGTCACGAAATCCATGTCGGCATACGGCTCTTCACTAAAGAAATAGATCTTATTCTTGTTATAGAATTTGAGGTAATCCTCATCCGTAAGGGTAACTAAACTGTCGGGGATATTGTAGTAAGCAGGGGAAATATACCGGATGTTCAGGGATTTGGTCATCAATTCGTGATCTTTCTTCAACAAGGCCTTGGGAGTATAAAAAGCTTTGATGACTAAGGTATTGAATTTGGTGTCTAGCTGGTCTTCTTTGATGGCTTTCTCAAACTGCAGCCACTGGTCTTTGGCTTTGGGCTCCATCTTTCCGAGGTTCCTCAGGTAGTTCAAAACCAGGGCCGGATCATAGGCTCCGGTTTTCGGATCCTTGAAATACTGCAGGATATACCGGTGCGGATGTTGCCCCTGGACGAGTTCGAATAACTCATCCGAAGTGACCGCGAGACCGAGTTTATCAAACTCCTCTCCTAGTACCAGGTTTTTTACTATGTTATCCCACGTGCTCTGGCGGATGTTATAAGCCATCTCTTCAGACACCTTATCCTCGTCCATATTCTTCTTCTGGATTTCCAGGTTTTCCTCTACTCTGTTGTTGAAATCCAGGTAGGAAATCTCCTCCCCGTCAACCGAACCAATATCGGTGGTCCCTTTCTGTCGTTTTTTCCCGAAGTCTCCAATCACAAAAGCTGCAATAGCCACACCTACGATGATCACAGCAAGAGCCGAGTGTTTTCTGATTTTTCCAATAATCGCCATGCTATCAGTTTCTTTTAAATTTCGAACTAAAAATAGGGTGCAAAATTAGTGATATTATGTGAAACAGCAAAAGTTGGCACTTGGCAGTTGGCAGTTGGCTAAATAGAATCTTTCTTCACCGTCATCTCCCCTCTGGGCCGGAGGATGGTATAATCGGTGAAGGTTTCGTTCGACTCGAGTCCTTCCCCGTAAAGAACCTTATCGGGGGTCGTTATCTTCACGGGAGCTTCCGTATGAATGGTGTGCTTCAGTTCATTCCAGATCAGGATCTCCGTATTCAGTTGTTCGTTCTTCCGCTCGTTTCTGACCACAACATTCTTTCTGGCTTCCATGATCCGCGAAGATTCTTCTCTCCTTCCGTAATCAGCCCGGATGGTGGTTTCCAGCCGCTGTGCCGAATCGTACATCTCCGCCTGAAACCCGTCGGGAAACTCAAGCCAGGAGGTCTCCCCGGTATATCGGTATACCAACGGTCCTTTCACCCGTGCCTGAAGATGCCCCGAATCGCTGAAGAGTACGTCAATATCCACGGCCGATAGTAGGGCTTTTTGGGTTGAATCCATAGAAGTATCTGTGGTCTCAATCTCTCTCCCGCATCCCAGAAATACTATCCAGGAGACCAGAAAAGGAGCAAAACCAAGAATAACCCGTATGAAACGCAGTTTCAAGATCAATAATACTTACGTTTGATGAACCATCTTTCATAGATAGTAAAGCCGATGATAAACCGGAAAAAGGATTCGCGGATCAGATCCGCTTCGGTGGTTCCCCTGAATCCGGCCTGGGCTGAAAAGTTCAACGCGGTTTTTACCCCCTTGAGGGGCAATCCGAATCCCACGGATAAAGCAAATGCATCCAGCTGCTTGCCCCGCAGTTTGAGATAGGTAGCGCTGTAGGTGAAGCCGACCCGGTAACGGATCCGTTTGAAATAATTGGTATAGCTGTTGATGTCGGGCAGGAATTCAGCGCCTGCACAAACCTGGTGACTGTTTACCAGGGAATCGCTGATGTCGAAAGCGTAGAACTTTTTCCAGTTCTGCCAGCGGTAATCTACGCTGAAAAGCCATTTATCCGGGTTTTCCATTCCGAACCCCAGGCCCGCTGTCAGGGGGATCACAATTTTCCCTTTATAGGCTTCTCCGTAAGCAATGGTATCCTTGGGATATTCAATCCCGGAAATTCCCAGGAAAAAGGTACTTGCCACATAATCCGTCTTGGCGCTCATTTTCGATTCCAGGGCAAACACCCCGCCGGCGTTCAGGTAGAGATTCTCCTTGAGTCTGGCTCGGTACTGAAGCCCGTAATCGAAGTAGATATCATTCATGGTGACATTGTTCACCAGTTTGAAGTTGGAATAAAAAACCGAATCGGGGAAAAGCACGACAGCCTCCCGTTCCATCTTGCCGAACAGGTAAGAGAAATTAAATCCGATGGAGAAATTTTTCCAGAGCCTAAATCCATTCCCCCAGTAGAATCTGTTGATCCCGCCTGCTCCACTGTAAATCCGGGCTACATTGCCAACCCCGTTATAATCCTCCAGGTTCAACACATTGTACCCTACGTCACTGAAAGGGATCAGCCCAAAGCTGGTCCGCCACCAGCGGGTCACGGGCATGCCGAAGAGGATGTATCCGAGGGAGGCGTAATTACGGGTTGCCGTTTCGTAGTTGGAGGTGAGCTGAACGATATCGGCATTAAATCCTCCTTCAAAGACGAAGGAGATGGAGTCGAAGGCTGTGTAGGATGCCGGATTGCCATAATTAACGTGGTACGGACTGCGCAAGGCGATACTGGTCTGTCCCATGCCATGATTCCAGGCATTGTTGTTGTTCGTCAGGTCCCCGATGCCAAAACGCGAATAGGGTGAAGCGATCCGGATCTGGGTAAAGGCGGAGGCCGCAGTCAAGCAACCCATCAGGAGAAAAAGAAACCTGGATTTAACGGGCATGTTGAAGATTGAATTCGAGAATATGTTTCAGTCCGATCAATACGATATTCGGGAATGCAAAGATGCGAATTTTCAGGAGTTTCTCCAAAAATTCCATGTCTCCCCCGCTCAGGATCACCTGCAGCCCGGGGTAGAGTTTCCGGTATTTCAGGATCATTCCCTTCACTTCGGCCGCAGTTCCGTTAACGGCCCCCGAGAGCATTGAGCTCCGGGTCGTATCCCCGGTCATTGTTTCCGGATCCGTGAGTGTTACTAACGGAAGTTTGCTGGTAAAAGTATGCATGACTTTGAGCCGCATAGCGAGGCCGGGAGAGATCGCCCCGCCGAGGTATTCGTTTTGGGCGTTCACAAGATCGTAGGTAATGCATGTCCCGGCGTTGACCACCAAAACGGGAAATCCTTCAAACAACCGGGAACCGGCCACCGCGCAGGCCAGCCGGTCCTTCCCAAGCCGGGCGGGATTTTTGTAAAGGTTAACAAGGGGGACCGGCGTCTTTCCTGTCAGTTCCAGAAAATAATCCAGCCTCTTTCTGAGGTAGTTCTTATAAATCCCCGGGAATGGCACCACGGAAGAGACGATCCCCGAACGAATCTCCGGGAATTCTTCCAGAACGTCTTTCAGGATTCCCATCTTCAGCCGGTCGTGCTGCTCCAGCCTGATCAGCCGGTCGCCGTCAAAGAGACCGATCTTCTGGTTCGTGTTGCCGAGATCAAGGACGAGGTACATAAGTTATTGCACATGAATTGAACATAAATTGCCATGAATTGAACATGTTTGGCAATATATGGCAATAAATGGCAATGTATGGCAATAAATGGCAATGTATGGCAATGTATGGCAATCGTAATTTGGTCCAAAGGTATTGGAATTTTCAGAATTTGCACTAACTTTGCACTCCTATTTTGGCATCGTAGCTCAGTTGGTAGAGCAGAGGACTGAAAATCCTTGTGTCACTGGTTCGATTCCGGTCGATGCCACGGAAAGCTTAAATAGACCCTGCACACAAATCGTCCGCGCACCTATTCATTTTATTTTATTCAGAATGTTTTGAAAATCAATAAAAATGTATTATATTTGGGTTCATAACGGTTTGAAAATATCGGCTTTGTAATAATTAAAAAAATTTGACCTATGAAAAAGATTTATTCATTAATTGCTTTCTGTTTGCCGATCATTATGGGATTTAGCCAAACACAAATTACGTGGACATTTATTGGTGAGGATTCGGTTAATCAGAATATTATTTCGTTAGACAGCGTGTATGTAAAAAATTTAACAGAGAACTGCGATACTTTATTGTATGGTCCTGATCCTGTGCTTTCATTAATAGCATTGTGGCCGGTTGGGATTAACGAAACAGGCACCACAGAATCATTTATTTTGAAGAATAATTATCCCAACCCTTTTCAAGGGTTCACCTATGTGAACATTTACAGGGAATACAGAGGACCATTGAATCTGATGCTATTTGATGGATTAGGGACAAAAGTGGCTGAATATCTTAACGAGTTTGAAAAAGGATCTCATTCATTTGTGATTTCATCCTCCGGGAATAAAGTCTTGATCCTGGTTGTATCTGACGATAAGAATTACCGGTCAATGAAAATTGTTTGTACTGGACAAAGTACTGAATGCAGTACTATCCGGTATCTTGGGATAACTCCTCAAGTTGAAAAAAGTAGCCTGAATATTCAGGATAATTCAGGTTTTATTTTTTATCTGGGCAACCATATGATGTATACAGCATATGCAAATGGATATTTTGATAATACGAAGTTTGATAATCCTACTGCAAGCACTACAT
The DNA here is from genome assembly GCA_043806735.1 of bacterium. Lineage (GTDB taxonomy): Bacteria > Bacteroidota > Bacteroidia > Bacteroidales > FEN-979 > QYOJ01. The sequence continues at coordinate 10,611 of JAZDGR010000010.1, read as the reverse complement.
ATACATTTAATATGACGCCACTTAATCCAGCTGTGATTCCAACTGTATTCACTTCTCCGGTTACAAACATCACCCAAACTACCGCCACAAGCGGAGGTCATGTTACTTCCGATGGCGGATCCCCGGTGACAGCACGTGGTGTTTGCTGGAGCACGTCATCAAATCCCACAACCTCCGACAGCCACACTCTCGATAGCAGTGGAACCGGAGTCTTTGTAAGTCACCTCACCGGACTCACCCTGAACACCTTTTATTATGTCAGGGCCTATGCAACAAATAGCGTTGGAACAGCTTACGGCAACGAATTAACATTTACAACATTACCTGCTCCGGTTTTACCAACAGTATTCACAACCGCAGTTACAAACATCACCCAACATACCGCCACAAGCGGAGGCCATATTACTTCCGATGGCGGTTCCCCGGTGACAGCCCGTGGTGTTTGCTGGAGCACTTCATCAAATCCCACAACTGCTAACAGCCACACTCTCGACGGCAGCGGGACTGGCGTCTTTGTCAGTAACCTCACAGGGCTCACCCCGAACACCCTTTATTATGTCCGGGCCTATGCAACAAACAGCGTTGGAACAGCTTACGGGAACGAATTAACATTTACAACATTACCTCCTGTATTACCTACCGTATTCACAACCGCAGTTACAAACATTACCCAACATACCGCCACAAGCGGAGGCCATGTTACTTCCGATGGCGGATCCTCGGTGACAGCCCGTGGTGTTTGCTGGAGTACTTCACCAAATCCCACAACCGCCAATAACCACACTCTCGACGGCAGCGGGACCGGCGTCTTTGTCAGTAACCTCACCGGCCTTACCCCGAACACCCTTTATTATGTCCGGGCCTATGCAACAAACAGCGTTGGAACAGCTTACGGGAACGAATTAACATTTACAACATTACCTGCTCCAGTACTACCAACTGTATTCACAACCGCAGTTACAAACATCACCCAAGATACCGCCACAAGCGGAGGTCATGTTACTTCCGATGGCGGATCCCCGGTAACAGCCCGTGGTGTTTGCTGGAGCACTTCATCAAATCCCACAACCGCCAACAGCCACACTCTCGATGGTAGTGGAACCGGAGTCTTTGTAAGTAACCTCACCGGGCTCACCCCGAACACCCTTTATTATGTCAGGGCCTATGCAACAAACAGCGTTGGAACAGCTTACGGTAACGAATTAACATTTACAACATTACCATAATCCCCCGGTAAAATGCATCTTGATTCCGGGGTATGGGTTGGTGTAATTCTTTGTCCCGGATATAATTGCACACGGTAGTATAACCTATTTGGCATCCTTGGCTCAAGAGGTACTCATGGATATCGTAATTTTGCGCTCCCAAATTTCATAGGGGGAGGGCATCGTAGCTCAGTTGGTAGAGCAGAGGACTGAAAATCCTTGTGTCACTGGTTCGATTCCAGTCGATGCCACGGAAAAAACAAACTGAAACCCTGAATATCAATACGTTCGGGGTTTTTCTTTTTCAAATTGGGCAAGTTTAACACGGATTATTTTTATTGTGATTTATGAAAAACATTTTGTTTTAAACATTTTGTTTAACGCAAAATGTTCATTACCTTTGTCGAAACAAAAAATCATGAACCCATTCATCATCAGAGGATATAAAGGAAGAAGCTTTTTCTGTGACCGGGAAAAGGAAACAGAAACCATCATCAATGCAATACATAACGGACGGGATATCACCCTTGTTTCTCTTCGAAAAATGGGAAAGACGGGCTTGCTCCTGCATGTCTTTGAAGAGCTGAAAAAAGATAAAACCCATGAAACCATATATCTCGACATTTACCATACCGAAAATCTGAACGGACTGATCAATCAGTTGGCCACCGCACTATTCAGGATGAAAAAAACCTTTGGTGAAAAAATGCAGAAATTCCTTCACAGTTTTCGGTATGTCCGGCCTGTAATATCAATCGATCAACTAACCGGTCTTCCATCAGTTTCATTCCTGATTGCAGATGAAAAAGAAGCCCGGAATACGCTCGAAGAACTCTTTGCCATGCTACGGGAAAGAAGCAAAAAGATCCCTATCGTCATCGCCATAGACGAATTTCAACAAATCGGGAATTACCCGGAAAAAAATGTTGAAGCTCTGATTCGGGGGATGATCCAGACACTCAGCAATATCCGCTTCATCTTCTCAGGCAGCAATAAAACCATTCTGACCAGGATGTTCGGAGATGCCACACGGCCATTCTACCAGAGTACTGAGATGATGTACCTGGTTGAAATTGCACAGGATGTCTATGAAATGTTTATCAAAACACTATTTGTAACGAATTCCCGGCAGGTTGAAGAGGGTATCATTACTGAACTCCTGCGTTGGAGCAGATGCCATACCTGGTATGTGCAATATGTCTGCAATAAACTTTATGAGACAGGGCATCAGGCCAATAAGGATAACTACATAAACGTACAGCGGGAAATTCTGACAGGCCTGGAACCGTTTTATCTGGAATACCGGAACATGTTAACCCGTCATCAATGGCAACTGATGAAAGCGATCGCCAGCTCCGATGGATCAGACATGCTTACATCAGGCAGTTTTATTAAAAAACATAACCTTACAAATGCAAGTACAATCAAACGAGGTGTTGTTTCCCTGATGGATAAGGAGATGATCCATAAAAAGAACGAAATCTATTATGTGTCTGATGTCTTCTTTTCGCGATGGCTTGAAACACTGGACCTTTGATGATCTGGAGATTGGACGGTACAATTTGAAAATGCATTATCCTGAAATATCAATACGTTCGGGGGTTTTAGTTTCCGGATTGGGAACTATTCAGAACTAATGAACGTCCTTCTTTAGTTTAATAAACTATCTATCTGAATTTGAAGGTTATTATGAGCCGCTACCCTATCAATAACTGCTTTTACTAAACCATCTAATTTTTCGCTTATTGAATAGTCTGCCGGAGAGATAGCATTCACTCTTCCTTCTTCGAATAACTTTTGTGCCTTTTCTTTTGCCCCTTTAGTCTTTTTCTTATAGACTGCTATTGAAAATCCTCCTTGTGCTTTGATTAGGCTCATACAGGGCACATCGGTTTCTCCATCCCCCAAATATACCATTCGACGAAAAGGAATATACCGTTCTTCTTCCTTTATGAATTTGTTGATTTTTGAATTATCATAAGCATTGAAGATACCTTTATTGATCCGAAAAATGAATTGTGTTTTAGTTGTATAATTTACTGCTAATGCTGGCCCAAATGCGGTGTTGTCGGGTGAATAAAGAAAGGATGAGGCAAAAACAGTTTTAAATTTCTTAAAAATAGATGTTCCTTCGATCATTTCATATAGGCCAGAGGATACAATATAGTGTTCCAGTTTAATATTTTTTTCGTTAGCATATTTTGTTATCTGATCAAACCATTCTTCAACTCCTGGGAAAAGTTTTATACTCTTACCATATGTTTTAAAGGTATTGCGATGGATAGATTTCGTTTTTTCCTGAGCTCTTTTTAGCATTAGGTACAAGTAGATCAATATTTCATCTGCATTCTGTTGCTTTGCAAGAGATTTGACTTCTGCCCAAAATTTCCTTGGGTTTTGCTGGATATCTGGGAAGAAATCATATTCCTGCATATTCCCGGGGGCAAGTGTTCCATCAAAATCATAAATTAATGCCATAGTCGGCTTCGGTGGTTTCATATATGATATGGTTTAAAAATAACTTGCACAAAGTTAGCATTATACGAAAATGAAATCAAGACAATCAAAAATTAGATAATTGGTCAATTTTAAAAATAAATTCAAATTTTCCTTTTTTTCAGCCATACCAGATAGAAAAGCTTAAAATGAGAAATTTATCTGAACTTTTCGATTGCCTTACTAATTGTGAGAATGAAACGATCCTGAAAGAAGTCAAAATCCACGGGATAAGATTGATCCGTAAAAATGGGTCAAAGGCTCCTACCAGATTGAAACTGGACATTGAAAAACTCAACACCTTATTCAGATTGTTAGAATGGTATCTGAATGACGAATTCCAATCAGATATGAAAGAACTAGTCATAGAACCGGAAAGTGATGAAATAATGACTGTTGAAGAGACAGCCCGTCATCTTAAAACAACTACACAAACCATCTATACCTTAATTAAAAAAGGGAAGTTGAATAAAATCGAAATTTCTACTGTCGATAAACCGGGAGCCAGACCCATCATCAGAATTAAAAAATCCGATGTGGATGACTATTTGAAAGGAAATTAATAGTGAAAAGTTGACATTTAGATCAATAGACTTGATCTTTTTTGACGGCCAGTTTTTTTTAGACTTTGACCCTCTCTACCTTCGAGACTAAGATCAAGGATGTAAATAATGTCATACAAGGAAGTCGTTGAATTGAAAGGTAAAACCTGTATTTATTACTCCCACAAGGGGAAGGTACTCCGGTTAGCCACCGGGATCATGTAAGAACAATGATGAAAGGTGAATCTGTTCAGAAAGATTGCCTTATGGACTTTTACCGGGAGTTTTTAGGCTACAAAACAGATCAGGTTAAAAATGAGAACCTTCAGCCCAATTCGCTGATTAACTATAAAAACGCTTCGTACAGTGCTGCTTGATTTTGAGAAACTGTCCAAAACGAAGTTCCAGTTGCCTGATATCACCGAAGAATTTGTAAATCGGTTCAAAGGGTATCTGCTGACAAAACGAAACCTCAACAACAATACAGCCCATAAACGAATGAAATTGTTGAAAGCCTTTTTGAACTACTGTGAAGAGAAGAGGTACTTTAGGTTGGATTTGAATTTTTCTAAGATCAAGATGAAAGGATACGACCCCACAGTGATCAGTTTGACTGAGCCGGAATACTGCAACCTGCGGGATTGGGATGCTGGTAAATATGAGAAAGTGAAGGCTGTGTTCATTTTTGGCTGCCTCACCTCATTAAAGTTTTCCGACATTAAGAATCTTCGCAGGGATGATATCGTGAATGATCAAATCTGCATTAGGTCGGCCAAAACCAATGTCCAACATTTTATTCCATTAACTTTGACCGCAAAGGCCATCCTTGAGAAATACAACTATACACTGGATTTCTTCACAAACCAAACCTACAACCGGCTTTTAAAAAAGATGGCTCAAGCTTCCGGGTTCTTCGATACCCAAGTAACTGTCGTTATTCAACGGGGTAATCAGCAGATGGCGGTACAAAAACCCAAATGGGCATGTTTCGGGAGCCATTTTGCAAGGCGGGTAAATATCACAAGGAATATAACTAAAAACCTCCCTTTATTAAATGTGGTCATGGATATAGCGGGGTTGAAACGCATGGATACAGTCCTCAAATACATGGACAAATTTGGTCCTATCAATGATTATTCGAAAATTCTGGAAGACTGATTGATATTTGGGATGGAAACCGATGTTCGATGCCATGGAAACCTGTGTCAACCTGAATGATATTTGGTACTTTCTTCTAAGATGTTTTTCATAAAGAATCATAAACATCGAAAAGCTCTTGCTGCCGGATGCCCAAATAAATTTTCGTTGTCTTGATTGATGAGTGGTTAAAGGTTTCGTTAAGTAAAATCAGACTTTTTTCCGAATTGTCGTTGTGTTCGAACACATGCCGGCCAAAACTCTTTCGCAGGGAATGACTTTTGATTTTTTCAGGTTCTTTGACCAACCCATACTGTAAAACGATTTGCTTTAGTTCTCGATTGATTTATGGATTCCATTATTCCCATCTTCCTTCTGGCGTTTCTTTGCCTCACGGGGAATATAACCAGCTCGTTTTCTTTTTTTAGAATCTTTCGCCCCCTTGGGTCTCCCCAACTGTTTTCCGTTCATTTTCAAGCGCCTAAGTGATTCCCTCGTTCTATCGCTTATCAAACTACGCTCGAATTCAGCGAAAGCAGATAGTATAGGAGTTGGGGGTATTAATCACAAAAAATCCAACTCTCTAAAATCAACACTTTCATTATGTACGTAATAAAAATAGACGATTTTTTGATTTGATTTATAAGAAACAAACAATAAATGAATTATTTTATTGCGTTCGTAACTAATATTCAGTATCTTTGTGAAATGTTATAAAAATAGAATCAAAAAGTCTATGATTTTATCATCTTCGTAATAATTATATTATGCTAAAAGAATTAGTCCATTTTCATCGGAAACAGGCTGGGCTTAGCCGGAAACAATTAGCGGAAATAGCTGGCGTTAGTGAAACAGTCATTTATTACCTCGAAAAAGGGAAAGAAACCTTGCAATGGAATATCATTACCGCCATTCTACAGGCATTAAATATAACTCTTACATTTCAAAGCCCCTTAATGGCAACATATGAGAAAAGCAAACGTATTGATTAAAAAAAATGAGGCCGGAGTGCTGACCGAGACAGATACTATTTATTGTTTTCAATATCTGCCGGAATATAACGGGGAAGCCATTTCATTGACAATGCCTGTCAGAACAGAACCTTATTGTTTTAAAACATTCCCTCCGTTTTTTGATGGTCTTTTGCCCGAAGGGATTCAATTGGAGGGCTTACTGAGAATAAAGAAGATCGATAAACACGATTACTTTTCACAACTTCTTGCAGTGGGTGAAGATGTGGTTGGGGCCATAACAATTTTACCTGCCGATGAATAAATGCCCCATCACATATAAGGATTGCGGAGACCGGAAATATTCTCCGGAGGGTTTAAAAATCCTGTCTCCCGGATTGTCCACCCTGGATGATTTCCCGCTTACAGCACAGGAGCAAAGGCGTGAAGCAGCCGCAAGAGCAGCAAAAATGTCGATTCAGGGAGTTCAACCAAAGCTGAGTGTTATTCTTAAAATTAAAAAACATGTATTTGAGGTAGTTGATAAAGGAGGCACCTACATCATAAAACCTCAAAGTGATGTATATGACCAATTACCGGAAAATGAAGATCTGACCATGAAATTGGCAAAGATTTGCGGTTTAAATGTTCCGGTTCATGGCATGGTTTATTGTAAAGACGGGAGTTTAAGCTATTTTATCAAACGGTTTGACCGGTATGGGAAACATAAAAAATATCCTCAGGAGGACTTCGCACAGTTAACCGGAAATACAAGAGAAACAAAATATGATTGGAGCATGGAAAAGGTGATCCCGGTCATTGCGCAATACTGTACATTCCCGGCGATTGAAAACGGTAAACTTTTTCACCTGGTCTTGTTTTGTTTTCTCACGGGAAACGAAGACATGCATTTGAAAAACTTCAGTTTGATAACCAGAGGAATTAAAACAGAACTGTCACCCGTGTATGATTTGCTGAACACGACCATTGCAATTAAAAATGCAAAAGAAGAAAGCGCATTACCAATAAGGGGGGGGAAAAGGAATCTGACACGACGTGACCTGATTCAATATTTTGGTCGGGAACGATTAAATCTTAACGATAAAATAATTGAGAGAATTCTTGAATCCTTTAAGGAAAAAAAACAAGCGATTGATCATCTGATCCAAAATTCCTTTCTAAATGCCGAAATGAACCAAAAATACCTGGAACTGGCAGAAGAGAGATATAAACGAATGGAACTGAACTGACTTTCTCCTATCTTTGCCCTCCATGAAAGGGAACCTGTTTGAAAAAAGCAAAGCGCTCTGCTACTTTGCCTTGCTACTCATCGTTTTCATCACCTTCTATCCTTTCTTCCTCAGCGGGTTCGGATGCGCCGATGACCTTCAGAATTACCTCGTCTTCAAATCGGGAGCTACCTGGTGGAACATGATCTGGCTGGCCAAATTTGCAGGAAGGTTTTACTACCTGATCGTTAATCCCTTTCACCTAGCACCATACCTGGTTGATTCCATGTTTGTAACCAAACTGTTCCATCATGTGCCCCTGCTCCTGGGATTTGTCCTGTTTGCCCTGATTCTCTTCCGGTTAACCCGATCCCGGGAGCTCGCTTTGTTCTACCTGCTGATCTTCCTCACCGTGGCACAGGCTTCAAAACATACCTCCCTGTTTTTAAACTATCCCTTTTACTTCACCTTTTCCTTCGATCTGCTGCTGATTTCTTTTCTTCTCCTCCTGAGTTATTTTGAGGCTTTGCGGAAGTATTTGCTGGTCCTCTCCGTCCTGTTGTTTACCATTGGATTGCTGTTCAGCGAAATCTATGTAGTCTATCTTCTCCTCTTCGCTGTGGCCATAGTACACTATTTCTCCCGGAAGGAACCCAGAGTTGTGTCGCTGCTCAAGCGAGCCGGACTTACTTTTCTTCCTTTTTTCGGAGTGGCTCTGCTATACGTGGCTGTTTACTTCATTTACCGGGTTTACCATCCTTCGCAGTACATCGGCACTATGATTGATAACAAAAACCTGGACATCCCGGGGTTTTTCAACGCTCTGTGGAACCTCTCCTACGCTTCCTACCCCCTCACGATGTTCGAAGAAAACCGCCAGATCCTCAGCATGAAATCTGAACTGGTGTCAGGTCATTCACCCATCGTGCTGAATATCATCCTGACCGCCCGGATCGAATGGATCATCAAAGGGATCTGTGTGGCCCTCACCGGATTTATCCTCCTCACAGGGATAAACCGGTTCAGCTACAAAACCCTGCTTGCCGGATCGGGCCTGGCCGTGTTGCTGATCTTCCTTCCCCAGATTCCGTTGGCGCTGTCGGTGAAATACATCGCCCATGTGGAAGGGGCGGGGATGAAAGGGTACATACCTACTTTCTTCTCGATGTTCGGTACGGTGCTGCTGATCTGCTTCCTCCTCGGATACCTGATCAACCTGCTGAATTTTAACCGCTTCGTTAAAACCGGTGTGACTTTCATTTTCGCTTCCGGACTGTTTGTCCTCTCCGTGCTGACCGACCTCAACAACTACACGGTGGCGAAAGATACGAGACGGGCCAACCTCCGGTTATATGCGATGGATGAACTGATGAAGACCCCTTCCTTCCAGTTGATCCCGTCCCAATCTACCCTCTATACCCAGGACCTTTACCGGAGTGTATCACACAACGCCGGCGGACTCACAGAACAGGGCTTCAACTGGGGGAGCTATATTACGGCACGGACGGGTCGTAACTATCAGGTCTTCCGGAAATTCCAGGATATTCCGATCCCCCCGCCCGGACAAAAAAGTCCCATTTATTCCCTTGCCGCACAACAGGCGGCAAAGAGCGAAGAGATCCTGCTGGTGCTAACCAAGTTACCGCAAAAAATCGCAAAGGAAGATCCGCCGGCGCAATTTGTTGATCAGGTATGGCTTCTCTACTATTCCGCTTACAAAATCTTTTCCGTCAGTTTCAGGACCTGGGATACATCCGTCAACGGAAACACGCAAATGTATGTGAATAAGAACTGCATGATGATCCGACCCGGAAGAAATATCGAATTGACCATGTACAATCCACAAGATACACAACCGGCCACCTTTTTCACCATCCAGGCAGCCGGCATTGATCTCAAAAGCATCCGGATCTCCGATATCGTGGATAAGGAATGTCCGGTATTTACCATTTGGCCCGACCAACTAAAGTAAGCGCTAATAGATTTCCCCAAGATAAATTTTCCAGATCTCCAATGTGTCGGTTCCGACGGGTTTTTTTGATTTTGTCGCCAGGATCTCAATCCGTTTCCACACGGAAGCGCCGGCGATTGGTTCCTGCCCGGTAATGCGCCTGATCTCCTCCCTGAATCCAAGCATTCCCTTGTAACCGGCGGCGCCGGTAAGGTGCATGGGTTCAACTAACCGGATAGAGTCAATACGTATTTCCGCTCCGGGTAATAGTTCCCCTGGCGTCCTTCCGGGGCAGAAAAGCTCCCCGGTCATTCCCTCAGCCTGGGCCCGGAAAGCGGTATCCAGGGACGTGTCGGAAGCAATGCTGAAATAATCGGCATAATCCCTGAGCTTCTGTTCGGCAAGTTTTTCGAAGGAGCGGATGGCGTCTCCCGACAGGTAGTCGGTTGTCAGCCCGTTTCGAATGCTGTCAACGGTCGCCGCCAACACGGCCTCTTCCTGCTCCTGATTAGCCTGTACTCCATCCTCACATTTTTTCGCGCTGAAGAAAAAAAAGGCCAGGATAAGTCCCGATAGTACCACAATTCGTTTCATCTACTTTGTCTGTTTTTGCCGGAACCGGAGTAATGATAGTTTGCCATCGGTGTATTTTGAATCCAGGATCTCGATGTCTTTCAGACTGGCCGAAGGCATCGTGAGTTTGTTGATGAATTCCCATTTGGAGTACAACTCCATTCCCCCGGCTCCCGGATTAAATACCTGGTATATGATGGCGCTGTCGGCGATCATCTGGTCAAGCTGGAGACGCCTTTTCTGCCAGTCCTTAACATTTTTCCTGGAAAAATAGTCCAGCATCATCGCATAGCTGTTAACCCGGAGTTTGATGCGTTCGTCCCGGTTGAATTTATCTAGCTGCCTGGTGATTGTATCTGCCTGGTAGTATGGAGTCTGCACTACAAACCTGACCTGTGTCCGATCCGTTTTCAGCAGGAAACATCCATCGGGTGAACAAAGATAATTCACGGGGGACTCGCCTTCCCGGAGCAAGGTAATTTCGATGATGCTGTTGGTGATGGATTCTTTGGTATCGGCATCGTAAAA
>JAZDGR010000009.1:0-2008 GCA_043806735.1 bacterium | reverse complement strand
AAGTAGTCCGGGTGTTTCTATCCGTGGTGTCAGGTTTTCCAGTTCAATTTCCAACATTCCTTCTTTGTTGATGTAAAGCTCTTTTTTCAGGAAAAGAGAGGTTTCACATTCCCCGTCACTACAGGTTCCTAATGCCTGGTCCGATTTGTTTTTCATCGCAAGATGATATTCCCGAACCCGTTCTTCTCATGATGGAAGTCTCATTATCATGTTAAAATTCAATGATTTATAAGGGAAGTTTTGATTAAACCTTGTAAAGAATACGATATTCCGCGGTGTTTCCGATTTTTCCACAGGAATTTCAAACCTAAGGATGTTGAACCGCTGCCATGACTCGTTCAGGAATGAGTGGTACACTTCCTGTGTATGATCCCGTTTACAGCAGGAGAGCAAAAGAAAGGAGAAGATAAACAAGCCGGAAAATGTTTTCATGGATCAATTGTATTATGTACGGTGGGGTGTGCCGCAGGAAACACTACTTGAAATGTAGTTCCCGATCCGGGCTCGGACCTGAAAGAAATCTCCCCGCCAATGGCCAGGATGATCCCTTTGACTATGGCTAATCCCAAGCCTGCTCCTCCGCTCCGGGTAGTGAAATTTGGGTGAAAAATTTTATCCGCTTGTTCTCCTGAAATTCCTTTTCCGTTATCGGCAACTTCCAGAACATGGGTTTCTCCCGCGGATTCCGTTTTCAGGATTATCCTGCCGTCTGTACGATCTTCCGTCGCCTGAATGGCATTGTTCACCAGGTTACTGAAAACCCTGAGCAGTTGTTTCCGGTCGGCAAAGACCCATTTTTTATTTTCCGAAGGATAAAATCCAAGGTGGATCGAAGAAACATCCCGGTATATTGCTAAAGAAGTTTGGACAAGTTCATCCAGGTCAAGGATCTCGTTCTTGGGTTCCGGCATTTTGGCGAAGTAGGAAAATTCAGATGCGATGGCGCTCAGGGAATCAATTTGTTCGATTAATGCGTCTGCAAAACGTTTCAGCCGAGGTTCCCAGTCCGGGGCATGCTCGTCCCAGGCTTTCTGAAGGTACTGGACGCTCAGTTTCATCGGAGTAAGCGGATTTTTAATTTCGTGAGCTACCTGCTTGGCCATTTCTCTCCAGGCAGATGTCCTTTCCGAAACTGCCAGTTTCTCGGCGCTGGATGCCAGCTCATCAAGCATACGGTTATATTCTTCGACCAGTTTTCCAATTTCGTCTTCTTGCTTCCACTCCAGTTTATCGTTGAGCTTTCCTATTTGAATTCGTCCGATCCGCTGAGCAAGAAGCTTTAACGGGGAAGTTATATAATTTGAAAGGAGATATGTCACCACAACGCCCACTAGCAGGAAAAGAACATAGATATTGATAAAAGCGACGAGAAACGTTGAAATTTCTTTTTTCAGATCATCCTGCCTGGAAAAATAGGGCAAATTAAGATAAGCCAGTAACCGGTTCTGGTTGCTGTAAAACGGGACATAGGCAGAAAGATAGCTTAGCTTTCCAATGCACTCCGTTTGAGCAAACATGGAAGATTTGTTGGTTGCAAGCTGATCGAATGCCTGCCTGTTGATCCTGTCGGAGATCAGCCCCTCTTGGAAAATGCGGGGGCGGGAAGAGGCAATCAGAATTCCTTCGGGCGAATAAAGGTTAATATCCGAAAAAAAGACATTGGCAAACTTGATCAGCACGTTTTCCAGATCTTCCTGTCCTACCGCATTTAAATCAGCGTACTGGCTAAATTTATGCTCCGTTTCGATCAGGATGGAAAGAGCTCTTTCAAGGAGGTTTTCTTCATTTTTTTCACTATTTAACCTGACCAGGTAGACCATCATGAGGATGCCCACGATGACAAATGAAGAAAGAATCAGGCCTAGCATAAACGCCTGCAAGCGGTTTCTCAGTGAACGGATGGTTAGCGACCGGATATCCGTGAATCTGACGGTACAAAATACCAGAAACGCGATCACAAAGAGAAAAATTAGTAAGTAAGAAAAGGGGGAAATCGCATTCAGCAGGG
>JAZDGR010000008.1:0-31541 GCA_043806735.1 bacterium | reverse complement strand
TACTGAATTAACGAATAGGCAAAAAGAAATTTTTAGGGAGTTAGACATAAAACCAGAATTATTGCTTGCGTAGCAAATAATTTGAAAAAAATATGCTTGAAACCATTGTCAATACTACAAACTTAAAAGTAACTTCCGTTTTAAGTGAACCCATTAATGCATGCCGCATAACGGTTAGGAATTGCCGCAGTATTTTTTTGTGGGGTTTAAAAGTTCGTCACTGTCACCACGCTGCCAATTATACCAGTTAATTCGTTTGTAGGGATTTCAGTTGTGTGAATAATAAATCCAAATTCGTCTTCAAAGTGAATAATAAAATGACCGTTTGTATAATTTTCTTTGAGGTCATTAAGTCCCATAATATACAAGTTGTCAGTGTATGTCGTCTGTGTCCGCTATGTCGTCTTTCAAACTTGCCAATAACGGTTATGTGCCGCTTTGTTTACTGTCGTTTCGTTCTCTTTGTTGATTTTGTCACCAGATTTTCTAACGTTTTATTGATTGTCTTTTTGTCAAAATGTTTTGGATCATACTGTCCACCGAGCCATTCAAGCATTTCTTTATGTTCAGGATGTTTTTTGTTTTTAATCGTTTCAAGTAACTCGTAAAAGCCCCAAACACCACCACAGTCCTCTGGCGGACAATTTAGTTCTCCGTCAATACAAATTGGATATTTTACATTTTCTTCTTTTTGCAAAAACTTTTCTACTTTTATCAAGTGTTCCCAACTGTCGCCAAAGTCGTAGGTGTAAACAAATTTTCCTTTCGGGTCAGAGATTAAGGAGTCAAGAGATTTTTTTGACGCGTCAACAAGTTTACCGTCCCAACCTTCATCGTCCTTGTGTGGCACTCCAATTCTGTATCCATTAATTTCAAATTCATAAAGGTGTCCACCGTCCCATCCCATTGTTGTTAGAATGATGTAGTGAAATTGGGAAAAGGTCGTTGATTTGTCCACCAGCATTCGTCTCCAAATAGGCGGATTTGTCCCTTGTAAAGTGATTTTTAGTTGAATGATGTCGTTCATTACCTGTCGTTTTTAAAGTGGCACATAACCTGCCTGCAGCCGCCGGGCGGGCATTACTTGGTTTATCGTAAGTATTCGTTTTGGCTTCATTAAATCTCTTTTCCGTTTGCTTTCAATAATGCCCCGCCTGGCTTGGCTGTAGGCTTGTGTGTACCCCGAATGACAAATATAGAGAAGTTCTTTGAATAATACAAAAGATCAAGTACAGAGGGTGAAAGTCCCTTACGGACGGGAGTACCGACCCGAACTGTTAGTCCCGCACGTGCGGGACAAGGGTGTTCCGGGCGACTGGAAATCTGAAGTAAGCCACACCGCAAAGGCTGGTACTGAAGAACATAAACTGCATAGGAGGCTTGTTAAACCGGATGAGGCATCACAGCCTGCCGACGTCCAAATCCTGATCAATAGGAGAGAGTTTAACAAGTAGATGCAGCAGGAATTGGCCGAAGGATATTTGTCTTACCGGGGGAGATCTTTCCAACCACGGAATGGTAAAAGAGAGAAGTCAGCAGAGGTCATAGTAGTTACGGAAACGAGCCGTAACAGAGCTACGGAGGACTCACAGAGGAAACGAAGGGTTGAATGTGATGGAACACAAGGTTTAATCATTCAAAGAACGTTAAACAGTTATATTAAGCGACTTCTTGTCGCACCACGCTGGTGTGAGAGGTGCACCGGTGGGCTCTACAGCTCACCGGCCGCCTACTCGATTAACAGTAATTATTATTCGACGATTAATCTTGTACAATGATAACTATTACTGGATGTTAACTTAACGAGGTATAGCCCTGGTGATAATCCATCCTTTTTTACCATGCACTTATTCCCATAAAATGTAATGGTTCTCATTATTTTACCTAAACTATTCACCAAATGTATTTGCCGTTTTCCCGGATCAGGATCTTCTATTTCAACAATTGATTGATCTTTGAGGGGATTTGGTGATATTTTCACCTTAAGAATGTGATTATCCCGTTCAGTAATTCCAACTATATACACATAACAATCCTCAAATTGTGCGTTCTGATATATGATGTTGCCACTGTCATTTACACATAAAAGATCAAAGTAAAAAGTAGTGAGACGAGAAAATGGGAAAAGGATATGAGTTAGACTGACAATTCCTTCAATCCAGATCTCATAGAAATAAGCATCGAAGACAATTCGTTTTCGCAAGTCTCCATTTATTAACACGTAGTCTACAGTATCAACCTCTGCATATACATCTTGGCCGGCAATTTGTCGCCCAGTGAAGACTGAATCACCCACTTCCAGGCTAAAACCATAGATCATTAGTTCAACATTATTTACAAGTTTGTAAACATTGCCCAAGGTATCTTCCCGGATAAAGCAATTCTGATAGATAGACCAGTTTGATAATGTTGAATCAAGATAACATTCGTATACCAGGTAATAGCTTTCCCCATTGAAGATGGTATCGTTCTCAAATTTATAGGCAGTGGTAATGGTTGCACCACCATGCGGATCCTGATCGACTATACTCCATATTTTATCTGGTGTAATCAACGGGTAGTTGACTTGCGAGTAGACAATACAACTGCAAAGTAGGAAAGCTAGGATAAAGGATTTCTGTTTCATAGCAATCAGATAATAATTACTGTAACCGGCACGTCAGGCCACGTGTCTATTACTTTTCAGATTTAAGGCCGTTTATGAAGACGTCCTCATCAAGACAAGGCGATTACCACGCAATATTCGCAGAATCTCTCTATATCGTGGGTTGATCGGGTTTTTTCAGATACCCGCCTGCAGGAACATCCCGTCCCATGGTCTTCTCAATGATCTTACCGCTCGACATCACCTGGAAGATCGTATAGCCAAAATATTGGAGTGAGTCGGGAACCGGATCCAGCCTGGCGCCGGCGCATCCGGTAATAACCTGCCATACTTTATTATTGACCTGTTTTTTAAAGAAAAGATGCTCATGCGATGAGATCATGGCCACACAATGATTGTTTTCCATGACCTGCCAGAGAACGGCATTATTGGAATCCGCCGTTGGGGGTTCGGCTGAAAAACCAGATCCGTAGACCGGGCGGTGGTTGATCACGAAAATGTGTTTGATGGCCGGGTTTTGACTAGCATTTTCGATATCCGACGTGACCCAGTGAATAGGAAATGAACCCATCTTGTTATATGTGTCGGTATTGATGACCGTAAAATGGACCTCCTTATGGTCAAAAGAACAGGTGAGGCGGCTTTCATCGAGGATAACTCTGCGAGTTATCTCCCGTCTCAATCCCATTAATCAACTGTTCTTTATTTTATTATTTTTGTAAAGTGGTGTTCTTTTCTAACTGAAAGACTGGTCAACTTTTCAATTAATATTTACAATTTACTACGAATATACAAAGAAATTCATAGTACATGACAGTTTTTTGTACTCAGTAAATCAATATTTTAATATTGATAATTCAATTATCAATTTTTATCATGTACTAAAAAGAATATTTAACTTGTTAAATTCAAAGAGTAACGTGTAGTAGATCAGATCAATAGACATGTAGCCTAACGCCTGTGTCACTACAGAGGTGTAGTTATATTTGTTATAGCTTTATCTCGTGAAGATTTTTTAAAGTGCTTATAATGTGTATGTTGACTGGATGTTTGGTCATCGAACCGAGTTATTGGGCAAATTTTTCGAATCAGATATATCCTTACTCTTTATAAAAGTGCAAAACAATTCTTTTTAGATGCTGTTATACCGAAAGAACCCAAAACACCTATTCATAAGTCACCCCATTCAATATTCTTGCCAAACAAATGTATTGGGTTTACAAATCAAATCCAAATTATTTCTCACTATCTTTTTTAAATCCAATTTATCCAAAGGATTCGTTATGTGATCAAAACCTTTTGTGGTAATACGAGTGTAAATTTCAGTGGTTTTGCTGCTTTCATGTCCCATCAATGCCTGTATGTATCGCAAGTCTGTTCCGTTTTCGAGCAAATGGGTTCCAAAACAGTGCCGCAATTTATGGGTAGATACTCTCTTCTTTATTCCTGCTTTTTGGTACGCCTCTTTAACAATGGTGTGCACACTGCTTGCAGAATATTGTTTCCCCATTGCCCCCTCAAAAAGCTACTCTTTCGGCTTGTATTCCTCAAAATATTAATTGCTTTGTGTTTAATGTTCTTAACCTGCTTGATTGTGTTGATAATCTCCTTTTCGTTTAACACCACAGGCAGGCTTTTTTCTCTTCGGGGCCGCTGTATATCAAACTTGTGGTAATAATTGATAAACTCTTCAAATAATCCTTTCTGGTATCCCAATGGTTTTCCATCCCAGCGGCTATAACGCATTGAAGTAATGAAATGTATATCCAATGTATTTTTTGGTAGTTTTAATATGATCGTCCGGCCGATAACTTGTACTGAAACTAGATTTTGGCCGTCCTGGCCACGATCAATACCCAGGCCAACCACATGATGAGAATTTCAAAATAGAACATGGGCCCGAAAAGAAGGTCCTGGATGAGATGTAGGTGTTCTGGATAAACCAGGCAATGCATAGTCAGCATCAGAAACCGGATGAAGACGAAGAAGAGGATAACCAGGATATTCAAGGGAATGTACCAGATTTTTTTCATCCATGGACCCGGAACCAGAAGAAAAAGAACAACCACCAACCACATCTGCTTGATCCCCGACAGGTAAAAGAAATAGCTAACGTAAAATCCGCCGGGCAGGATCAGGCTGATGTCGCTCCTTACGATGTCCTGGTTAATCAGCGGATTTATAATTTCAGGCGTAATGGTTAGCAGGATATTTCCGATCTTTTCAGAGAGTAACAGGAAAAACGGAATCGCATTCAATTCATTTTCAAATTGCTCCCATAGCAACTGAAAGAAGAGCATGATCAGCACAAAGATCCAAATCTGAATTAGAAGCGGGATGTTCCAGATTTTGAACCGGTCAGGAAAATTCCTGAAGAGATTCGACAGCATCCGGATGGATTTTCTCCAAAATTAGAAAAAACCCCTTATACTGCCTGATTTTATACTTTTGCAAAAAAAGATCATGAAGAAAATACTGGGAATTGGGAATGCCTTGGTAGATATCTTAATCAGAATTGGAGACGAGAAAATCCTTGAGAAGATGAATCTTCCGAAAGGGAGCATGCAGCTGGTGAATAAACTGCGCAGTGATGAAATTCTGGAAGCCTTGCTTAACTCCCCTAGGAGTATAGCGGCCGGGGGTTCTGCAGCCAATACCGTGCATGGGTTGGCCATGCTGGGAGCAAAAGCAGGCTTCATTGGAACGATCGGGAAGGATCAATTGGGCGACTCCTTTGAACAGGATATGCACGCTGCCGGCGTTGAACCATATCTGATCCGGAGCGATTCCGAAACTGGAAGAGCGATCACCCTCATCACAACGGATTCCGAGCGCACTTTCGCCACATTTTTAGGCGCTGCTGTGGAACTCTCTGCCCCGAACATTGCTGAACTGGCTTCTCCCATCTTTCCCATGTATGATTACCTCCATGTGGAAGGCTACCTGATCCAGGACCATGACCTGGTTCGCACCACCATGGAATTGGCGAAACACCATGGGCTCATGGTTTCACTTGACCTGGCCAGTTATAACGTCGTAGAGGGGCATCTGGACTTTTTGCAGGAGATCCTGAAAAAATATGTGGATATTCTCTTCGCAAACGAAGAGGAAGCCAAATCTTTTACCGGATTCGAACCCGAGGAGGCCCTTCACTACATCAGTCAGTTTTGCGAAATCGCTATTGTGAAAACCGGCGGAAAAGGATCGCTGATTAAATCCAGGGAGGTTCGCTCTCAGATTGGCGTCATTCCTGCAAATCCAATTGATACCACCGGGGCAGGAGATCTCTATGCTGCAGGCTTCCTTTATGGCCATGCTCTCGGATGGCCCTTGGTGAAATGCGGGGAGATGGGGGCATTGCTGGCAGGAAATATCATCGAAGAAATTGGCGCCAAGATGCCGGCAGCACGGTGGGAAAAGGTTAAATCATTTGAAAATTCAAATTAACCTCGTACCTTTGCCTCCCTTTTTGAAATAAATATTAATCAAGAACATACGTAATTAAGATTCTTTACCATGAAGGTATTTCAGACGAATGAGATCCGGAACATCGCATTGATTGGCGGCACAAAAACAGGAAAAACAACATTGGCAGAGGCCATGCTTTTTGAAGGTGGGGTCATTAACCGCAGGGGAAGTGTAGATGATAAAAATACAGTTTCCGATTACCGGCCGATCGAACTCGAGAGACAGAACTCTGTCTCTGCATCGGTCCTATATACGCTATATGACAACAAGAAGATCAACATCATCGACACCCCTGGTTTTGACGATTTTATCGGGGAGGTAATCTCCGCATTGCGGGTCTCTGATACAGCTCTCATGCTAGTGAATGCGCAGAATGGGGTGGAGGTAGGCACCGAAATTACCTGGAGGCATACCAGCCGTCTGGAAACACCTGTCGTATTTGTCGTAAACCACCTGGATGTGGAATTGGCCAATTTCGAGGAAACGGTCCGCCAGCTCAAGACGCAATTCGGCAATTATGTAACACTTCTTCAGTACCCTGTAAATCAAGGCAATGGATTTAACACCATCATTGACCTGTTAAAGATGAAGATGTACAAATACGCACAGGGAGGCGGGAAACCCGAAATACTGGATATTCCTGCCGGGGAGAAAGATAAGGCGGAAGAACTGCACGCTTCCCTCATCGAAGAGCTTGCTTCGAAAGATGAAACCTTGATGGAGGAATATTTCGACAAGGGAACCCTTGCCGAAGACCAGATCAGCAAAGCGCTTCGCATGGGATTGATCTCCCGCAGCATGTTCCCGGTTATGTGTGCATGTTCCAAACATGACATTGGGGTGCAGCGTATCCTGGAATTTGTTGCCTCTTCAGTCCCTGCTCCGAATGAGGTCGCCGGCGTAAAGACAACCGACGGAAAAGAATTGAAATGCAAAGCAACCGATCCGACCTCTCTCTTTATCTTCAAAACAGCCATTGAAGCGCACCTGGGCGAAATCTCCTTTTTCAAGGTCTATGACGGTGAAGTCACAGAAGGACAGGATATGATCAATCCGAACCGGAACTCAAAAGAGCGGATTTCCCAGCTTTTTGTTATCAATGGCAAACACCGTGAAAAAGTGGAAAAATTCGTGGCTGGGGATATTGGAGCCACGATCAAACTGAAAGGAACATTTACAAATCAAACCCTGAATTCCCTGAAGAATCCGGATGATATCATCGAGAAGATCACTTTCCCCAACCCGAAATTCCGGGTTGCGGTGAAAGCCAAAAACGCAGCAGACGATGAAAAAATCAGCGTCATCCTGAATGAACTTGCCAAGATGGACCCCACGCTGCTTTTTGAGTATTCCAAAGAATTAAAGCAGATGATTCTGCAAGGTCAGGGAGAACTTCACCTGAACCTCGCCAAATGGCACATCGAAAACATCGAGAAAATCGCGATCGAATATCTCGCTCCCCGGATTCCCTACCGCGAAACCATTACCAAATCGGCAAAATCGATGTACCGGCATAAAAAACAATCGGGAGGAGCCGGCCAATTCGGAGAGGTTCACATGATGATCCAACCTTACAAAGAGGGCATGGCCGATTCGAAGGAATTTCCGATCCGTGGGCGCGACATCATTGAACTGGAATGGGGTGGAAAACTAATCATGCATAACTGCATCGTGGGAGGTGCCATCGACGCACGGTTCCTGCCTGCCATTTTGAAAGGGGTGATGGAAAAGATCGAAGAAGGCCCGCTGACAGGATCCTATGCTCGCGATATCGTGGTTAGCATTTACGATGGAAAGATGCACCCGGTTGACTCCAATGAAATTTCCTTCAGGCTGGCCGGTCGGCATGCGTTCAAAGAAGCCTTTAAAAATGCGGCACCCAAAATCCTGGAACCCATCTATGACGTGGAGGTAATCCTTCCGGAAGAAAAAATGGGGGAAGTGATGACCGACCTCCAGGGACGCCGCGCCCTGATCATGGGAATGGACAGTGAAGGCAGTTATCAGAAGATCAAGGCCAAAGTGCCGCTGGCCGAAATGAACCGGTATTCCACCGCCCTGAGCTCACTTACGAGTGGACGCGCGACGTATTCGATGAAATTTGCCGAGTATGTACAGGTGCCGGCCGACGTTCAGGATAAACTACTGAAAGCATACGAAGAGCAAGAACAGGAAGAGGATTAACCTTGGCGGGAAACACGATGCCTACGCTGTCCTGAAACTCAGGGACTTCCGCCTTTTTATCAGCTACCGTTTTTTTGTCACCATAGCTATACAGATGCAAAGCCTCATCGTGGGCTGGCAGATGTATGAGCTGACCAAAGATCCCCTGGCATTGGGTCTAATTGGTCTGGCCGAAGCCCTTCCCTTCATTGCGGTAGCCCTCTATTCGGGGCATGTGGCTGACCGGTATAACCGGAAACGGATTATCACCTGGTTTTCCCTGTTGTTTTTGCTGGGAACAATGCTCCTGTTGGCGTTTAGCCATTCCGGGCTGTTGGCCTCTATGGCCCTGGGAGTGATCCCCGTCTATTTTGTGGTAGCCCTGTCCGGTATTGCTCGTGCCTTCCTCTATCCTTCCACAATTGCACTGATGGCACAACTGGTGCCCAGACACTTATATACCAATTCCTCTACCTGGAACAGTACGGTTTGGCATGTTGCGGCCATTTCAGGACCCGCAATCGGAGGATTAATTTATGGTTTTTTTAACGTCAGCATCGCCTACCTGACAGTTATTTTCTTTGTCCTGATAGCCCTGGGGCTGCTCTTCATCGTGAAACGTTACCCCAACCCGCCAGACATCATGAATGAAACGATCCTGCGCCGACTGGGTACGGGATTACGCTTCGTCTTCCGCAACCAGATCCTGCTTGGGACCATGTCGCTGGATATGTTCGCCGTACTTTTCGGAGGTGCTGTTGCTATGCTTCCGATCTTTGCGGCGGAGATCCTATATGTTGGGCCGCAAGGGTTGGGATTTTTGCGTGCCGCTCCGATGCTCGGAGCCGTGATCATGTCGTTTATCCTGGCCTACCGGCCTCCTGCTGACCGGGCGGGAAAATGGCTCTTCATCGCCGTGGCGGGATTTGGAATGAGCATCATCCTCTTCGCCATCTCAAAGAATTTCTATCTCTCATTGTTCCTTCTGTCTCTGAGCGGGATGTTCGACAACATCAGCGTCATCATCCGGGCAACTACCCTTCAGCTTTTGACCCCCGATGAAATGCGCGGACGGGTAGCTGCAGTCAATAGCATTTTTATCGGATCCTCCAATGAAATAGGTTCGTTTGAATCGGGAGTTGCAGCCAAACTGATGGGGCTGGTTCCTTCGGTGATCTTTGGAGGATCCATGACCCTGATGATCGTGGGGATGATTGCAAGGAAGGCGCCGTTGTTGAGGAGACTGAATTTGAGAGCACTGAAATAGATGTACGAATGACGATTTTAGAGTTACGATTTCAAAGAAAAAGTTTCACAAGCGCATGATAATCACGTGGGTTGATTTTCAGGTGCATGCCGTTTACTTTCCCGATCTCCATGGCCTCCACAATTGAGGTTTCCGACGTATCCGGAATATTCAGGTCGCTTAGTCTGACAGGGCAATCCATCGAACGAAAGAATTCTTCAATACGGTCAATGGTTTCCCCGGCATTCAAGGGAAAATTAAACAATTCTGTTCCAAGAAAGGCAAGCCGGTCGTCGATCTTATCTTTGAAAAACCGCATCCAGGCAGGATAGACGATCGTCAGGGAGGCGCCGTGAGGGACATCGTACAAGAGAGAAAGCACATGGCCGATGGCATGCACGCCCCAGTCGCCCGAAATTCTGCCGCAGATCGTCATCCCGTTCAGGGCCATAGTTGCCGCATACATGATCCTGGCACGGAGGTCGTAGTCGTGAAGGTTTTCCAGTAACCGGGGACCGTACGTCATTGCTTCCCGGATAATTGATATTGTGAACCGGTCGGAAAGCGTGGCGTCGCCCGCACCGAAAAAAGCTTCCATGCAGTGGGCAATCAAATCGGCCACTCCGTATGCCGTATAATCCCGTGGTACGGTCATAGTCACTTCCGGATCAAGAAACGAGTGTTTCGGGAACGCCAGGGGAGAACGTAATGCAGACTTGAGATTCAGGCGATGGTTCGAGATGACCGCAAACGGATTCATTTCCGATCCGGTAGCGGCCAGGGTCAAAACGGTAATGATTGGCAATCCTTTTTGAGGAGTCGCCCTGGAACTGAAAAAATCCCAGGCCGGGTGAGAAACGGGAATGGTCAGGGCCACGACTTTCGCCGAGTCAATTACGCTCCCCCCTCCGACGGCAAGAATCACTTCCACCTGATTTTCACGACCCACGCGGGCAGCAGCTTCCACGTCGTCAATAACCGGGTTCGATTTGATTCCACCGTACTCAACTACCGTTATTCCGGCGTCGTGCAGGTATTTCAGTATATTGTCGTACAAACCGGATCTTTTCACTGAACCAGTTCCATAGATCAGAAGCACCTTTTTCCCAAACTGTTTGATGATCGGGCCAAGGCCAGTAAGAACATGCTTGCCGAAATGAAGCGATGTGGGGTTATAAATAACAAAATTTTCCATTCGGCAAAACTAGCAAATTTTCCCTACTTTTGCCCCGTAAAACCTGCAAAAAGAAGCAGTGTATGTACGGGGATTTCCAATGATTTTCGGGATCGGAACAGATATCATTGAGGTGGAGCGAATCCGGAAAGTGATGGAGAGGGATCTCGGCTTCCGGGAAAAGATCTTTACTCCCCACGAAATTGAGTACTGCGAAACAAAACGGAATAAATACCCCCATTATGCCGCCCGGTTTTCGGTCAAAGAGGCCTTTATGAAAGCCATCGGAACGGGGTGGCGGTTTGGCATCCGGTTTGCCGAAATTGAAGTGACCCACGATCCTCTGGGAAAGCCTGAAATCAATGTTTACGGGAAAGCAAAAGAGTGGTGTGAGAAGGAAGCCATTTCGAAAATTCACGTATCTTTATCGCATCTAAAAGAGATGGCAACCGCCATTGTAATAATAGAAAATTAGAGACCTATGTCGCACATTGGATCTTATGATGAACGTGTCAATAATTTTGACTGGAGTATTTCTGAGAAAGAACTTGGCTACAAACATGGAGACCTGATCAATATCGGTTGGTATTGTACTGACCGGATCTGCCAGATGGGAAAAGGAGACAAACTTGCCCTTCTCTGGGAAGGATCAACGGGTACCGAAAAACGGTACACCTACAATGATATACGGCTGGCGACCAATACCATCGGTGATTTTCTTCGGTCGCTGGGAATTAAAAATGAAGACAGAGTTTGCCTGTTTATGGATAAAATCCCTGAGCTCTACCTTGGTTTTCTTGGCGTGTTAAAGATCGGAGCTATCGCCCAGCCACTTTTTTCTGCGTTCGGGGACGAGTCGTTGTTCATCCGGCTGGACAATGCGCAGACCAAAGCCATCATCACCCAGAAAAAACATGCTCCGAAAGTCAGGAAGATCCTTGAAAAAATGCCTTACCTGGAGCACATCATCATTGTGGATCATGACCCGGCGAAACCACTTCAATCGCGTGAAGTTGCCTTCGACCTGAAAAAGGCACCAAAAGTGGAGCATTTTGAGATCTTCCCCACCCATGCCGAATCCCCATCGGTACTCCATTACACATCCGGGACAACGGGACAGCCCAAAGGGGTCAAACATGTCCATTATTCGCTGATCGCACAATACCTTACCACCAAATGGGTACTTGACCTGCACGAAAACGATATCTACTGGTGTACCGCTGATCCGGGCTGGGTTACCGGAACCTCTTACGGGATTATCGGAGCCTTCAGCAACGGGGTGACCCAGTGCGTGTTGGATGCAGGTTTTTCGGCAGACAACTGGTATAAGTTCATTGAAAAACATAAAATAACTGTCTGGTACTCCGCTCCAACTGCTATCAGATCCCTGATGAAAGCCGGCGACGAAGTGGTGAAGAAATACAATCTCTCAAGCCTTCGCCACCTGGCCTCCGTAGGAGAGCCACTGAATTCGGAAGCGGTGATCTGGTCGGAAAAAGTATTCGCAAAACCCTTCCACGACACTTACTGGCAAACAGAAACCGGAAGCATCATGATCTCCAATTACCCCGGTATGAAGATCAAGCCGGGCTCGATGGGCAAAGCGTTCCCCGGAATAACAGCTACCGTAGTGGATGCCGAAACTTATCAACCCTTTGGGGAGAGCGGCAAGATTGGCCTGATTGCGATTAGACCCGGCTGGCCATCCATGATGCGCACTTACTGGAACAACGAGGAGACCTACCAGAAGAAATTCAGGAACGGATGGTATCTTCCGGGCGACCGCTCATCCATCGACAGCGAAGGATATTTCTGGTTTGTGGGTCGTGACGATGATGTCATCAACACCGGCGGACACCTGGTCAGCCCATTCGAAGTGGAATCGGCCTTGCTGGAACATCCGTCGGTTGCCGAATCGGCGGTAGTAAGCAAACCCGACTTTGTGAATATGGAAGTAGTAAAAGCCTTCATCACCCTGAAACCCGGTTTTACAGCCAGCAAAGAACTTGACCTCGAAATCATGAACTTTGTGAGAAAAAAGCTTTCCCCACTGGCCATGCCCCAGGAGATTGAATTTGTCGACTCGTTGCCCAAAACCCGCAGTGGAAAAATCATGCGCCGGATCCTTCATGCCAAAGAATGGGGCGAAGAAATTGGGGATACCTCAACTTTGGAGAATGATTAGTACCTACCCCCCGGCCCCCTCCCTACCAGTAGGGAAGGGGTTTCGGGGTGGGTAAAAAATAAACACTAACTAAAAACAGGAGAACAACACTATGGAAGAAATGAAAGAAGTTATCCGCACGTATGTGATCAACGAGTATGTGGAAGACGACACGGAGGTCGGTTTTGACACTCCCCTGATCTCCGGCGGGATCGTCGATTCGTTTTCAATGGTTTCATTGAAACGGTTTTTAGAGAACAAATACAACATCTCTATTCCCGACGACAAAGCCACTCCCGAGGCCTTCGATTCGGTGAACAAGATTTGCGTTCTCGTGAAAGAGTATATGCGTTAATAAAACTGGAGGAAGACAATGGCTTATTCAACAAAAACACGCGGAATGTACCAGGATATCCTGAAAGGGATTCAGGATGCTGGTCTGTTCAAACAGGAACGATATATCCATTCCGCACAGGCTGCTGACATCGAAGTAGAATTTCCTGCCGGCTCTTCGTTAAAGAAAGTAATTAACATTTGTGCAAACAATTACCTGGGGTTATCCAGTCACCCGGAAGTGGTAAAAGCAGCCCATGAAGGATTGAATACACACGGTTACGGCATGTCGTCAGTCCGGTTCATCTGCGGCACCCAGGACATCCACCGGAAGCTTGAAAAGATGGTTTCCGAATTTCTGGGAACAGAGGAAACAATTCTCTTTCCATCCTGCATGGATGCCAATGCCGGGGTCTTTGAGGCAGTGCTGACCAAAGATGATGTGATGATCTCCGACCGACTGGTGCATGCCTCCATTATTGACGGAATCCGGCTTTGCAGCGCCATGCATGATACCTACAAACATTCCGACATGGAACACCTGGAAAGCAAACTCCAACTGCATAACGACAAACGGTTAAAGATGGTCATCACCGATGGGGTTTTTTCCATGGATGGGGATACCGCGAAACTGGATCAGATGGCCGTACTCTGTGAAAAATATGATGCGCTGCTCTTTTGCGACGACTCGCATGCCAGCGGTTTCATCGGCAAGACCGGCCGCGGAACCCATGAGAAATACGGGGTGATGGACAAAATGGACATCATTACAACGACCTTCGGGAAAGGGTTGGGAGGAGCTTCCGGCGGTTGCGTATCCGGACGTAGAGAGCTGGTTGAGATGTGCCGTCAGAAGGCTCGTCCGTACCTCTTCTCCAACACGATTGCTCCCCCGGTTGTGGCCGGTGTCATCAAAGTGCTGGAGATCCTTTCGGCAACCACCGAGCGCCGGGATAAACTTGAAAAGAACACGGAATTCTGGCGCAAAGGACTAACGGAAGCCGGGTTGATCATCAAAGAAGGGGATACCCCCATCGTTCCGGTCATGCTCTTCAATGCCAAACTTTCGCAGGATGTCTCGAGGGATCTTTATGACGAAGGCATCTATGCTATAGGATTCTTCTTCCCTGTTGTTCCTCAGGGACAAGCCAGGATCCGGACTCAGATTTCGGCCGGACATGAACTCCACCATCTGGAAAAAGCCCTGGATGCATTCAGGAAAGTTGGAAAGAAGTACAATATCCTGGGCAAAACCAAGCAGGAGATCATTGAAATGTACGGAATGTAAAAGCGCTAAATCCGGATACTAAAGTGTGGCAATTGTCGTTTGGGAAAAGCCGAAAAATGTTTTACAGAAGCGGAAGAGGCACAATTTCAAAAAGCGCTTACTACAGGAGCACAGGCAACTCCCGGAAGTTCGAAAAAAGAGAGCAACTCCGGCGGGAATGCAACGGGATCAAAAGATATTCAAACCCAGTTGAACCGGATCATTCAGGTGGAAGGCAGAACCAATATAACCATCAACCCCGACAAAACTGCTGTGAAATTCTACCAGGCGCGAACCGTAAAAGCGACTTGGAAACTTAGGGGTAAAGGAACGGTTTTAATTGCCAAAGACCTTGCAAAGAAGGAAAAATATCGCCTCGACATCCAGGAGATCAATAACAATCAAATGGTCGTTGTAGAGCACCTCCCGGTCGGCGGAATAAAGATCACTTATGAGAAGGAGAGCAATCCTGACGGAGGAGGATCGCAATAGCTCAATTTGGTTTCTTTCATGTGTGCTCCGGTAATACGGAGGAGAAGACCCGCTACGAAGCGGGTTTTCTTTTCCTGTTTTTTTGTTCGAAGAATAACTGTATTTTTGAAAGATACAAATTTTAAATTTCTATTCGATGAATTTTGAATTTACTGAAGAACAAAAGATGATCCAGCAAGCGGCGCGTGATTATGCCCAGCGCGAGCTGATCAAAGACGTACTGGAGCGCGACGCAACCTGCGAATTTCCCACCCAGCACGTGAAGGCATTGACCGAATTGGGATTTATGGGAATGATGGTCGATCCCAAGTATGACGGGGGAGGCATGGATACCATCTCCTACGTTTTGGCTATTGAGGAGTTGTCAAAAGCCGACTCGGCTACCTCGGTGATCATTTCGGTGAATAACTCGCTGGTTTGCTATGAACTGGAAGAGTTTTGCACCGAAGAACAAAAAGAAAAATTCCTCAAACCGCTGGCACGCGGAGAGAAACTGGGAGCCTTCCTTTTATCAGAGCCGGATGCCGGCTCCGATGCCACTTCCCAGAGAACCACAGCCATCGACATGGGGGATCATTACCTGGTGAACGGCACCAAAAACTGGATCACCAATGCAAACTGTGCTTCCACGTACGTTCTCATTGCCCAAACCCATCCCGAAAAAGGGCACAGAGGCATCAATGCCCTCATCGTGGATAAAAACTCTCCTGGCATCAGCCTGGGACCGCATGAAGACAAAATGGGAATGCGGAGCTCCGACACCCATTCGGTGATGTTCAATGATGTAAAGGTTCCCAAAGAGAACCGGATCGGTGAAGACGGTTTCGGATTTAAACTGGCCATGAAGACCCTCGAGGGAGGGCGTATCGGGATTGCGGCCCAGGCTCTGGGAATTGCCCAGGGGGCCTATGAGCGTGCCCTCCGGTATGCCAAGGAACGGAAAGCTTTCGGAACCGAAATTATCAACCACCAGGCAATCGGTTTTAAACTGGCAGAAATGCATACCCGCATTGAAGCAGCCCGTTACTTCACGGTGAAGTCGGCGTGGCTGAAAGACCAGAAACTACCCTACGGAACAGCCAGTGCCATGGCCAAATACTGGGCAGCCGAAACGGCCATGTTCGTAACCACCGAAGCGGTGCAAATCCATGGCGGTTATGGGTATGTGAAAGAGTACCATGTTGAAAGACTAATGCGCGAAGCCAAACTGACACAGATCTACGAAGGAACCAGCGAGATCCAGCAGATCATCATCGCACGGGCCATCATGAACGACTAAGTTTTTCTTTTTCAATGAAAATACCTAAACCGTATAAACCGAAGAATCATATTCGAATTGTAACGGCTGCCTCCCTTTTTGACGGGCACGATGCAGCCATCAATATCATTCGGCGAATCTTGCAGGCCAGCGGAGCCGAAGTGATCCACCTTGGCCACAACAGGTCTGTCCAGGAAATCGTCGATTGTGCGATCCAGGAAGATGCGCATGCGGTGGCTATCACATCCTACCAGGGAGGCCACATGGAGTTCTTCAAATACATGTACGATCTTTTACACGAGCAGGGATGCGGGCAGATCATGATCTTCGGAGGAGGAGGAGGAGTCATCCTTCCGGCAGAAATCCGGGAATTGCATGAATACGGGATTATCCGGATCTATTCACCTGACGATGGCCGGGCCATGAGCCTTCAGGGAATGATCAACGACGTGTTGGAAAGGTGTGACTTCCGGCTGGATCAATTGAAAAGAGTTCAGGCGGACAAGGTTATCATGAGGGACCAAAAAACCATAGCCAGGTTGATCACAGTTGCTGAAAATGAACCGGAAACGGCAAAACCATTCCTGGAGAAGCTGGCTGTCAAGGCTCGGAAGAACCGGATCCCCGTCCTGGGAATCACCGGAACTGGCGGAGCCGGAAAATCAAGCCTGGTAGACGAAATTGTCCGGCGATACCTCAACGATCTCCCGGATAAAACCATTGCAATCATCTCCGTCGACCCTACCAAAAGAAAAACCGGAGGTGCGTTACTGGGTGACCGGATCCGCATGAACGCCATCAGCGATCCCCGGGTCTATATGCGGTCACTGGCCACCCGCCAGTCTAACCTGGCCCTTTCGAAGTACGTTAAGGATGCCATTACCATCACAAAAGCGGCCGGGTTCGACCTGATCATCGTTGAAACTTCCGGCATCGGGCAGTCCGATACCGAGATCGTCGATCACAGCGATCTGACCCTGTATGTAATGACACCCGAATACGGGGCGGCCAGCCAGCTTGAAAAGATCGACATGCTGGACTTCGCCGACCTGATCGCGATCAACAAGTTTGATAAACAGGGCGCATTGGATGCCTTGCGGGATGTAAAAAAGCAATACCAGCGCAACCAGAACCGGTTCCACGACGACCTGGATACTATGCCGGTTTACGGAACGGTTGCCTCCCAGTTCAACGACCCCGGTGTAAATGAACTTTACCGGGCTATTATCCGTACAATCCGGGAGAAAACAAGAGTATCCTTTTCCAGCCGTTTTGAAGGGAAAGACGAGATGCAGGAAAAGATTTTCATCATTCCTCCCTCCCGGACCCGCTACATGGCTGAGATCGCAGATACGGTGAGAAATTACAACCGATGGGCTGACGAACAGTCTGTCGTCGCTCAGCGATTATACGCTATCCATGAAGCGCTGGAAACCCTTGACACCAACAAAGAATCCGCCATCCGGGAACTGGAAAAGACTTACAGGGAGACCCTCAGGGAACTGGAACCGGGGAACCAGGAGATCCTCAAAAAATGGCCGGATAAAATCCGGGATTACAAGAATGAGGTGTTTATTTATAAGGTAAGGGATAAAGAGATCAAAGTTAAGACCCATACCGAATCGCTGTCTCATCTGAAGATCCCGAAGATTTCCCTCCCCAAATACCATGGGTGGGGCGATATTTTAACATGGAACCTTCGCGAAAATGTTCCGGGCGAATTCCCTTATGCTGCCGGGGTTTTCCCGTTCAAACGTACCAGCGAGGATCCCACACGGATGTTTGCCGGCGAAGGAGGACCCGAGCGCACCAACAAGCGGTTTCATTACCTCTCGCATGGCATGCCGTTCGTTCGCCTTTCTACAGCGTATGATTCGGTGACCCTGTACGGATTCGACCCCGGAATGAGGCCCGACATTTACGGAAAAATCGGGAACTCCGGCGTGTCGATTACCTGTCTGGATGACTCAAAAAAACTCTATTCAGGATTTGACCTGTTGAACCCGAATACTTCGGTATCCATGACCATCAACGGACCGGCACCGGCCATGGTGGGGTACTTTATGAATACCGCGATAGACCAACAGTGCGAAAAGTACATCCGGGAACAGGGCATTACAAAAGAGGTGGAGAAAAGAATCGCGGAGATCTACCGGAAAAAAGGGACCAAACAGCCCAGGTACCAGGGGAAACTCCCAAAGGGCAACAACGGACTGGGCCTGATGCTACTGGGCGTGACGGGTGACAGGGTCCTTCCTAAAGAGGCATATGAAAAAATAAAAAAAGAAACCCTCTGCAATGTCCGGGGAACCGTGCAGGCGGATATTTTGAAGGAAGACCAGGCACAGAACACCTGCATCTTTTCGACCGATTTTGCCCTGAAGATGATGGGCGACATCCAGGAATATTTCATCCTGAACAATGTACGAAACTTCTATTCGGTTTCCATTTCTGGTTATCACATCGCCGAAGCCGGGGCAAATCCAATCACCCAACTGGCGCTTACCTTGTCCAACGGGTTTACATATGTCGAGTATTACGTTTCGCGTGGAATGGATGTGAACAAGTTTGCGCCCAATCTCTCCTTCTTTTTCTCCAACGGAGTCGATCCCGAATATTCGGTGATCGGACGGGTTGCCCGGCTGATCTGGGCCAAGGCCATGAAGTACAAATACAAAGCGGATGCCCGCTCCCAGATGCTGAAGTACCACATCCAGACTTCCGGGAGGTCGCTTCATGCCCAGGAGATAGACTTCAACGATATCCGCACCACGTTACAAGCCCTCTATGCTATTTACGACAACTGCAATTCCTTGCATACCAACGCATATGACGAAGCCATTACCACACCCACGGAAGAGAGCGTAAGAAGAGCCATGGCTATTCAGATGATCATCAACCACGAACTGGGGTTGGCTAAAAACCAGAATCCGCTTCAGGGCGCTTTCATCATTGAGGAGCTTACCAACCTTGTGGAAGAAGCCGTACTAATGGAATTTGAGAGGCTGTCGGAACGGGGCGGCGTGCTGGGAGCCATGGAGACGATGTATCAGCGGAGCAAGATCCAGGAGGAGTCACTTTATTATGAACTGATGAAGAACAGTGGAAAGTTGCCCATTATGGGGGTCAATACCTTCCTTTCAAGCAAGGGATCGCCAACAGTCATACCGGGAGAAATTATCCGTTCGACAGAAGAAGAGAAACGGTACCAGATTGAGATGCTTGAGCAACTGCATAAAACTTGGAAAAAGGAATCTTCGAAAGCTTTGCATCATTTGCAGCATGCCACCACAAGGTTTATGAATATCTTTGATGAGCTGATGGAAGCCTCTAAAGTCTGTTCCATTGGCCAGATCACCCACGCGTTGTTTGATGTGGGCGGACAATACAGGAGAAGTATGTAACCCTTAAAATCCCTGCTTATGACATTCAATATTTTGGTTGTCAATCCGAAGGATAACATCACCCAGATTGCTATCTTTGATAATTATAAGCTCCTTTACATAAATAATAGGAGACACTCGGCAGAGGAGCTCGAACAGTTTGAATCTATTTACGATCAGGTTGAATTCCGGCGGGACATCGTTTTCAAGGAATTGAACAACAACCATTTTGATTTCAGTGAAGTGAAGATTGTCATCTCTCGCGGCGGATTGATCAAGCCTGTCCATTCGGGAGTGTATGAAGTGAATGAACCCCTTCGATATGATTTGAAAAACAGTCCGATAGGGATTGACATCATCAACATCGGAGGGTTGGTTGCTCATGCTGTTGCCTCCAGGATACCGGGCTCCCGGGCCATGATTGCCGACCCCTCCGTGGTGGATGAAATGCAGGATGTAGCCAGGATCACTGGGGTTCCAGGGATCGAGCGGAAATCGATCTTCCATGCGTTGAACCAAAAAGCGGTTGCCAAGATCTATGCGGAAAGCCTAAAGAAAATTTACACCGAGCTGAACCTGATTGTGGCCCATATGGGGAATGGAACCACGGTTGGAGCTCACTGCAAAGGGAAGGTGATTGATGTAAACCAGGGATTTGAAGGGGACGGACCCTTCTCCATGATCCGATGCGGCAGCCTACCTCTTAGTGATGTAGTGAAATTGTGCCTGGATGGGAAGCATACGAAGGAAGAACTCTTAGCGCTCCTTACCCACGAAGGGGGCATCAACGCCCATGTGGGAACCACCGACATTACCGAAATTGAAAACCGCATCAAGAACGGCGACCGGCATGCTGCCATGATCTTTGAAGCCATGGCGTACCAGGTGTCCAAATCGATCGGCGAGATGTTTGTCGTCCTGAAGGGAGAAGTGGACGCGATCCTTCTGACCGGTGACCTGGCGCATTCCGACTTTGTGGTGAACTACATCCGCGATCACGTGAGCAAACTGGGCCAGGTGGTCGTATACGCGGGAGACAATGAGATTCAGGCTATGGCTACCAATGCCCTGCGAGTGATCAAGGGCGAAATTGAGGTCTCGGAATACAAGTAGCGTAAATCGTTAGTGACATGAAGTTATTTGCCATAGGCACTAGAAACGTGAAACTCGACGGTGGCGCCATGTTCGGCGTGGTGCCCAAGGGGATCTGGAACAAGCTCTACCCGTGTGACGAGAACAACTTGTGCAACTGGTCCATGCGGTGTTTACTCATCGATACCGGGGAACGCAGGATCCTGATCGATTGCGGCATCGGGGATAAGCAGACGGAGAAATTTTTCGGGAACTACTACCTGAATGGCGAAGGAAGCCTTGATGGTTCGCTGGCAAAGGCCGGGTACAGCCTTGACGACATCACGGATGTCATCCTCACACACCTCCATTTTGATCATGCGGGGGGTGCAGTCCGGTGGAATACCGGTAAAACGGAATATATCCCGACCTTTCAAAATGCCATTTACTGGACAAGCCGCCAGCAATGGGATTTAGCCACCAATCCCAACAATCGCGAGAAAGCATCATTCCTGAAGGAAAATATTCTGCCCATTAAAGAAAAGGGAACTCTGAAACTGGTTGATGAAGATACAGAGATCTACACGGGAATATCCGTACGGTTATTTCACGGGCATACCGACGGTCAGGTCATCCCGTTCATCCGGTTTAACGGGAAAACACTTGTATACATGGCTGATTTGCTCCCGTCCACCGCGCATATTCCCCTCCCCTACGTGATGAGTTACGATACCCGTCCCCTGATCACTCTCGAGGAAAAAGAAAAGTTCATGAATGAAGCTGCTGAAAAAGGTTATATCCTCTTTTTCGAACACGACATCAACCGGGAATGCTGCACTGTGCAGATGACCGAAAAGGGGGTGCGCATGAAAGAAACGTTTGCGTTAGCGGATGTTTTGTAGGGTCACACCAATTTTTTTCTGATTTCTTCAATCATTACCTTCGTCATTCGCGGCAGATCGTATTCACAGGTCAGGCCCCAATCCTTTTTCGCTACGCTGTCATCGATGCAATTGGGCCATGAATCGGCAAGTGCCTGGCGGAAATCGGGCTTGTACCGGATCTCAAATCCCGGAATATGCTTTTTAATCTCTCCGGCCAGGATGTGCGGGGTGAAGCAAATCCCTGCCACGTTGTAGCTCGACCGTAAACTGAGCCGGGATGATTCGGCTTCCATTACATCGATGGTAGCTTTGATGGCGTCGGGCATGAACATCATCGGAAGAGCCGTTTCCGAGCTAAGGAAGCAGGTGTATTTTTTGTGCTTGATGGCTTCGTAGAAGATCTCTACCGCATAATCGGTGGTTCCCCCGCCAGCCTCGGTTTTGTAACTGATCAGTCCGGGATAGCGCAGACTGCGTGTATCGACCCCGTATTTTTCCCAGTAATATTCGATCCACCTTTCTCCGGCCAGTTTGCTGATGCCGTATACCGTATTGGGCTCCATGATAGTGTATTGGGGGGTGTTCATCCGTGGGGTGGTAGGGCCGAACACAGCGATGGAACTGGGCCAGAAGATTTTTTTCAACTTTATGGAGCGGGCCAGTTCCAGTATATTCATCAGGCTCATCATGTTGATCTCCCATGAGGGAAGAGGGCGTTTTTCGGCATTTCCGGATAGGATGGCTGCCATATGATAGATCTGGGTGATCTTTTCATGTTCCACGATGAGGTGCAATTTGGTGGCGTCGAGTACATCGAGGATCTCAAAAGGACCCGATCCGGTGATCTCAGGTGGGGCCGGACGAATGTCGGTGGCGATGACGTTGCTGTCGCCATATATTTTCCGCAATTCAAGCGTCAATTCCGAACCAATCTGTCCCGAACAGCCAATGACCAGTATTTTTTCCATGAGCAGGGGAGATTAGAGATTTCGGCTGCAAAAATAGGAAGTTTATTGTCAATCTTTTAGCAAGGTTTAATTTCTTACCTTTGACCCCGAATGCATTGATCCATGGAGCATAAACTGATTGTTTACAATACGCTGACCCGTAAAAAGGAACTTTTTCAGCCTTTGAAAAACCCCTTTGTAGGAATGTACGTTTGCGGTCCAACGGTCTATGGAGACCCACACCTGGGTCATGCGCGTCCGGCAGTCACGTTTGATTTGATTTTCCGTTACCTGAAACACCTGGGTTATAAGGTCAGGTATATCCGGAACATTACTGACGTAGGGCACCTGGAGCAGGACCTGGACGAAGGGGAAGATAAGATTGCCAAGAAAGCAAGATTGGAGGAATTGGAACCCATGGAGGTGGTACAAGTTTACACCGACCGTTATCACCAATTTATGGCAATGCTCAATGTGCTTCAACCCAGCATCGAACCTCGGGCATCCGCTCATATCATTGAGCAGATCAGCATGACACAGAAAATCCTGGATGAGGGATTTGCCTACATAGTGAACGGTTCGGTTTACTTTGACGTACCTAAATACAACCAGGCACACAAATACGGAAAATTATCGGGCAGGAAGCTGGATGAGTTGATTTCCAATACGAGGGAATTGGAAGGACAAAGCGAAAAGAAGCATCCGGCCGATTTCGCCCTCTGGAAAAAGGCACAGCCCGAACACATCATGCGCTGGCCTTCTCCGTGGAGCGATGGCTTCCCTGGATGGCATCTGGAGTGTTCGGCTATGGGTAAAAAGTATCTGGGGGAGGAATTTGACATCCACGGTGGAGGAATGGACTTACTCTTCCCTCATCATGAGTGTGAAATTGCCCAGTCTCGGATCGCGAACGGGAAGGATACGGTTCATTATTGGCTGCATAACAACATGGTCACCATCAATGGCCAGAAGATGGGGAAATCGCTGGGAAATGCGGTCAGTCTGGAGGAGTTTTTCACCGGCCGCCATCCGCTCCTTGAGCAGGCTTACAGCCCGATGACCATCCGGTTCTTTATCCTTCAGGCACACTACCGGAGCACCATCGATTTCTCCAACGAAGCCCTCCAGGCCGCTGAAAAAGGGTTGAAACGGCTTCTGGCTGGGATGGAGACGTTGAAAAGTTTGCAGTTCGCAGTCACCAGTCACCAGTCACCAGTCACCAGTCACCAGTCACGGATTGCAGAACTGGAACAGGCGTGCTACGCTGCTATGAACGATGACTTCAACAGTCCGGTTGTGATAGCCAACCTCTTTGAGGCTGTCCGGATCATCAACATGGCAAAGGAAGGGCAGGAGTCTCTTTCTGTTGAAGAGCTGAACCAGCTGCATAACCTCTTTGATACATTCCTGCTGGAAATTCTGGGTATATGGGGACCATCGTCGGGAGATCAATCAGGGACCATCGACGGCCTGATGAACCTGATCATCGGGATCCGGAAAGAGGCCCGGGAGAAAAAGGATTGGGGAACATCCGACCGGATCCGGGAAGAACTGGCGAAGTTGGGCGTTTCAATCAGGGATACGAAAGAGGGAGCAACATGGGAGAAGGAGTTGTAGTGAATTAGCGAGGTAGCGAAGTTACGAAATAGCGAAATAAAGCATAACCCTATAACGATGAAACGTTTCAGAGAATTTTTACTTGTGGCAGTGGCAATTGCTTTGTGTACCGGATGCCAGACAAAACAAAAACAGATGAAAGAGGAACTGGTTGATTTTACTAAAAAGCAGGATTCCGTGGTGATCCCGTTATCCAGGGAGGTGAACCTTGCTTACTGGAATGCCGCAATCTCGGGATCGGAAGAGGATTTTAACAAAGCTCAGGAGCTTCAGTTGAAGTTGATAGAAATTTTCGCTGACACCGTGGCTCTGGAAAAACTGGAGAAGATTAAAATATCCGGACTGGTCAACGATACCCTCCTGGCCCGCCAGCTGGATTTGTTGTACAACCAGTTCCTGATGGCCAAAGCGGATACGTCCAAACTCAATGCCATTGTAAAGCTTGAAACGGAGATCGAACGGAAGTTTTCGATTTTCCGGACTGAATTAAACGGGAAAAAGATAACAGACAACGACGTGGAGGAAATCCTCCGCGCATCCAAAGATGTGAATAAACAAAAAGAGGTTTGGATGGCGCAGAAAAAAATCGGCCGGGTGGTCGCCGGAGATGTTAAAAAGCTGGTTATCATGCGGAACGAAGTAGCCAAAGAGGTGGGATTTAAAAACTACCATTCGATGCAGCTCACCCTGAGCGAACAGGATCCCAAGGTCATCACCGAACTTTTCGACGAACTTGACACCCTTACAAAAGATGCATTTATCAAGGTAAAAGAAGACATCGATACCTATTTTGTCACCTATTATAAGTTGAAGAACAAGGAAGAACTGATGCCCTGGAATTACCAGAACCGGTTTTTCCAGGAGGCGCCGAAGATCTATGATGTTGACCTTACCACCTATTATACCGACAAAAACCTGGAATCTTTAACTGCTGCCTATTTTTATAGAATCGGATTGCCCATTGACCACATGCTGAAGAATAGCGACCTGTACGAAAAAGAGGGGAAGAACCAGCATGCCTTTTGTACCAGTATTGACAAGTTGAAAGATGTCAGAGTGTTGTGCAATGTCAAGCCGAATTCTTACTGGATGAATACCATGCTGCATGAATTCGGGCATGCTGTTTACGATTACAACATCGAACCCACACTCCCGTTTGTGTTGCGCGAACCCGCTCATACCTTTACCACGGAAGCCATCGCCATGATCTTCGGACGGTTTTCTTCAAATCCGCAGTGGTTGCGAGACATGGTCGGGATCAGCGAGGAAGAAAAGCTGAAAATAGCCGACAATTGCTTCAAGACGCTCCGTTTGGAGCAACTGGTATTCAGCCGGTGGGCGCAGGTGATGTTCCGGTTTGAAAAGGCGATGTATGCCGATCCCCACCAGGACCTGAATAAACTCTGGTGGGACCTGGTCGAGGAATACCAGCTGATGAAGCGACCCGACGGCAGGGATGAACCCGACTGGGCGTCGAAAATCCATGTAGCACTGTTTCCGTGCTATTACCACAATTACTTACTGGGAGAACTCCTGGCTTCTCAACTCTATTACTATATTGTCGAAAATGTAATTCAATCAGAGGATTACAGGTTTCAGAGCTTCGCCAATAACCCGGCGGTCGGAAACTACCTGAGGGGAAAGGTCTTTTCTGTTGGATCGAAATATTACTGGAATACCATGATCGAAAAAGCTACCGGGGAGAAGCTGACTGCCAAATATTACGCCAGGCAGTTTGTGGAATAATCCCTACCTGAAAATCCGGGTTTTATAGATATTCCATCTAGCTATCCGGTATTGCAGGGAGGTCAGTAAAACGCCCAACCCATAAGTTACACTTCGCCTGAAATCGATGGAAGAGGCTTCCTCGAAATAATTGGTTGGGCAGGTAATCTCTGCCACCTCATACCCCTGAAAAAAGATCTGCGCCAGGATTTGGTTATCAAACAGAAAATCATCACTATTTGTCTCAAAATTTACGGATTCCAGAACACTTCTGGAGAAGGCTCTGTATCCGGTATGGTACTCAGAAAGTTTCTGATGCATCAGGATGTTCTGGAATAACGTGAGGATCCGGTTCGAAAGGTATTTATAGACCGGCATGCCTCCTTTCAGAGCCCCCTTTCCGAGGATCCGGGAACCCAGCACAACCGGGTAGACCTGGTTGGCAATGAGGTAGCACATAGAAGGGATCAGCGTAGGGGTATACTGATAATCGGGATGGAGCATCACGATGATATCGGATCCCAGTTCCAACGCTTTCCGGTAACATTTTTTCTGGTTAAAACCATAACCGCGGTTCACCTCCTGTTGGAGAATATGATCAATATATAATTCATCAGCGATTTTCAGGGTATCATCCTGGCTATGGTCGTCGGAAAGTATGATGTGA
This sequence comes from bacterium, assembly GCA_043806735.1. Taxonomy (GTDB): domain Bacteria; phylum Bacteroidota; class Bacteroidia; order Bacteroidales; family FEN-979; genus QYOJ01. Next base: position 5,077 of record JAZDGR010000008.1, on the reverse strand, counting down.
TCGACCAGATCCCTTGGAATCTCCGAAACGGTTACTTTCAGCGTTTTGGCGGCATTATAAGCAGGGAGAACGACAGTAACGACTTTATCTTTTATCATATGAAAGCGGATATTCCCGGATCAAAAAAACATATCCGTTTTGTTGATAGATTATCTTGAGATGGGGATTTTCTTTTACAAGCTCATCCAGTTCATGGACCTTGGTTACCAGATAAACCGGCTTATCGATAGTTCCTTTCAGCAACCACCGGGTAAACCGTGACATGGGATTGCTCACTCTCTTTTTAGCTCCGTAAAACAGCGGGGCGTAAGATTTGAAGGAAGCGGATTCAAGATAGACATCTTTTCCCTTCCTGCTTTTACAAAACTCGACCAGGGCATGCTGGCTGTACATTTCGGCTTTCTTCGGATAGATTAGGATAGCACTGATGATGAACAGCAGCGAAGTAATCCCGAGTATGAGAAATTGCCTTTTTGCCTTTCTATTGAAGTGAAAAATATAGGTCAGGATCCCCAGGAACAGAATGCAAGCGGGCAGATAGTCCAAAGCCGTCCAGGTAATCGGGGCATGCAGGCAGGCTTTGGCAAACGGATCTTTGATATACGGAATGATCCAGACAGGATCGTTGAGAAGTAAAGGAATGGCAGTGGCAACAAGAAAAAAGAGGCAGTAGATAATCATCATGATCACAGAAGCAGCTTTTGGGATCGGTCGTTCCATCTTCCATTTTGAATCGATGTAGAGGGCTGCCAGGAAAGTCAGCGGAAAATAACATAGAGAGGAGTAATGAACGATTTTGGTTTCGACGATGGAAAAGAGGATAAGCACCACTAACAAAAGGATAGTCATGATTTTTTTGAAAAGGGAAAGGAAGGGATCGGAACTTTTCTTTAGCCGGAAGGAGAGAATAAAGAACAAGGAAACCGGAAAAAGTCCCAGGAAAAGGACCTCCAGATGGTACAACAACGATCCACCGTGTCCGGCATCCTGAGAGGAAAATAACCGGATCTGGTAGTGGATGAACTCGGCTATGGTTGCGGTATTTCCTTGAATGGCGATCAGGAAAAACCAGGAACCACCAACCAGGATCAACGTAATGACGAAACCAGCTATCGCTGCCCCATGAAATGGGAACCGGAATCGACGGACTATGATCAAAACGATAACCGTCAATAACCAGATGATTCCAGCTACCGGACCTTTCGTCAGGATGGCCAGCCCGAGAAAAGCAGCCGATAACGAACTCCATCCGACCCCTTTCCACCTGCCTGAGCTCTGCATGTATTCGAACATGGCGTAGATACTAAGAAAAATGAACAGGTTGAACCACGGATCTATGATCCCGGATTTAAAATAAAGAAACGGAAGCACGGAGCACATATAAGTGGCTACCCAAAGGATCCCCAGTCGTTCCGATTTCACCCGGGAGCCGATTAAAAATAAAATGGCCAACGTAAACACCCCGCAGAGCGCATTGGGGAACCGGGCTGCATATTCATTAATCCCCCAGAGCTTCATGGAAAGAACCTGCATCCAGATAAACAACGGAGGTTTCTCCCAGAAAGGGAGGAAATCAATCTGGACCATCGAGTAGTTCCCGGAAACGATCATTTCACGGGCACATTCTGCAAAATTGATCTCGTCCCAGTCAAAAAGATGGACACGGCCTAGAAATGGGAAAAATAATATGGTTGAAAGCACAACGACCAAAAAAAGAATGATCGTTTTTTTCATGATTTTGTTAATTGTTATTGCCAAAAGTAGGGTTTTTTTAACTTCCTCCTGTTCATGCACAATACAATCACAGATCACGGAAAATTCAAAAGACCGACCTATCCGCAATATGGGAACAAATTACGCTCAAAAACTTGTTTACTTCCTGGTGAGACTTAGCTGATAATACTCCCAGGAAGTATAGATCTGTTTAACGGTGACCAAAGAAGAGGTATCTGCCATAAACTCACTCAATCCGATAGGATGCAGTGGAACAGCCCAGTCATAGGTATATCCCAGTCGTGTCCAGGGGAAAGCGTTTGGCGAAGTAGTATCGTATTTATTCTGTAGTTCATTCAGGAACCAGGTTTTATGTTTTTGGCTTACAGAGGCAGGAAAGTATAAATCAGCTTCATGATCGGTGATTTCGGGATCAGGAGTGGGTCGGAAAAGATTTTCGGGATAAACCCAGAACTCAACGAAATAGTTGTTTTTTGAATCAGGAGGCATCCCTAAAACCTGAGCAACCCGTAGATGAAGGGAAGAAGTATCCGGAAAGGTATTCTTCTTGAGAAAATCGAGCATCTCCGGAGGGGTCGTGATCCATGACATGTAAGCCTGGTTGTTGCTCGTCCTGAACGTTTTTCCGACAGGCCAATACTGGGTCAAACTTTGTTTCATCCAGGAAACAACAAGGAGACGCATTTTTCCGGATGAATCGGCCGACCAGACCAGGTTTCCTTGTCCGGCCATACTATCTCCATAAAATATTACCGCAATCAGGTTCCGGTAGATTTCATAAGGCTCAGCAGTCTTTGCATCGAGTACTGCCAGGTTGTATTGTTTTTTCAGGGTGGCCAGATCGGGCCCGCCGGGTGCATATGGATTATCTTCCTTCCGGCAAGCAGAAAAAAACAAGCAAATAATCAGGCAAGCGGTAAACCAGGTTTTTGTTTTCATGATTTTTTAATTTTGTTTTTAACTCCTTGATTACGACGACATAATACATACCGAAAAAATAATTTTGAAATATAGGAAATTTTATTGTACGAAATCGGGTAAAAAATTTTATTATTTTTAGATGTTAATTAGTTGACAAACAAGAAGCAAATATAAACCAGATGAAAAAAATAATCCTACTTAGTCTTTTTATTTTCTCTTGCAGTGAGAAGAACGACATGGAATATTCCCCCCGGAATCAGGATTTCCCTATGAAGGTAACCTTTAGCCCCACCGCAGTGAAATCAACCGATGGGAAGGTCAACCTGGTATACAGCGTTGAGATTTTGAAAGTTGACACTGCCGGCTTCATGATGAAAGATTTCCGGGTCTTCGATCCTGCAAATGACAAGGTGCTTTGTACCATTGCAGATACAAACAAATACCTGTTGATCCAGAAACCGGCAAATCCGCCTGTCCCACCGGAGAAATTCTGGTACCCTTTGGTAGATATGCATAGTTCTTATAGGATTACTATATGTCTTGTCCTTGATCCTGCCTATATCCCGCAAAAATTATCACACAAACTGATCCTGGTGAAGAATGGGCAGGAAACGGTTTACACGGGGGCAGAAACAAAGGTTTCATGGAACCAGCCGATGGTCATCGCACCCCCATTGAGAGGAACCGGATGGGCAGCAACTCTAACTACCAGCATTCTTCCTTTGAACCATCATATTGCGATCCAGGTTTCTTACAAAGGAAATACGACCGTTCCGGAACGCTATTGCGTGGATTGGCAGAAATGTAATGAAACAGGAGACCGCTGGCATGATGATTGGGCGATCAAGGAAAACTGGTATTGTTACGGAAATCATGTCTTCTCTGCCACTGACGGAACCGTTGCCTTAGCTATGGATGGAATGCCGGATCAATCACCTGTAGGAAGTGTTTCTCCCGGACTTTCATTATTCAACGGAACAGGAAACTGTGTCGTGGTTTTCAAAGAGGGACTGTACATCGTGTATGCACACCTGATTCCGGGTTCAGTACGTGTGAAAACAGGCGACAGCGTGAAAGCCGGTGATACAATTGGTCAATTGGGGAATTCAGGAAACTCCGTTGCCCCTCATCTGCATTTTGGTGTACATAGCGAATTCCCATATTATATCTCAGAGGGGCTTCCGTATTATTTCAATGTTTTTGTAAAAACAGGCATCCTGGCGCTCTCAGGCCCTGAAATTATCTATATACCACTTCCAGTGCCAGAACAACATGCAAATGAAATTGCCGAAAATTTTGGTGTCTATACCTTTGGAAACCGCTAGACAACCTTAACCAGAAAAAAATTCTTCTTTCCTTTCTGCACCAGGATATAGGTGCCTTGTAACAGGTCGTTCATGCCAACAAAATAATCCTCTGAAACTTTGTGTTTATTAATGAAAACACCATTGTCTTTCAGCATCCTGCGGGCTTCACCCTTCGACGGGAAAATCCCGGTCTTTTCGGTTAAAAAGTCGACAATATTTATGGATTTCGCTACTTCGCTTCTCGCCACCTCACATTGGGGAACGCCTTCAAATACGGATAAAAGCATATGTAACGGAAGTTTACGTAAGGTCTCTGTGGTTCCTTTGTCGAAAAGAATTTCCGAGGCTTCCAGGGCAGCCAGATAATCTGCTTCCGAATGAACCCGGATGGTGATATCTCTGGCAAGCGCTTTCTGAAGGATTCTAAGGTGTGGTGCATCGGAATGTTCCCGAATCAAGATATCTATTTCATCCCGGGTGAGCAGCGTAAATTTCTTTATATAGTCAACTGCATCTTCATCACTGGTGTTGAGCCAGAATTGATAAAACTTGTAGGGAGAGGTTTTAACCGGATCAAGCCAGATATTTCCCTCTTCAGTTTTGCCGAATTTCCCGCCATCAGTCCGGGTAATCAGCGGGCAGGTCAAAGCAAACGCTTCACCACCGAGCTTTCGCCGGATCAATTCGGTGCCCGTAACAATGTTCCCCCACTGGTCGGAACCGCCCATCTGGAGCTTTACCTGCCTATTTTCATAGAGCCAACAAAAGTCATATCCCTGGACCAACTGATAGGAAAACTCCGTATAAGAGATCCCGGAGCCCGATTCCATCCGTTTCTTCACCGAATCTTTGGCGATCATGTAGTTGACAGTCAAATGTTTTCCTACATCCCGTAAGAACTGAAGAAAAGAAAAATCCTTCGTCCAGTCATAGTTGTTGACCAATTCAGCCGAACAAGGGCCACAATCAAAATCGAGAAATTTTTCAAGTTGCTGTTTAATGCATAGTTGATTATATCGTAAAGCGTTTTCATCCAGCAGATTGCGCTCTTCTGATTTTCCCGAAGGATCGCCGATCATCCCGGTGGCGCCTCCCACAAGTGCAAATGGTTTATG
>JAZDGR010000007.1:0-11442 GCA_043806735.1 bacterium | reverse complement strand
CAGGACAATGTGTACCTTCAACCATTTTATTCATATCAGAATCCATACCCGGTTTTTTCAACCAAATGTAAATCCTTTTTGAATCATATCAAACGATTTTCAACCTTTTTTTTACACATCCAGCTTATCCATCGGATTCACGATCTGATTGAACCCTTTCGTGGTGATATGGGTGTAAATCTCAGTGGTCTTGCTGCTCTCATGCCCCATCAATGCCTGAATGTACCGTAAATCCGTTCCGTTCTCCAGCAAATGGGTACCAAAGCAATGCCGTAGTGTGTGAACCGTAACTGCCTTCTTGATACCGGCCCTGAGATAAGCAGCAGAAACAAGAGCTTGTACACTGCTTTCACTATATTTCCCGCCTTTCGCTCCTTCAAATAACCACTCTTTAGGCTGGTCCTTCTTGATGTACTGACGAAGTACCGACAACACTTTCTTCGATAATAAGGTGTACCGGTCCTTTTTCCCTTTTGATTGCCGCACAAACACCTGCATCCGCTTACTGTCTATGTCCTTGATCTTCAAATTCAGCACTTCACTTAAACGTAATCCCGACGAATAGGTGATCATGATTATCGCTTTGTGCTTGATGTTTTTTACCAGTCTGATCACCCGGCTAACCTCTTCTTCATTCAATACCAACGGTAACTTCCTCTCCCTTCGTGGCCGCTCAACCAGGTATACCTTCCGCTTGCCCCCAAGAACACGCTCGTAGTAAAATTTAATGGCATTGATCGATTGATTCTGATACGAATGAGACACTTTCCTCTCCATGACAATGTATTGCAAAAACGCAATGATCATTTTTTCATCAATCTGTTGAATATCATCTTTGTGGTGGTAATTGATGAATTCTTCAAATAAACTGCTGTACGTTCGCAACGTATTGCTACTGTATCGTAACTCTATTAGCTTACGCCGGTATTCGTCCGGACAACGACGGTAATTTACCACATCATACGGGGATATCCGCCTGACCTTCCCCTCTGCTTTTGGTTCTTCTTCATACAATACGTCAAGATTTACCGCTTTGGCGGTTATCCGGATCTCTTCCAGAAATTTTTCAGAGTAGGGTATCGTCCACCATTTGTTCTTCGTGTCCCAATAATGGAATGGAAGCTTCCCGATACAACTGGTCAACGCCGTATTATAAGCAAAAATCAGTTTCAGCCTGCCTGCCGCTGTTTTAATGATCAATAGTTCGTTTCGCCTGATTTGCCGTTGAGTATGACTACCCGGATCGATATCAATATCGTCATGAATAATGAGATCGCTAATTCTTTCTTTGAAATATTCCCTGATCAGATCCAGATTTCCTGGATAATGCGGAACAACCCAGCAGAATTGCTTGCCATCCCACCGGCTGTACCGGATCGACCGGATAAAATGAATGTCCAACTGATCCTTCGGAAGTTTAAGAATGATTGTCCTCCCCAGAACTTCAACATATACCCTGGACTTCTGCTCCGTTACTTGTGAATTTGTAAGTTCTTTTTCTCCAACCGGATTGGCAAAACCTGGCTCTTTGTTCGGATACTCCACCTCCGGAAACAGCTTCTTCAACTGCCCGAATACCTCCTTCCGGTACGGGATGTGCCAGGCTTTTATGGTCATACTCCATCGCGCATCCTGTATTTCCTTGATCTTCAAGACGGTTTCACGATTGTAAGGGAATTCAACCTTGATTCGGATTTCTCCCTCAAAATCAATTTTTGAAACTCTCATATCTCCTCCTTTCTTTGTAGTTACTTCTTATAAAAGGAGATAACTTCATGAATCAGGAAAATGTACTTGAAGTTATTCCTTAAAATCACCTGATAATAACATAAGACTACCAGGATACCCATTAATCCGGTTTCCTGGTAAAAGGTTATACGTAAGTACTGAATTTTTAATCACACTACCCACTTCTGGATGAAAGTTCAAAGAATGAACCGAGCGAAGCGAGTTCCTGAACACTATTAAAAATAAACCATAATGGTTTTCGGAATTCATTTTCGGCTTTAGGCCGGGGAAAAGTGCAGGGCAGGCCATTATTCAGACATGGACTTACATTAACGTAGGAAACTGGTACATCATCAATATTGATTTGAAGAGTTTCTTCGATAAAGTGAATCACGGTTACGTGATGAACCTGATTAAACGTAAAGTCAAAGACCCGCAGGTACTTCGGCTGATCTGGCGATACGTGCGCAGCCTGATACAGATCGACGGAAAACTGCACATACGTCGGAAAGGTGTACTGCAAGGAGGCCCATTCTGTCCATTACTGTCCAATATTGTGCTGAACGAACTGGACAAAGAATTGGAAAGGGTGCACCCCGGTCATTCATAGCCGGGGCCGCCAACCCGATTAGCGACTGGGCATGATTCGGGTTGGCGGCCCCGGCCTGGATCCCACAACCGGTATCCCTTATCTCGTATCCCGTATCTCGTATCCGGCATCCGGTATCAAGTGACCGGTGTGATTACCTCCGGGGTATCATTTCTCGGGGAATTAACAAGCTTCGAGACCGGATAGGCTATCATCAACTCAGCAGGATAAGGTTTCAGGAAAGATTGCAAGAGGGTTTCATCGGGTTCGTCCAGCCACCTCTGTTCGTTTTCGGGAAGCAGGATGACGGGCATCCGGTTATGGATGGGAATCATCAGTTCGTTGGGTTCCGTGGTGATGATGGAAAAGGAGTGAACAATCTCTCCGTCACGGCTCACCCATTTTTCCCAGATACCTGCCATGGAGAAAGGAGTACGGTCTTTCAGCAACATGCGGAAAGGAGTCTTGGTGGCATCCCGTTTCCATTCGTAAAAGCTGTCGGCGGGTACCAGACACCGCCGGCGCTTGAATGCCTGGCGGAAGGAGGGTTTTTCGGCAATGGTCTCGGCCTTCGCATTGATCAGTTTGTTTCCGATCGAAGAATCTTTTGCCCAGAAGGGGATAAGTCCCCACCGGAAAAATTGAAGTTCATCCGGATACCCGTTGTTGATCACAGCCAGCTCCTGTGAAGGAGCGCAATTGTACCGGGCTTTGTAAATAGCCGAGCGGACCATGACCCCGAAGCGTTCTTTGATCAACTCATCCTCGATGGCAAAGGAATACCTTCCGCACATATCTCTTCAACTAATTTATGGGTAAAGATACGTGAAAAAATCCATAGCTTTGTATCGAAACCGTTAACCGAAACAAAACCGACTTCATGAAATCCCTGAACATCAGAATCAAAGGACGCGTTCAGCGGGTGGGCTTCCGGTTTCGCACTATGGAGGCAGCCTACAAATACGGAGTGAATGGCCTTGTGATGAACCAGGATGATGGCTCGGTTTATATTGAAGCAGAAGGAGAGGTGGAACCCCTGAAGAACTTCCTCAGGTGGTGCCATACCGGACCCCTGGGAGCGAAGATACTAGAGGTCAGCTTTGAAGAGGGCCAGATAAAGGGATATACTTCATTCGAAATTAAAAGCCGCTCAAAGTGGCTGAATACAGATTCCTGACTTTCTGTGACGACGCTATTTCTTCCCTTCAACTACCACTACAATCTCCCCTTTGATGGTCCGGTTTTGAAAATGATCTGAGAGCGTTTGCAACGACCCTCGTATGTTCTCTTCATGGATCTTGGTCAGCTCCCGTGAGACTGCTGCAGGACGGTCGGGACCAAAAAATTCCATCAACTGAGCAATTAATTTACTCAACCGGTGAGGGGATTCATAAAAAACGAGCGTGAAAGGGGAGGCGGACAGCTCCTTCAACCGGGACTGCCGCCCTTTTTTATGCGGAAGGAATCCTACGAAAAGAAAATTGTCACAGGCAATTCCGGAATTTACCAGCGCCGGGAGGAAAGCAGTCGGACCGGGAAGGGACTCGACCTCCAATCCCTCGTGTAGGCAAGCTCTCACCAGCAGGTACCCCGGGTCGGAAATCCCGGGTGTTCCGGCATCGCTGACAAGGGCAGCTACCTGTCCGGACTTTAGCTGTTCCACGATCAGTGATATAGCCCGGTGTTCGTTGAACTGGTGATGCGAAACCAATTTATTCCGGATCCCGTAATGGTTCAACAGGATTCCGGTCTTCCGGGTATCTTCCGAAAGGATAAAATCAACCTCTTTCAACATCCGTATAGCCCGGAAGGTGATATCTTCCAGGTTCCCGATGGGGGTTGGAACCAGGTAAAGGGCGACCGGGCGTTTCATCTGTTTGTCACCAGTTTAAAACCTACGCCATGTACGTTGATCAACTCCACACTGGGGTCCTCTTTCAGGTATTTCCGGAGTTTCACCACGTACACGTCCATGCTCCGTGCATTAAAATAGCTGTCGTTGCTCCAGATCTGTGTCAAGGCTTCGCTTCGCGTCAGAACCTCGTTGGGATGCAGGCAGAGCAGGCGAAGCAATCCGGCCTCCTTGGAAGTAAGCCGTTGTTCGGTTCCCCGGATAATCAGCGTTTGCCGGTTTACATCGAATGTGTAAGCGCCGATCTGGAACACCCCCTCTTCCTGTGGGGATTTCGGTTTGTCGTCCATTCTCCGCAGGATAGCCTGCATCCGCAACAGCAACTCTTCCATGCTGAACGGTTTGGTGATGTAATCATCCGCCCCCAGCTCAAATCCCTTCAGCTTATCCTCCTGCATGGATTTGGCGGTGAGGAACAGGATCGGGATTTTCTTGTTCTGAGTCCGGATGTCCTGGGCAACGGCAAACCCGTCTTTCACGGGCATCATGATATCGAGGATACAAAAATCGAACTCCTTTTTTGAGAAGGTATCCGTGGCATCCAGTCCGTTAAGACAGAGGGTGGTGGTATACCCTTTGGCGTCGAGGTAATTTTTCAGAAGATTCCCGAGGTTCCGGTCGTCTTCAGCCAGCAGGACTTTGATCTGGTTCTTTTCCATGGTTTATTGGTCGGGTATTTGGTACGGTAAAAAAACCTTGAAAGTACTCCCTTTGTTCACTTCACTTTCAATCACGATCTTCCCGTGATGTTCATCCACGATCGCTTTTACATAACTGAGCCCCAGCCCAAATCCCTTTACATCGTGGATGTTGCCGGTCGGGATCCTGTACAGCTTATCGAAGATCTTCTTTTGCTCCTGTTTGGTTATCCCAATGCCATTGTCTTCTACTGTTAACGTAATCCCCTGCACACTATTTTCCGTGCGGATCCGGATACACGGTTTTTTCGGGGTGTACTTAGTTGCGTTGTCGAGCAGGTTGTAAACCAGGTTAGTCAAATGAACTTTATCGCCTTCCAGAACCGACGGTTTTGCCCGAAGGTTGGAATGGATCTCCCCGTCTTTGATCTCCACCTGGATGCGGATGCTTTTAACGACATCGCGTATAACCGGGTGCAGGTCAACCGGTACTTTCCGGATCTTCAGCTGGCCTTTCTCCAGCACTGCCGCCTGCAGTATCCGTTCCGACAGGATCGACAACCGGTTGTTTTCCTCCCGGATCATATCAACATAGGAGTTGTATATCGATTCTGACTTGGGAATCTCCTTGTCACCAAGCGCTTCGCAGGCAAGGGAAATGGTTGATATCGGAGTCTTGAACTCGTGGGTCATGTTGTTGATCAGATCGGATTTCAGTTCCGACAATTTTTTCTGCCTGATCAGGACGGTGATCGTATAGGAAAACGTATACACAATCACTACAATCAGGATGATGGAAATCAGGAGCATTCCCCAGAGTTCGGTTAACAGGAACTGGCGTTCGTAAGGGAAATAGATCAGCAGGTATTCGGGAGAGGTGAACATGTCGGAAGAAAACAACTGGAACGCATATCCCCGCTGTATCAATTGCCTCTGGTAATCACTCGACTTTTCCAGGATGAACAGGTTCCGCTCCGGCTTGTAGATGCCGAACTGGAACCGGGTATCAATTCCCCGGATGTTCAATTCCAGTGAAATAATCGAGTCCAGTTCCCCCGGGGTGACAAACAGGGAATAATCCAGATGCCGCGTAAAAGTGAGCATTCCTCCGAAAGGGATGATCTCGGCAGCCCTTCTTTTTTCCAGCCGTTCCAGCTTGTAGACCACTTTCGCCATCGCCTCATTGACACTTCTTCTGAAGCTCGCCTCCTTGACAGAGGAAGCACTCCGGATCCAGTACAGTTGCATGACGAGCAATCCAATCAAGGCAACGGTCATGATCACAATGATCGCAATGAGGACTTTCCGATTCATCTCCGCAAATGTAGCGGAAATTCACCAATACCTACTTGTCATTCCGAGTGCAGCGAGGAATCTTTTCACTACCTTTACCCCGCCGTCGAAGCCTACAAGAACAACATGTTCGCCCTGCTCGGCAAGCCGGGGTTTGAAAAGGAAACGAAGGACGTATGAGGGTATGAGGATATCAGGGTATGAGGGTTTTCCTGAATGACTTTAATGACCTTAATGACCCTAATGACCAATGACCGATGACCTTATCACTTTCTCAATCACCTCCGGATAATCCCTGTATTCCAGCTCATGGACCCGGTTTGCCAGCGTTTCGGGAGTGTCTCCGGGCTCAACCGGACATTTCGCCTGGAAGATGATCTGCCCTTCGTCATAGTGTTTATTGACAAAATGGATGGTGATACCCGATTCCTTATCTCCCGAAGCTAGTACCGCTTCATGGACCCGCATCCCGTACATCCCTTTCCCCCCATATTTGGGAAGAAGAGCGGGATGGATATTAAGGATCCGGGAGGGATATGCCCGGAGCAGGTAATCGGGAATCAGCCACAGAAAGCCGGCCAGTACGAGGAAATCAATCCCCTGCACCGACAGGATATCCAGGATGTAATTCGAGTGGTAAAAATCCTGCCGGTTAAAGACCACCGCTGGAACCTTCAGGTTCTTTGCCCGGGTCAGCACATAAGCGTCTGGATTGTTGCTCAGGACCAGGCTTACGGTACTGTGCGGAAACTCCCGGAAATATTCGATGATCCGCTGGGCATTGGTGCCGCTTCCGGAAGCAAAAATGGCAATTCGGTGCATACTCGTCAGGAGGTAGCTTACTGCAAAAATACAAAATAGGCCGGATGTTTAACTTCCACCCTAACTATCGTATTCATAAGGTGTTGGAATACAGATAGGTGATTTCGTCAAATGTTAAAAATCGTTAAAATTTATTGTGTTATATCAATATTATTCATTTCTTTGCACTCCATTTAACCAACAAAGGAGAAATATGTCTGACATTGCAGCAAAAGTTAAAGCTATCATTGTAGATAAGCTTGGCGTTGATGAAAGTGAAGTAACTCCTGAAGCGAGCTTCACAAACGATTTAGGCGCTGATTCTCTTGACACGGTAGAGCTCATCATGGAGTTCGAAAAGGAATTTGATATTGCAATTCCCGACGATCAGGCAGAAAAGATCAGTACCGTAGGTGAAGCGATTGCATATATCGAAAACAATACGAAATAAAGCCTTTCACGTGGAATTAAGACGGGTTGTTATAACTGGTCTTGGTGCAGTTACGCCGCTGGGCAAGAATACGGAAACTTACTGGCAGAATTTAATTAACGGCGTTAGTGGCGCTGCCACCATCGCCAAATTCGATGCCGCCAAATTCAAGACTCAATTTGCTTGTGAAGTTAAGGGATTCAATCCGGAAAATTATTTCGACCGGAAAGACGCCCGTAAATACGATCTTTACACGCAATACGGAATAGTCTCCAGCGATGAAGCGATCAAGGATGCCGGTCTGGATAAAGAAGGCGCTGCAGATAAAACGCGGGTCGGCGTGATCTGGGCATCCGGGATCGGCGGACTCGACACGCTGATCTATGAAGTTTCCGCCTACCTGAAGGGCGATGGTGTGCCAAGATATAACCCGTTCTTTATTCCGAAAATGATTGCCGACATCACGGCAGGTCATATCTCCATCCGGTATGGCTTTATGGGCCCAAATTTCGCCACCGTATCGGCCTGTGCCTCTTCGGCCAACGCCCTGGCGGATGCCTTTAATTACATCCGGTTAGGCAAAGCCGATGTCTTTGTAACCGGTGGTTCGGAAGCGGCAATCAATCCGGCCGGCGTGGGCGGATTTAACGCCATGCACGCTCTGTCCACGCGGAATGATGACCCCGCTACGGCATCCCGGCCTTTCGACAAGGAACGCGACGGTTTTGTCATCGGCGAAGGGGCCGGAGCACTGGTTTTTGAAGAATTGGGTCACGCCATTAGACGGGGTGCTAAAATTTATGCCGAAGTGGCCGGCGCCGGCCTGTCGGGAGATGCGTACCACATAACTTCCCCGCACCCGGAAGGACTCGGGGCAATTCTTGCCATGAAAGCAGCCATCGAAGATGCCGAGCTCCGGATCGAAGATATTGAACATATCAATACCCACGGAACTTCCACGCCGGCCGGGGATATCGCCGAGCCCAAAGCCATCGTCACCCTCTTTGGAGAGCATGCCTACACCATCAACATCAACTCTACCAAGTCGATGACCGGGCACCTACTGGGCGCCGCGGGAGCCATTGAAGCGATCGCAAGCATCCTGGCTGTTAAACACGGGATCATTCCGCCCACCATCAACCACTTTACCGATGACCCCGAGATTGACGGACGGCTGAACTTTACCTTTAACAAAGCCCAGCAGCGAAATATTACAATAGCCCTGAGCAACACTTTCGGTTTCGGAGGGCACAATGCCAGCCTCATCTTCAGAAAATACAATTCCTAATTGGTATAGGTTTCCCGACTTGCGCAGACTTTTTAAATCCCCAACCGATAAAAAATTATCCGATTATCTTAAGAATATTTTCGGATTCCGGCCCGGAAATATTTTCTTATATAAACTGGCGTTTCTGCACAAATCAGCCAGTCAGGAAATAGTCGGTGGGCTGAAAGTAAATAATGAACGGCTTGAATTTCTGGGGGATGCCATTCTGGATGCCGTTACGGCTGATTTCCTGTTTAAAACCTATCCCACACGCGACGAGGGATTTTTAACTGAAATGAGGGCCAAGATCGTCAATCGCTCCCAGCTCAATAAGCTTTCTCAAAAACTGGGGCTCGACCACCTGATTCAACTGGATCAGGGTCCGAACGGAGGGTACCGATCTTATAAGGGAGATGCCTTCGAAGCGCTGATCGGAGCCATATACATCGACAAGGGCTATGAGTTCACCCGTAAAATCCTGCTGGAGCGGATCATCAAACATTATTTTGATCTCAATGAACTGATGGCCCAGGAATTGAACTTCAAAAGCAAGATCATTGAATGGGCGCAGAAAGAGAAAAAACAACTCCAGTTTAATGTCCTTGACGAAGTCGGAAACGGATACCAGAAGCAATATATCGTGGAAGTGACCCTCGACAACACGCCTGTGGCGCGCAGTCAGCATTACTCCATCAAGGGAGCCGAACAGCTTGCCGCTGAAAAAGCCTGGAATAAACTCTCCGCGGAACCTGTTAACTGACCGGCAATTTTTTATATCTTTGTAAGAGGTAGCATACCTCCTCATGGCAAAACGGTTGCTTCTTGAGTTCCATTCCGCATCTCCAACCTATACCTTTGTTGGCCTATCCACACAACTGAAGGATTACCGGCTTTCGTTCATGCTGAACCAGAAACTCGGATTTCACCTTGCGCGCATCGACGACCTCTCGGTTTTCTCTCTTTACACCTTTCGCGACGAGGAACGGTTTGATACCTATTACGTGTTGTCCAACCACAGTCAGGATCAATGGTTGCTACCGGCACTGAAGCAAACCGACTTTTTCCTGATCATTGAAGGTCCGTTCAAGAAGCAGCAGAAGGAGGAATTGCTGAGATCGATCCGGGCAATCCCAAACATCCTGCTGGCGGCAGAAATTGATATTTCCGCTGTCAGATTGGTGGAGAACCTGCTGTCAGACCTTGAATTACATATGATAAAAATCCATAAATCTACCCATTTCAAAACAGTTTAAAACAGGAGGTTCTATGTTCGAAAAATTAAAGAAAACGCTGGATGAAGGCATTGACTTTGCTTTCGCCACCACCGAAAAAATTACCAAAGCCGCCAAAGAGATGGCCAAAGAAAACAACCTCACCAAAGAGGAAGCCAGGAAACTGATGGATCATCTGATGAAAAAGGCGGACGAAGCACGGGCCAACATGGGAAAGACGATGCAGGATTTCCTGAAGACCAGTCTGAAAAAGATGAATATCCCCACAAAAGAGGATGTCAGGAAACTGGAAGAACGAATCACAAAGCTGGAAGGGGAAGCTAAAAAGCCTGCCACTCCTGTGAGGAGGAAGGTGGTAAGCAAATGAATTTATTAAATAGCTCCCCTGAACTGCTGGAGGAACCGTATATCGTTCTCGAAGAACAACCGCAGGTCGCGGATCTGGTATTTCAGCATGGCGATCCGCTCGATGCCCATCCCGAAAGCAAAACCCGAATATTTCGCAGGATCGATACGGCAGTTTAGCAGCACCTGGGGATCGACCATCCCGCACCCCAGGATCTCAACCCATCCCGTGTATTTGCAGATGTTACACCCCTTACCTCCGCAAATGTTGCAGGAGATATCCATTTCTCCCGACGGCTCGGTAAACGGAAAAAATGAAGGACGGAGGCGGATCTGCGTCTGCTCACCAAATAGTTCGCGGGCAAAATAATAGAGAGACTGCTTCAAGTCGGCAAACGAAACGCCGGTATCCACATAGAGCCCTTCCACCTGGTGAAAGATGCAATGAGCCCTTGCAGAGATGGCTTCATTCCGGAAAACCCTGCCGGGAAAGATCTTACGGATAGGAGGCTGTTCAGCCTCCATCACCCGGATCTGGACCGATGAAGTATGGGTCCGCAACACGATATCCGGATCCTTTTCAATAAAAAATGTATCCTGCATGTCTTTGGCAGGATGCTCGGCCGGAAAGTTCAGGGCGGTAAAATTGTACCAATCGGTTTCAATCTCAGGACCTTCCGATACGGTATACCCGATCCGGGAAAAGATCTCAATGATCTGGTTCCTGACGATTGAAAGCGGATGACGCGCCCCGACCAGGATCTGGTCGGCCGGACGACTCATATCCAGCCCCGGATCGGCTTCTTCATCCGACGTGTCAAGGGCTGCTTTCAGCTCTTCGATCTTACGGGTAGCCCGGATCTTGAGTTCATTCAGCAACTGGCCGACTGCCCTTTTCGCTTCGGGAGGGATGGTTCTGAACTGGTCAAACAGGAGCGAAACCTGCCCTTTTTTACCCAGGTACTTCAGCCGGAGTTGCTCGACCTCTTCCAGTCCGGAAGCCTTTAAGCCTTCGATCTCCTTCAGGTACCGGTCAATTTTTTCCTGCATGGGTGCCGTCGCTTTGTTACAGAAAACTACTCGACGAGTTTGATTGTCATTTTGATGTCCTGAACCGGACGGTCTCCGGGGCCTTTCTGAACAGCCGCGATTTTATCGAGTACATCGAGGCCGTCGGTCAGTTCACCGAAAACCGTATAGTTCATAT
>JAZDGR010000006.1:0-2353 GCA_043806735.1 bacterium | reverse complement strand
GTTCGAAAAGCACAATTATCCGGTGCAAATATAAGGCTGTGGTCTCTGATTTTTATGCGGTGCGTGTATAAATTCGCAAGTATTATGTAAGTTTGAATATTGATATATTCGAAATATTAAGTATTTTTACTTCCAAAGTGTTCAGTACTATTAGAGATGTTGGCATAGTAATAATGAGAAGGTTAGCAGAATGAACTACAAACTGGGAATTGATGTAGGTGGAACATTCACCGACTTTTTTCTGGTGGGTAATGATGGCTCTTCCCTTGTACACAAAACATTATCTACACCAGAGGATTCTTCCATCGGATTCATTACGGGGATTCATGAAATGGCAGAAAAACTGAATTCGACTCCCTCCTCTTTGATCGAAAAAATAGACACCATCGTCCACGGTACCACAGTGGCCACCAACGCAATGCTGACCATGAAAGGCGCAAAAACTGCATTGATCACCACGGAAGGTTTCCGGGATGCTTTGGAGATGCGCAGAGGGGTGCGGGAAGAACGGTACAACAACCATTACCGGAATGTCAAACCATTGGTGCCAAGATATTTAAGGCTCTGCCTGAATGAAAGGATCGATGCCAAAGGTCACTCCTTAGTATCCGTTGACCCAAAAGAACTGGATGCTGTCATTGCCAAAATTCAAACCGAAAAGGTGGAAGCCGTGGCTGTGTGCCTGATGAACTCCTACCTGAACAACGAACATGAAAAGCAGGTGACACACTATCTAAGGGATGCTCTGCCTGATCTTTTTATTTGTGCCTCTTTTGAAGTGCTTCCCTCCATCCGTTTTTATGAACGGGTTAGTACCACCTGCATCAACGCCTATATTGGGGTAGTGATCGACCGTTATCTGGAATCCTTACTCGACAAACTGAAAAAGATCCATTTCAAGGGCAAGCTGATGATCATGCAGTCAAACGGGGGAGTGGTCACCCCTGAAGTGGCCCGCAGGATTGCAGCCGTGACTGTTCTGTCGGGACCTGCCGCAGCCCCCATAGCAGGTTCCTATTATGCCCGCTTGCTGGGTTTTGACCATTGCATCACCATGGATATGGGAGGTACCAGCTTTGATGCTTCCCTGGTGGTAAACGGTCAATGCATCACCAGCACGGAAGGGGAAATAGACAGGCACAGGATTGCCCTTCCCACGCTCGACATCGTCACCATTGGTGCCGGAGGCGGAAGTATCGGATGGATTGACAAAGGAGGCTTGCTGAAGATGGGGCCCCAGAGTGCGGGCGCTCTTCCGGGTCCGGTTTCCTATATGCGGGGAGGGGAAGAGCCGGCCTGTACGGATGCCGACCTGATCCTGGGCTACCTGGACCCTGACTATTTTGCCGGAGGTAAATACAAACTCGACAAGGAGAAGGCTACCGAAATAACAGCATCCTGCCTTGGAGGTCCTTTGGGATTGAATCCACAACAGGCTGCAGCCGGTATGTATCGTGTAATCAATATGAATATGGCCCAGGGAGTCAGGCAGGTATCGGTAGAACGTGGCTACGATCCCAGGGAATTCCTGCTGATCTGTGCCGGAGGGGCAGGCGCTATTCATGCGGGTGAGATCTGCAGGGAACTGGAAATTCCCATGTTTGTGGTTCCTGCCGTGGCATCGATCTTTTGCGCTGCAGGAATGCTGCTGGGTGACCTGAAACACGATTATGTCCGCTCTTACATTTCCAGATATTCAGGCATTGACCGCAAACGATTTCTTGAATTGTACCGGGAAATGCAGGAAGAGGCAGAAAACACCCTCAGAGGAGAAGGGATCGATGCGGCAAAGATTACCTATTATCCCTCGCTCGATCTGCGCTACACCGGCCAGTTTCATGAAGTGCCACTGGAGGTTTCCATGCAGGAGATCCTTGACTTCAGGCTGGATCGGATCAGGGAGGCATTCCATAATGAACACAACCGCAAATATGGATACGAATTGCGGACAGAAGGCACTGAACTGGAAATGATCAATGTCAGGCTGCGGGCAGTTGGGATCACGGATAAACCTGTCTCTCTTTCCGGAACCGATCGTAACAACACATGCGATGCCCAACAGGCCTCCAAAGGAACGAGAATGGCTTATGTTCCGGAAGATAATGAAATGCAGGAACTTCCTGTATATGACGGGGACATTCTGGGTGAAGGTATATTAATAAAAGGACCTGCTATTATAGAACAGGTCAACACAACTCTATTTTTAAGTTCAAGCTATCATTGTGAAACAATCACAGGAGGCAGTTTCATCGTTACCAACAAGAACCTGATGCCTGAAGGTTATAAAAAGAAAGCCGTAACAACAGAAATGAGCATAAAGTAATGACTGATATCAAAATTGACACGATATTGC
>JAZDGR010000005.1:0-19578 GCA_043806735.1 bacterium | reverse complement strand
GCAAAGAAATATCCCTTGCTGGTACTGCCTCACGGGGGTGTGCATGGAGATTTTACAACCTATTATGCTCACATTATCCGGGAATTGTTGGCCCAACAGTATATCGTGATCGCACCCGAATACCGGGGCAGTACAGGCTATGGAAAATCATTCTGGCAAAAGATCGACTATGGCGGACTGGAAGTGGAAGACGTGGATGCCAGCCGGAACTATATGGTGAATAATTATGAGATCGTCGACAGCACCCGGATCGGGATCCTGGGATGGAGCCATGGAGGAATGATTTCCCTCCTGGCCGTTTTTGACCATCCCGACCATTATGACGTCTGTTTTGCCGGGGTCCCAGTCAGCGACCTCATTGCCCGGATGGGCTACCAGGATGATGAATACCGGGCTCTTTATTCGGCAGACTATCACCTGGGAAAAACGGCGCAGGAGAATGTGGAAGAATACAAGCGCCGGTCCCCTGCCTGGAATACCCAGAAGCTCGAAACGCCCCTGCTGATCCATACCAACACCAACGACGACGATGTCAACGTGCTGGAGGTCGAACACCTGATCAAAGGCCTGAAAGCAGATGGAAAGAAGTTTGAGTATGAAATTTTCCAGGATGTGGAAGGGGGGCATTCCTTTGACCGGATCGATACCCGCACCGCCAAAGAGATCCGCCTTAAGATCTATGCATTCCTTGCGAAATACCTCCACCCGCCAAAACCAGTAAAGACGGTCGGAGAGCTTGATAGAGCCGCTTATAGGTGAGACGTAAGATTGCCAACTGCCAACTGCTAACTGCCAACTAATCTTTTATCAGCCTCTCCAGTCCCGCTATTTTAAACACCCGCTTGATATCCGGTTTCGGATTCCGGATCCAGAATAAGTCCTGACCCAGTTCTTTCCATTTTTTCACGCAAATCCGCAAAAAAGTGGAGGATATATAGTCCACCTCTGAAAAATCAAAAATGAGCTGTTTCCCGGGTTGAGTAGCATTGTCAATCTGAGGTTCCAATTGATAGGCCACATTCGTATCAAGCCTGAGCGAAAACTGACAAACCGTAGATTGGTCATTGGTGGTGATTTTCATTTGCATGATTTGTTCTTTAATAGTATTTGTTAAACTCCCGTTCAAGTGCATCGGCATCCAGCGCTTCATCCAGATAATTCTCAAAACCAAACCGGAGAGTCCGGACATTGAGCCTCAACTTGGTGATGCGCTGAATATTCAATAAATGACGGGCCGTGACATTATCCGTAGTAATATTTTTTCCTGCAGTTCCGCATCCGAGGGTCATGGATGGTTCGAGGGTATTGAAGATGCCGCCTATTCCTCCCTGCGAGGAGGGCATGTTCACCAGAATTCGTCCGGCATTCATCACCAATGCAAATTGCCGGATTTTAGCTTCGTCGGAAGAAAAAATGGAAACCGTATGGCCAATTCCTCCATGATAGTTCAGGTCAATGCAGAGCTTTATCGCATCTTCATAGTCTTTCACTTCATAAAAAGCGAGGATGGGGGCAAGGATCTCTGATGAGAGTGGATAATCGTCTCCGACTTTCTCAAGGGGTGCCAGTAAAAGACGGGTTCCTTCCGGCACTTCAATGCCGGCCATTTCGGCAATTCTCTCGACCGGCTGTCCTACAATATCCGGACTCATAGATTTGGTACCGGCAAAATACGCCACCTTTTCAACTGCCTTGATCTGTTCTTTGTTCAGAAAATAGCTCCCTTGCCTGATTAACTCCTCTTTGACCTGGTTTGAAATTGCCTGCTCGACAACAAGGGCTTGTTCGCTGGCACAAACCGTTCCATTGTCGAAGGTTTTCGACCGTAAAATCTGCTCTACCGAATAAGGAATATCGGCCGACTTCTCAATGAATACGGGAACATTTCCAGCCCCGACTCCAAGGGCAGGCGTACCGGAACTGTATGCTTCGTGAACCAGTCCGGTACCGCCTGTTGCCAGGATCAGTGCCAGTTTCGGATGTTGCATCAGGGCCTGGGTCTCTTCCCTGGATTTATGGGTTGTCCATTGGATGCAATCTTCCGGAGCATCCGCCGACAGGGCTGCTTCATAACACAACCTGGCCGTTTCAATAGAACATTTTGCAGCCTTCCGGTGCGGACTGATGATGATCGGGTTCCTTGTTTTCATGGCAATCAACACCTTAAACAATACCGTTGAAGTCGGATTTGTCACCGGGGTAACCGCCAGGATGGGGCCGATCGGCTGGGCGATTTCAATAATCCCTGTTTGTTCATTTTCGGAAATGATTCCAACCGTTTTCTGATGTTTGATGTCTTCGTAAACATACTGCGTTGCAAACGCATTTTTTTTGACTTTATCTTCCCACTTTCCGATTTGGGTCTCTTCGGCTGCCATCTTAGCCAGTCTGATCCGGTTGTTTAATCCGGCTTTGTAGACCGCTCTTACGATGCGGTCGACCTGTTCCTGGTCGTACTGGTTGAAAATCGCCGCAGCATATGTAGCTTTTTCAATGATCTCTTCAACGTTTTTTTTATTGTTTTCTTCCATGATCTGTTAACTTATTATCAGGTTCAAAGATACCATTTCTTCGTACCTGATCCCATTCATTCCCTTACCTTTGCAAAAATTTTTTCGTGGAAAACCCCGAAGTCACCGCGCCCGTCGGAACTTGGGAAGCGCTCACCGCGGCCATCCAGGCAGGGGCTGATTCTGTCTATTTCGGGGTGGGGATATTGAACATGCGCGCCCGGTCCTCCCTGAATTTCACGCTTCGCGATCTGGTCAAAATTACCCGGATCTGCCGGAAACTCCGGATAAAAACCTATCTGACTCTGAACACGGTCATCTATGACGCGGAGGTGAAAGAGATGATGCGCATTGTGGATTCGGCCCGGAAGAACGGGATTGACGCCATCATCGGTTCCGACCAGGCAGTCATCCAATATGCCCGGTCCGTAGGTATGCCGGTTCACCTATCGACACAGACCAATATCACCAACCTGGAAGCTGTGAAATACTGGTCCCGGTTTGCCGATGTAATGGTCCTTGCACGGGAACTGAACCTCGATCAGGTTGCCGCAATTTCACGGGCAATAACCCGGTTGAAGATCTCAGGCCCTTCGGGTCAACCTGTTCGGCTTGAAGTATTCGCCCACGGCGCCTTGTGTATGGCCGTATCGGGAAAATGTTACCTGAGCCTCGATCATTACAACGCCTCCGCCAACCGGGGAGCCTGCTACCAGCTTTGCCGCCGGCCCTACCGGGTTACCGATTTGGACGGGGAAGTAGAATTGGTGATTGATAACAAGTACATCATGTCGCCCAAAGACCTGTGTACCATCGGGTTTCTGGACAAAATCCTGAAAGCCGGGGTATCGGTTCTGAAAATCGAAGGCCGGGGTCGAAGTCCTGAATATGTGAAGACAGTGGTTTCGTGTTATCGCGAAGCTGTGGATGCAGCAGTGCAGGGATCCTATTCCCCCGAGAAAGTTACTGGCTGGATGGAACGGCTCAAAACGGTTTATAACCGGGGATTCTGGGAGGGCTACCTCCTGGGGCAAAAAATGGGTGAGTGGGCCCGACAACCCGGTTCCGTGGCTACACAAACAAAGGAATATGTCGGGAGAGTGACAAACTATTATACCAAACGAAAAGTCGCTAAAATAAGAGTGGATTCCGGTTACCTGGCCATTGGAGACCGGATCTATATCCAGGGTCCGACCACGGGGGTCATTGAACTGACTATCCCTGAGATCCGGGTCGACCTGAAACCGGCGAAAAAAACAAAAAAAGGAGAGGTCTGTTCGATCCCGGTTCAAGCGTTCTTGCGCAGAGCCGATAAAATTTATAAGATAATTCAAAATTCTGAATTCTGAATTCAAAATTGATTCTGCAGTTTGATACCATGCTCGGTAATCTTCACACTCATACGAATTTCAGTGACGGGTCTGATTTTCCTGAAGCGTACGTAAACGAAGCCATCCGTAAGGGTTTCAGCGTGTTGGGTTTTTCTGATCACTCCCCTATTCCCCTTGTAAACTCCTTTTCAATCCGGGAAGGTAGTTTGCCCGAATACTGCAAAGCAATATCCAGCATCCAGTCATCCAGCCTCCACCTTCTCCTCGGCCTTGAATACGACTACATCCCCGGTTTGACCCGCCCTGTCAGCGACCTCCGTGCCTCCTTCCCGTTCGACTACATCATCGGCTCCGTTCACCTGGTGAGGAATGCCGGGCATGAATCTGTCTGGTTTATCGACGGGCCAAACCGTTTGAGTTACGACTCAGGAATCAGCGATGTTTTCGAAGGGGATGTACGGAAGGCTGTCATCACATACTGGCGGCAGCTGCAGGCAATGATCCTCCGGGAACAACCCGATATCATCGGTCACCTCGACAAGATCAAAATGCACAACAAGGACCGGTTTTTCCAGGAAAATGAACCCTGGTATGTCAAACTTGTTGATGAAACCCTTGAGCTGATCAAACAAAGCGGTGCGGTAGTGGAGGTCAATACCAGAGGCATCTATAAAAAAAGATCTGATACCCTTTTCCCCGGGCCTGACATCCTGAAAAAGATCCTTCATTTACAAATTCCCATTACGGTCACTTCCGATGCACACCGGCCGGAAGAGTTAGCCATGGGGTTTCCCGAAGCGAAGACGATTTTGAATACGATCGGATTCCGATCAGAATGGTCGCTCGGATCAACCGGGTGGAAAGAACTCCCGTTATAAAGTTCCTGAGAGTGGTTGTTTCGGCTTCATCGCCACCCGGTGATACAGAAGCGGTTCCACATAAATCGCCCGGGTAGGCCGTGTTGGGCATATATTTTCGCAGTGTCCGCATCCAATACATCGTTTTTCCGAGATCACCGGGATTTTCAGCTCGCCAAGGAAGGGGGTGGCTTTAATGGCTTGGGTTTGACAATGATCGGCACACAGGGAACAGGGTTTTCTTTCTGTAAAAGGTATGCACAGGTTACGGATCAGTTTTGACGTTCCAATCTGGATTCGTTTCTTTTGCTCCAGAGAGACCGGCAGCAGTGCCCCGGTCGGACAAATCTCCAGGCATTTTCTGCATGTATAATCACAGAAGCCTCTTTCGTAGTCCATTTTTGGCTGCAGGATGCCTGTCAGCCCGAATTCAAGTAGGGAAGGTTGCAATACTTGGGTTGGACAAACGCTGATACACAAATGGCAGGAGATGCATTTTTCGGTGTAGTTCCAGTAGCTTACCGATCCCGGGGGCGTTGCCGGATAGGGATTGTTCGTGGTCTGCGGCTCTTCCGACGGTTTCGGGAAGATTGGTTTCGGCAACGCCAGCAGAGAAGCCGTCAGTATGGTTGTTTTCAGAAAATCCCTCCGTGAATTTATTCCATCTCCCACAACCCCGATCCCGGATCTCGTATCCCGGATCCCGTATCCCGAATCTCGTATCCCAAATCCATATTCCATCGCTTTCTCCGGACACGACGACAGGCAATTAAAACAGAGCACACACCGTGAAAAATCGATTTTCCGGTTCTTTACGTCGATGCATCCCGATTTACAGGTCTTGCTGCAGATCCCGCAGTCCGTGCAGCTTTCAGCAACAATCCAGATCCGGAACAGGGAGGTCTTTGAGAGCAGGCCAAGCAGGGTTCCAACAGGACAGATCACAGCGCAATACCACCGCTCCTTGAAAACGGCCAGGAGCACGATCGTAGCAAACAGAACTCCGGAAACCAGCATCGATGGCCAGGAGGGGAAGTTTTCAAACGTAACAAACGGCCAAACCAGGTCAGCAAAGAATTTTCCGGCAAGGCTGAAGGGATCAAGTAAAGTCAGTACGAATACATTTCCGAAAAGGAATAAAAGCACCGTGAGGCTCAGGATCAGGTACCCAACCCATGGAAGAGGTTTCCGGTACCTGAAATTTTTGTTTTGTCCGGTCCGCGCATTAATGCCGATGCAAATATCCGACAGGGTTCCCAGGGGGCATACCGAGGAGCAGTAGACCCGGCCGAACAGAAGGGTCACGGCCAAAACGAAAAAAATCCCCGAAGATCCCAGTGAAAAAAGTGTGATAAAATCCAGCAACGATGGAACAACCTGGAGAAAAAGGAAGCTGTGAATGAATTTTACAGAAAATATAACAGTGACATCCACAAATATATAAAGCGTGAATAAGAAAAAGGCAAGGGAGATAATCACCCGCATATACTTCAAGATTTTCCAATTCATCTCTTTGGAAATCGATGTTGAATTTGTCGATAAAATTACGTATTTTCGCTTCAAGATACTTGATTTTCATGATCCCGCGCGACACCATCGACAACATCATTTCTGCCACACGGATCGAGGAGGTGATCGGGGATTTTGTGACTCTCCGTAGGCGGGGCGTGAATTTAATCGGTTTATGTCCTTTCCATAACGAAAAAACTCCCTCCTTCACGGTATCTCCTGTCAAGGGCATTTACAAGTGTTTTGGCTGCGGAAAGGCAGGAAATGCTGTCAACTTTCTAATTGAACATGAACATCTCGCCTATCCGGATGCCCTTCGGTACCTCGCCAGAAAATACCACATCGAGATCGAAGAAGAGGTCCAGACGCCCGAGATGCTACAGGAGCTTGGGGAACGGGAGAGCCTTTTCAACCTTAATCAGTTTGCCTGCGATTTTTTTATAAAAGCCCTTCATGAAACGGAGGAGGGAAAAGCCATTGGTTTAAGTTATCTGAAAGAACGCGGTATCCGGGATGACATCATCAAGAAGTTTCAGCTTGGCTATAGTCCCGAAAACTGGGATGCCTTTACCCAACATACTTTGAAAAACGGGTACAAGGAAGACTACCTCGTAAAAAGCGGTCTCTCGATCCAGAAAGAGGGCCGGTTGTATGACCGGTTTCACGCCAGGGTCATTTTTCCTATCCACGGAGTTTCGGGAAGAGTGACCGGTTTCGGGGGCCGTATTCTGACCTCGGAAAAAAACCGGCCGAAATATGTCAACTCTCCCGAATCGGAAGTCTACAACAAGAGTAAATCGCTTTACGGTATCTACTTCGCCCGGAATTCGATCGCCGCAAAAGACAACTGCTTCCTGGTGGAAGGGTACACCGATGTACTGGCTCTTTTCCAGGCCGGGATCGAAAATGTAGTAGCTTCATCCGGCACTTCCCTCACCCACGACCAGGTGCGGATGATCCAGCGGTATACCAAACATATTACCATCCTCTATGACGGGGATCCCGCCGGGATCAAAGCTTCATTCCGGGGAATAGATATGATTGTGGAAGAAGGATTAAATGTGAAAATCGTACTTTTCCCCGACGGGGAAGACCCGGATTCTTTCGCCCGGAAACATCATCCATCGGAGGTTGAAACGTTTATATCCACTCACTCTGATAATTTCATCCTCTTCAAAACCCGGCTTCTGCTCAGTGAAACGAAAGGGGATCCGATAAAGAAAGCGTCCCTCATCAAAGAGATCGTTAATACCATCGGACTGATCCCCGACGGGATTACCCGTACCCTCTACATCAAGGAGTGCTCTGCACTCATGAGCGTTTCCGAACAAATTCTGATGAATGAAGTCCGGAAGATCCTGCGCAACAAGATCAAAAAGACGCTCCCCGAAATTGAGAAACCCGAGGATGTCGGCTGGACGGAGGAGATATCTGCCCCTTCGCAACCGGAGTATGATATAGATTCCGATGAATACCAGGAACGGGAACTGATCCGGCTGCTGCTCCTATATGGCAATGAAACGATCACGCTACTACAGAAAGATGAAAATAACAAGGAGGCGGAATTCTCTGTTAAAGTGGCCGATTTTATTCTTATTGATATTATCCGGGATGAACTGGGATTTGAAAATCCGTTGTATGCCGGTATTTTTTCTTCTTACATAATTGCTCATGAGCAGCAAATGATTCCCGATCGTCAAGAATTCCTTTCGCACACCGATCCTGAGATTGCCCGGGTAGCTATCGACTTGGTTTTCACCCCTTACGAGTTAAGCGAAAACTGGGAAACAAATAACATCCTTGTTGAGGAAGAAGACAAACACGTAAAAGAGCTAGTGATCACAGCCCTGCTCTCTTTCAAAGTAAAAAAACTAGATAAAATTATTGCGGCCAAACAGAAAGAGATCCGGGAAACCACCGATCCCAAAGAACAGGAACTTCTCTTGAATGAATTAAAAAACCTGAAAAAAAGCAGTATTCTTGTAAATAAAGAATTGGGCAGAATCATCACCCGTTAGTCTGTCCTGAAAATCAGTTCTCTGGTCTGCCGCAAGTTCCAGTTGTCCATTAATTCCTTGAAGTCCCTATACCGGTCAGGGGAAATGGTAGCCTGTTTCAAATGCATCTCTTTGGTTACATCAACGACTCCTGCCTTGAAATTTATTTTGAAAAGAAATGAGCCGGCTTCATTTGTGATCTGGATTTCACTGTTTGAAGTGACCGGGATAAGGTTGTCGGGAATACTTATCGAATAAATATAGCTCTCATCAAGTTTTGCCGGAAGCTCAAACGGAACGGATCTGACAGCAACCAGGGAACTGATTGCCAAGTTTTCTACACCGGTTTTAAGAAATGGAAGCGGGAGGAAACGGAAACTTGAATCTTTTTTCATGGTATTTTCTTTCAACACGTTACAGGAAAAGGTTGTTTCCGGGCATTTAGAAAGATTCAGTTCAATCCCTTTTAGTTCCGGGGAAGCAATCCCACCTCCCAGGTAATATTTCAATTTGCTTGAATCCCGGAGCAAGGCCAGCCGCGGATTGCAACTCCCGGAAAGGCTTCCGTTAATCTTTCCTGAGAATACGAAATCGGGTTTTATCTCGAAATTTCCTGTCAGTTTAATAGCTCCTCTTCCCTTTTCCATCTGCGATAGTTCAAATGAACCATCCGGATTCATCTCGAGAAATATTTGTCCGGGCATAAGTACAGTCATATCATAGGCATTTACCTGTTTCACAGAGAGGTATATGGGGCCCGTTGTGGGAATTTCTGCTTTCACAATCCACTCATCCAGTTCGGTAAGACTGGCAACTCGTTCATCAAAGTGACTTTCGTTGAAAACCAGAACTGGTTTGGCTTCGATTCCGCCGCGTTTCAACATCGAAGCAAGTAATACCGCTTTTTCGGCGGGGGTTCCTCCGTTGCTGTCCCATACCCTAATGGGACTCCGTAAGCGATACCCGGTAAGTTCATCCGGAATATCATATAGCCGGAGGTCGTTTACTACCGCTCCCTGCAAGGCAAAAGCCAACGCTGCAGGCTCCTTTTTTTCTGCTACGAGCTTGACAATCATATCGTCCATCGATCCGGATAAGGAATCCTTACGAGCTTCCTGCCCGGCGAACCAGGAAACCAGTTTTTGATAGGTATCCTGCGTGCTGAAAATCAAGAATGGATCTGCCGCATTGTGAAGAGGCTGATGATCGTCAGCCGGTATGGCCGATATATCCGATTGGCTCCAGGTGTAGATTTTGAATCCGTTTTCAGTGGTCTGAACCGATTTCAAAACCGAGTTGAAAATATGATAAAAGAGGCTGATGTCCTCGGGGATTTTGATAGTGATGGTCAATTCCTTAACCGGTTGCGTTTCGGCAAGGATTTCACTTCCCATAAAGGCCGGAAAAAACCCTTTGTCTGAATGAATTTCATAGGTAAGATGAATCGTCGCGCCGATCTCCAATCCCGTATGTGTGATGACCATTTCGCGTAACCCGTTAAAATCCGGGGCAAGGGCTGCAAACCGCGGCAAGACTTCGTTAAACCCATTTTCCGGTGTGATCACTTTCTTTCCGTCAGCCATGATCGTATACGCTTCATGGATCCTGAGATGCTGGTTTTCTGGATTGTAGACAATAAATGTCTCTCCGAAAAGCCTGTGAAAGGATTGATAATTCTGGAGTTGTTGCACTTTTCTGCAACGGGAATCCATACTTCCGTCAGGATTCAAGGTATATTCCTTGACCAGTGAGAGGTACACTGCATCATAACGATCGGTCTGCGCGAACAGGGGAAAACAGCTAAGTAGTGCAGGGATCAATAAGAGGAAGAATCGTTGTTTATTCATGGTGGCAGATTTTCCTGGTGGATAATTAATTCTGAAGTGTAAAGATGACCGGCTGAGCTGCAAAGCGGTTCTGCGCTTCCACAACCGCTTTGAAATCAGGCCACTCTTTGGCATCATAAATACGTTTTCCCAGAATGGCTTTTTCAGTGAACATAAGCAGGTTCCCGTTCAGTTGATATCCCCCACGAAAAGAGGTAGATTTTCCCTGGTTTTCCGCATTGGCTGGAATCCGGATGATTTCACCGATAGCAGGCAATTTCACCGTTTCGTTGATTTTAACTTCCCGCGAACAACGGTCTCTGAAGGGATATTTCCGTTCTTTCAGATCGGGTTCAAAATAAAGATGCCCCTGCGCCGACTTAAAGATCTGGGCGGCAGTCAACGGAGTAAAGAATACCAGATTCCCGGCTATAACGGCATAATCTGGAATAGTATATCCGATTTCGATACGGATTGGGCCCGACTGGTAATCCATCGGTTTGCCATAATCGAGTTTGGTGATCCTGGCTTTCGGATGGATCCGCTGGAATTCCCGTTCCAGGTTTTGGTTCCACTGGGTTTGGTTGGAATACTTGAAAAAACCTCTGACAGCGCCGTCAGACTGCCCTTCTGCCGTGATGATCAAAGTCCCTGTTAATGTCCCATTGGAAAGAAGCTCGGAATTGGCCGATATTTTTACATAATGGTATTCTGGTTCCGAGATGGGTGTGGTGGCCAGGTCGGCTCCTTCAGGTATCCCCATCAGGTATTGCTGTTGCTGTTCAGCGCTGGACCATAGTTCGCGTAAAAAAGGAACCCAGGTGGGATCCAGGAGATGGTATTTCCCGTCGCTCAACTTCACCACCGTTACGCAATGGTTAAACTGGTCGGCGGGAATGTAGTCAATGCGGGATCCAGCCATGGTCATCGCCGGGTATGATTCAAACCCGGCTGCCCGTAGCATCGTAATCAGCATGCCCGCTTTGTCCTTGCAAACACCGCAACGGTCGGTAAAGGTCATCTCTCCTTTATGGAGCGTGAACCCTTCTCCGTCGCCCATCGAGATACCTGAATAACGGATTTCATCGGCGCACCAGTGAGTCAGTAGAGAGATCGAGTCCATTTCAGACCCGGCGCCTTTGAGGATTTCATCTACTTTGGCTTGGATCTCCCGGGTGGATTCGAAACTGCCGTAATCTTCATTGACCTTGAAGAACCACGTCGATTTGGTAAACCAGTCGGGGCTTGTGGAGAGCAGCAACTTGGGTGCCACGTCCGATTGGGCAACCATGCGCGGTTCCGTTTTTACCGGTAAGAGGTTTGACTTCGAAAAGGTATAGACGAATTTGTCCTCTTCAATCCATGCCGAAACCTGTGCTTCCCCGTTATAGAATTCAAATTGAAGAAGTTTTTCCTTGGGTACTCTTACCTGGTAGACTTTCAGGATGACCGGATTTGGTCCGAAAAATTCGACAATATCATAGAAATGGCCCCGCATTGGCGGGATGTACCGGTCGTCGTCATCTTGCAACAATGCGTAAGTAAATCCTTTCCGGAACAGAATGACATCCACCGCGTCTCCGGGTTCCAGGCGTCCGATGTCTATCATTTTCTCCCTGGCCCCCCAGTAGATCGCACGCGCGGGCGCCGGGTAATCCTGCACATTGTTTAGATCAAGTTGTACAACATCCCCGTTTTTCCGGAAGATGGTCGCTTTCTTCACCTCGACAAATGCCGATTGCGGATCATACCCGAAAGTGATGGCACTCAGTTCCCTGGCGCCACCGGGAGTCAGAACTTTGTACAAAATATGATTGGTTACCATACTCAATCCTGTTGGTTGCACATCTGTGCATGTACTGTCGAACAGTACCAGGATGTCGTTGCCCGGGTATTTTCCGGCATCACCCGATCCGTTGATCAGTTCACGGATTGGATCAGAGGCAACAACCTGCGCGGATAAGGCAATAACCAGATAGACCAGAAATAGTTTTCGCATAAACATCCATTAAAAAATGACAATTAATTTGGTTGTTTTTGCAGGTCTTCGATTTGTTTTTGTAAAGCTTCAGCCTGCTTCTTCAGCGTATGCATATCCGTAACGTCAAGGTAAGAATGATGAAGCGCCGGTTTTCCCTTGTAATGGATGAATTTCACGAATGTTCTGAGCCACATTATCCGGCCGTCTTTCCGGAAAACCCTGAATGTTGTATGCTGCGGTGGTATTTCACCTGAAAGCCGTTGGTTTGTAATCATCAGAATCTTTTCTCGGTCTTCCGGATGGACCAGTCCCAGATGATCGCGGACAGTAAATTTTGAGGTCTCCTCGATCGGAAAACCCAGCATGTCAGCGAATGCCTGATTAACAAAAACAAACTGGTTCTCCTGCAGGATTGAGATCCCGACCAGGGAGTTTTCGACAAGCGACTTGTAGAGGTCCATCGCCTCCATATTTTCCTCAATCTTTTCGGTAAGCTTGGTTTCAAGCCTGTTCCGGTACTGCCTGTTTTCTATTTCAAGTTTCCGCTGATAGGCGGCGATTTCTATTGTCATAATGGTTTGCTCGAGATCATATGGTTTCAGGATATATCCAAATGGCTTGATGAAAAATGACCGTTCATAAACCTCTTTGGAACTCTGGCCGGTCAGAAAAATAATCCCACAATCGAACTGTTCGGTAATTTTCCTGGCTGTTGCGATTCCGTCCATCTCTCCCCGCAAATGAATGTCCATGAGCACGATTTCCGGTTCCTGGTTTTGCAATTTCAACTGGTGTAATTCTTCAATGGTTTTCTCTCCACGGATGGATGATCCGCATATCATATACCCTGCCTGCTCCAGTTGTTGTTTCAGGCTCGTGGCGATAAGTAATTCATCTTCAGCAATATAAATCCTGGTTGGTTCCCTCATTTGTTTGCACTAATCATTTTCAACATATTGATTTCCTTTTCTTCTAAAAACCTCCATTTCCCCCGGGGCAGATTCTTTTTGGTCAGGCCGGCAAAATAGACCCGGTCAAGCTTCTCGACTTTGTACCCCATTTTTTCAAAAATCCTTCTGACAATACGGTTTTTCCCCGAATGAAGCTCCACCCCTATTTCTCTTTTATCTTTGCCGTCTCCGGTATATTCCATCCTGTCCACCCGGATAAAACCATCTTCCAGTTCAATTCCTTCGCCGATTTTCTGAAGGTCGGTTTTGGTCAGGGGCTGGTCCAGGAATACATGGTAGATTTTCTTGATCCCGTAACGGGGATGAGTCAGTTTCTTTGTGATAAATCCGTCGTTCGTAAATAATAGCAAACCCGTGGTGTTCCGGTCAAGCCGGCCAACGGGATAGACACGTTCGAAACACGCGCCTTCAATCAGCTGCATGACGGTGTTTCGTTTTTCCGGGTCGTCAAATGTTGTGAGATATCCCTTGGGTTTGTTCAACAAGATATACCGGTGTTTCTCACGCTTAACCGCTTGGTCTCCATATTGAATTTTATCGGTCGGAAGAATCTTGGTCCCCAATTCAGTGACAACTTTTCCGTTTACTTTTATGGCGCCTGCCAGGATCAGTTCATCTGCTTCACGGCGGGAACATATGCCCGAATTTGCAATGAACTTGTTCAATCTGATCCGCTCTGGTTCGCCTGTTTGGGTGTTTTTTTCCGGAGATTTTTTCAACCGTTTCTTCTGCTTCATTCTTCGGGTTCAAATGGAGGTTTTATTTTCATCCCGTCATAACGGGTCTCAATGCCGTTTTGATAGGTAATTACCAGAAACAGGGATCCGTCGTAATTGTACTTGGACCAGTTACCCTCTTTTTTGCCCATGACGAAAATTCCTTCGTCCCGCACTTTTCCATTTTCCCAGTAGTAAGTATGTTTTCCGTCAGGCAAATCGTCAATGAAGGCGCCTTGAAAAATCAAAAGGCTGTCGGTACCTGTTTCTCCGTCGATCAGTTGATAAGAGACCCACATGCCTGTCCGCAACCCGTCTCTGTAACTTCCGCGTTGATAAAAATCTCCGATTCGCTGGATCCACGGACCGTCTTCCAGCCCGTTCAGGTATTCTCCCTGCTCAATGAGGGTTCCGTTTTCATCAAATTCTTCTGACAATCCGTCTTTTTCGCCGTGGTAATAGATTTCTTCCCGCTGTAATTGTCCGTTGTCGTGATACCATTTCCAGGTTCCTTCGGGTTTTCCCTGTTTGTTGTAAACACCCGTTTGTTCCATTTTTCCGTTTGGATGATAAAACTTCCAGGACCCTGTTTTATTCCCATTTTCGTAATCCCCCTCTGCCTTAAGGGCGCTGTCTGGATAAAATTCTCTCCAGTGACCCGTTCTGCTGCCATCTTCCAACACCAATCCTTCTCCCGATTTGATCCCCTCGTGGTATTCGATCGCTTTTGTCATCACGCCTTCTGGGGAAAATTCGCGGCTGACCCCTTCCAGAATTCCGTTCCGGTACAAGGAAGTTTTTTTGATTTTCCCATCGGCATAATACTCTTTTTCCACTTCCAGTTTCTGGATCTCTTCGGCTTCCGGCTGAAGCGCTCCATCAATGTACTTCGCGATGGCAATCAGGTCACCTTTTTCGGAATATTCCTTGAAATAGCCATTTTTCCTGTCATCCCTGAAGGTTCCTTCGGTTTTTATTTTTCCGTTTTCCCAGAAAGTGATCCATTTTCCCTGTTTCTGCCCATTTTTATCCCACCGGTTGATCTTCATCCGGTCGACAATAAACCCCTTTTTGTACTCTGTAATGGTGATGACCTCGCCGTCGGGTGAGTATCCTTTTCCGATTCCCTGTTCTAGTCCTTTGACAAACGGGATGTCCATTTTTTTTGTCCCGTCCGGAAGCTCGTACCGGGTATATCCTTCTTTTACGTCGTTCACATAATTTTCATGGATGGTCTCTTTGTCAAGCCGGGAAGTTTTCACTCCATTTTTTTTTCCATTCCGGTAAGTAATTTCCAGAATAAGGCGGCCCTGTTCGTTGTAAAATTTCCACAGGCTATCCAGTTCATAATTCAACCTGTTCCCTTCCGACTTCAGGATCCCTGATTCGTAAAAGGATTTCCAGTATCCATCGGGCTGCCCATTCCTCATTGTTCCTTTGCTGGAAATCTTTCCGTTCGGATAATAGAATTGCTGAAACCCGTTAATCTTAACCGTATCCTGACTTTGGCCTGGAAAAGGAAAAATAAACAAGAAAAGCAATAAAAAGAATGTCCGCATTCTGATTCCTCCTTAAACAGATAATACCAGCATTTTCAATATAGGCTGTTTCGCTTGCGAAATTAATGTATCATCCAGGATAATTTCCGGTTTTTCTGTTTCAAGGGCAGAAAGAATTTTTTCAAGGGTGTTTTTCTTCATAAAGGGACAATCATTGCAGCTGCAGGTTTCGTCGGTGGGAACAATCAGGAATTCTTTTTCGGGTGAGGTTTTTTTCATGGCATGAAGAATGCCTGTTTCTGTTGCTACTATGAACTTTTTTGCCGGATTTGTCGAGGTAAACTTCAATAGGCTTGTTGTAGATCCGATGAAATCTGCCATCTCAAGAACGACAGCCTTGCATTCGGGATGGGCAATTACCAAGGCATCCGGATGTTCTTTCATCAGGTAAACCAAGGCTTCGGTTTTGATCATGTCGTGAACTTCACAGGTTCCGTTCCATAAAACCATCTCTCTTCCGGTAACACTGTTTACATATCCCCCTAGATTTTTATCAGGCGCAAAAATAATCTTCTGGCTTCGCGGAAAAGATTCCACGATTTTAATTGCATTGCTTGATGTGCAAATCACATCTGACATGGCTTTTATACGGGCAGAACAATTTATGTAAGAGATAACAATATGATCGGGATATTTTGCCTTAAACGCTTTGAAATCATCGGGAGGACAGGAATCCGCCAGTGAGCACCCTGCTTCCATATCAGGGATGATCACTTTTTTTGACGGATTTAAAATCTTGGCGGTCTCCGCCATGAAATGGACTCCTGAGAAAAGGATCATCCGGGCATTTGTTGTATGAGCCTGTTGGGCAAGCGCAAGACTATCCCCAATAAAATCAGCAATGTCTTGTATTTCAGGAATTTGATAAAAATGGGCAAAGATAACGACATCTTTTTCCTGCCTGAGCCGGTTAATTTTTTTAATCAGTGCTTCTTTGAAAGAATTCATTGTATTAATAAAAAAAAGATATATTTATTTTATTGTTTCTATTAATAGGCGTTGAAACGGTTGATATGTTTTATGGGAAAAATTTTGACTAGTCAAATTTAAATTTTCATCAACATTTTATCCACAGCTTTTGTTATGTAATTAGTTGATAATAAATAATTTTAGTTTGTTATAAAACATTGTTGATATCTTCTCTGGTTAAAAAAAAACGGAATTAGATGTGAAAAATGATTGTGAAAAGTGCTTGATAACATTTTACAAAAGAGTCGTTTTTGCTTACCCTTTTACGGCATGGTAAAAATCAGCCTTTTTATCAATATTTTGTAACAAAGATAAACAGTTGTAAACATTTTCCTGTGGATAATTCAATATCCCTACCTTTGCCTCAAAAGAGGAACCATGATTCAACCCGGCGAAATTATTGCTATTGGAAGTGACCACGCAGGTTTTCAGATGAAAGAATACCTGAAAAAGAACTTGGAGGAGTGGGGATATATGACTCGAGATTTTGGCGCCTTTTCAGAAGATAGTATCGATTACCCTGATCTTATTCATCCCCTGGCTTCGTCCATTAACAAAGGAACCTTATCTCTTGGGATTGTCATCTGTGGGAGTGGAAATGGAGCCGCGATGGTAGCGAACAAGTATCCCCATGTTCGTGCCGCAATTTGCTGGGACCATGAAATCGCGAAACTTGCCCGCATGCATAACGACGCAAATATCATCGCATTGCCCGCCCGTTTCATATCCAATGTTCATGCAGCCGAGTATG
This sequence comes from bacterium, assembly GCA_043806735.1. Taxonomy (GTDB): domain Bacteria; phylum Bacteroidota; class Bacteroidia; order Bacteroidales; family FEN-979; genus QYOJ01. Next base: position 2,601 of record JAZDGR010000005.1, on the reverse strand, counting down.
TGAAAGTGTTTCTAAACACAGTGTTTGAAGGAGGCAGACACGAACGGCGGGTAACAAAGATCTCGGACATGATTTGATAAAGACTCCGGATGAATATAACGGCACAAAGATTTCTAGAAGATGCTGCCAGAAAATCTTTTGATAGCGAGCACCGAAAACGGTTAGACTTTAACATCGGAAGATACGACCAGGCGGTTATCCAAGGTAAGCTTCAATACCGGGATTTGGAACTTGCAAAACGCCGGGCAGCTAATCTGAAGCACAAGATTATCAATAAACTGGACTCGTATTTAACCGAGTTTGAACGGAATCTGGACAAGCGGGGCGGCAAAGTCATTTGGGCTATGGGCGAACGCGAAGCCCAGAAGGAAATCATGCACATTATCCGGAAAGCGAAAGCCAAAGTGATTGTGAAGCAGAAAACCATGGTTTCGGAAGAGCTGGAGCTGAATGAACTGTTTGAAAAGAACAAACGGGAAGTATTTGAAACTGATCTGGGAGAGTATATTGTGCAAATCGCTGGTGAAAAACCCTATCATATTGTTACCCCGGCAATGCACAAATCAAAAGAAGATATTTCTGAACTCTTTCACAGAAAATTTGGATTGCCCGAAAACACACTTCCCGAAGAAATCACAAAATTTGTCAGGGAAAAGCTTCGCGGAGAATTTATCAGGGCAGATGTTGGAATTACTGGGGCTAATTTTCTAATTGCCGACAGCGGTGCGGTTGCCCTGGTGGAGAATGAGGGAAACGGCATCCTGAGTTTTTCCTTCCCGAAGATCCACATTGTCGTTGCGGGAATCGAAAAACTGATCCCCTCCCTGGAAGACCTGGATCTCTTTCTTCCGCTTCTGGCTACCCACGGTACCGGCCAGAAAATTACTGTTTATAACAATATTCTTTTTGGACCCAAAACAAAACAAGAACCTGATGGTCCTGAACAAATGATTGTGATTCTTCTGGACAACAGGCGAACAGAGTTGTTATCATTCAGGGAGCAGCGAAGGGCCCTCTCATGCATACGTTGCGGTGCTTGCCTGAACACATGTCCGGTATACAGGAGCGTAGGTGGTTATACCTATGGTGCTGTTTATTCCGGTCCTGTCGGATCGGTTATCTCTCCGCATTATCTGGGACTTCGGGAATATAATCACCTTAGTTTTGCTTCCTCTCTTTGCGGCAGCTGCACGGAGGTTTGTCCCCTAAAAATTCCGTTGCACGAATTGCTTCTGTATAACCGGCATGAATCCGTAACCCGTAAGTATACCAGTTTTATGTGGAGAAGAATGGTTGGCGGGTGGAAATATGCGATGCTTCACCGGTGGATGCTTGATAAACCGGGCGCCAGGATCAAAAACAAAGCGGTTTCAACATTCGGGCAAAAGATGTGGGGACCACGGCGGACCTTACCCAAAATGCCGCCAAAGAATTTTAAACGACTCTGGAAAGAACGAGAACCCGAAAACTAGAATTTTTTCTTAGATCATGTACTGACGATGTGTAGAAGTTTTGCGGCTGATCAACCGTTCAATGGCGAAAAGAAACACACCGGAAACAAGAACTGCAATGGCAAGGGATGCAAATTTTCCCGAAAAAACGGATTTGAACGAAGCAATGAAAGATCCGAAAGAGGAAATCAGAATCCGTTGCATGAATTCAATCCCGGGAAGGTTATTGATGAAAGGCAGATCAGAGGAAAAAATGAAAAGAATAACAACGAAAGCAAGAATGGTCCACGGTATAATGGATTTGAGCAGAGAAAAGAAGGATTTTTTGACGGGAACAGGGGCAGGCATAGATTCGACCCCTACCATTACCCTGGCAATGAAATCATCAGAAGGGCTTTCCAGGGAAGATTTGGATACGAGTTCCTTTAAAAAATCATCCGCCAAAAGATCTTTCTTTTTCATAAGGCTGCAAATTTACTTTTTTTCCTATACAGTTTGGTATTTCATCAACTCAGAGAGTTCATCATAAAGCTTTTTCCGGATCCGGTGCAGGCGAACTTTCACATTCGATTCCGATAACCCGGTTATATAGCTGATCTCCTCAATGCTCTTTTCAGATTTGTAAAAAAGCGTAATAAGCAGGTTGTCTTCTTCAGGAAGGTTCTTCAAGGCCCTGTCAACCAGGATCTTTTGTTCCTGTTCATCAATTTCATTCACCCGCGCATGGATTTCGTCTTCGGTATAGTTCATGATGAGCCTGTCGTCTATTCCTACAAATTCAATTCGTTTTTTTCGTGTTTTTGTAATCGCTGCATTATATACAATCCGGTAAAGCCAGGTTGAGAACTTTGATTTTTTTCTGAAAGACCCCAGAGCCTGGTATGCCTTCAGGAAACTATCCTGCGCAACCTCTTCGGCGTCTTCGCGATTGTTCGAGATTTTCAGGGCGATCGAAAAAACCATCTCTTTATGTTTGGCAACCAGGTGCGCGTAAGCAGAACTATCACCCTGCAATACACGGTCAATGTATTGGTTGTCGTCCTGAAATCTCATCCGGCTGTTAGACGTGTTTGACGAAAATGGGTTACAAGATATAGAAAAAATTTCATAATCAAATGAAAGCATGTACATTTGTCGCATGAAATTAATC
>JAZDGR010000004.1:0-2568 GCA_043806735.1 bacterium | reverse complement strand
AGTGTTGTTCTACATCAATCCGTTCAACAACGGAGCCGTCTTTACGCGCCGGGAGATCGAGTTGTTTGTCCGGCAGATGAAACTGAAACCCGAACCTTCTTTCTTTGCTCCCTGTACAAACGTGGACATCATCCACCGATTGATCAACAATCTGGTTCTGACTTACACCCAGCTTGGGAATGCTGAAAAGGTGGAGGAGTTAAAAGAGTTGCTGGAGGGAATCAGGAAAGTCTACGAATGACGAAGGACGAGGTTTAGCTGGATCTCACCAAAGTTGTTTGATGGTCTTCCCGAGGATGAGAAAGTAGTGGCTTAGGGTTGGCCGGTTAATGAACCTCATATTCAGCTCAATTTTGGCGGGCAGTACCTCTTCGATGTAGGTCTTTTCCGGGTCGGATGATTTCCCCAGGATCTCATTTTCATTGATGTACTCGATGGATGCCCAGTCGGTGATCCCCGGCCTGACCGTCAGGACCTTTTTTTGCTCATCCGAATACAGTTCCACGTACTTCCGGAGTTCGGGGCGGGGGCCGACCAGGCTCATGTCGCCTTTCAGCACGTTGATCAATTGGGGGAGTTCGTCCAGCTTGTATTTGCGAAGAAAGTACCCGACTTTCGTAATCCGGCTGTCCTGAGCACCGACTGTCAACCCACCTTCTTGTTCTGCGCCCGTCACCATGGTGCGAAATTTGATCAGCAGGAAGTCCATACCGTTTTCGCCGACACGGATCTGGAGGAAGAAAACAGGTCCCATGGAATCCAAAGGAATAATCAGCATGAGGATAAGGAAAATGGGAGAGAGGATCAGCAGACCGGCACAGGAGAATAAAACATCAAAAATTCGTATCATGAGGATAGGTTTGCGAAAATATTCACTTGTTCTGCTCTTCTACCCACTTCATCACGTAAGGTACTTTGAAAAGTCCGGCGGTGATTTTACCTCTTACCATAAGGGGGAATCAAATTTGGGATAAAGGTAAATATAATTGATAATTGAGCCCCCTCCGAAAAGCCCAATATTCAATTTTCAGCAACTTTTTTACCCCTACCCTAACGGGAGAAGTTGCTGAAAATCAGGCTCCCTTTAGGGGTGGGGTAAAACTGATTTTCAGCAATAAACATTTTTCAGGATAGCCTCAATAGTCACTACGATCTGCGAGAAAAAATCCTAACGAAGTACAACCATTCGTTTGGTTGCCTGAATAGTTCCGTCAACTGCCAACCGGTACAGATAAATCCCCGCCGGTAAATTACCTGTATCAAACGCCACCTGATGTGTTCCGGGAGGCAGTTTTTTCTCCATAACCGTAGCAACCTCCTCCCCCCAAAGCGAATAAATCTTTAAAGAAACAAAGGAATAATTCGTAATTCGTAATTCGTAATTCGTAATTGAACGAAACGGGTTGGGGTAATTTTGGGAAAGCGTGCAGCCATTCTTTTCACCGGGAAGCGGAGGCACAAAGGGGGGGACCGGGGGGGTATACTTCAGCACTGCGCCCCCGGCGCCAACCGCATATCCGTGGAGGGTATCGGGGAAGGTGATGTCCAGGATAGACGTGGAATCGGGGGTGGAAATTTCGGTCCAGCCGGCGCCGGCATTCAGGCTATAGATCAGTTTCCGTCGAGGGCCCAGCGGCGCCCATGCTTCGGTGTCATTCCTAAAGTCGAGGTCGAATGCAATGCCCTGGATGCCGATATCTTCATAGGCCCAGTTCAGTCCGCCGTCGGAGGTGCGGATCATTCCTACCCCATAGCCATAATCGGGATCACCTCCCGCGCCGAGTACATGCAGCGGATCGATGATGTGGAGGGCGTGCACTTCATCGGCCGGGGCCTGGGATGCTTCAATGGCATACCACAAGTCGCCTCCGTTTGTGGTGCGCCAGATCACGCCGGCGATATCGAACATCCCCCCGCAGGCGAAGCCCACCTGGTCGTCGAGGAATGTAATACTCAGCACCGGGAAGAATGCAAAGATGGAGGTGTCGATGGCTGCCTGGGTCCAGCTGATCCCGCCGTCGGTCGTTTTTACCAGAGCATGCGGCATCCCGCCCATCCACCCGGTGAGCGAATCGAAGAACAGGATACAGTTGATGAAACTGTTTTCCTGCGGATAGGGGGTAGCGGTCCAGTCGGCTCCCCCGTTGCTGGTTTTCAAGATCAGCGTCCCGTATGGAGGCGTGGTGAAATTAAACGACGAAGCCCAGCCAAGATTTCTGTCCAGGAAGAAGACGTTTGCGATCTCGTTCTCCGTCGGGCTTTCCTGGCGGGTCCAGCTGATCCCGCCGTCGGACGTATGAATGATCATCCCCGAGTCTCCCACGGCCCAGCCATAGAGGCTATCCACGAAGCAAACCGAATAGAGATTTTGCGTTACGGGAACCGCGATGCGGTCCCAGGTGCCCTGGGAAAAAGCAGCGCACCATGTGATCAGGAAAAAACACAAACATGCTGTGGCAGAGCGGACAGTTCGCATGGAAACCCAACATTTCCGCAAAGATAACGAATACCGGCAAACTTTTTTTCACCACTCACCACTCACCACTCACTACTCCTCCCACTGTCCAA
>JAZDGR010000003.1:0-10850 GCA_043806735.1 bacterium | reverse complement strand
GACTTCCTTTGCACAGGTGCTGGAAGCTCCGCCAAGGGATGGGGTTTTCGATAAATCCGCTATTGTAGCCCTGCAACCGATTCCTTATGTATACCTGAGGGAAGCCGATATTGTATGGTCAAAACGGATCTGGAGAACCGTGGATATGCGGGAAAAAATGAACCTTCCCTACTATTTCCCTGAGCAGCCTCAAACCGGCTGGAAAAGCCTGATGCAGGTTCTTCAAGATGCAGTGAGGGAAGGGGCCATCACCGCCTATTCCACCACGAACGATCTGTTTCTCTATCCGATAACTTACAAGGAACTGATGGACAAGCTGGAGACCCCGGAACGGGTCACCCTGAAACGCCCCGACGGAAGCGAGTTCGATACGGTCATCACCAAGCAGTTTTATGCCACGGATGTAAAGAAATTTCAGATCAAGGAAGATTGGTACTTTGATAAGCAGCGTTCGGTGTTTGAGGTGCGAATTTTGGGAATCTGCCCGCTGATGGCAAGCTACACCGAACAGGGAGAATATCGTGGGGACCAGCAGCTGTTCTGGGTGTACTTCCCCGAGTGCCGCAACGTCTTTGCCCATTCCGAGATCTTTAACATGAAGAACGGTTCAGCCGGAAGACTGAGTTATGATGACGCATTCACCAAGCGTATTTTTGCAAGTTATATCACAAAATTCGAGAATGAATACGACCGCCAGATTAATCAGTATGCCACCGGAGTAGATGCATTACTCGAATCAGAAAAAGCCAAGAATTCCTTGTTTGAATTCGAAGAAGGTTTGTGGGAATATTAACCCCCAGTTGCTACTTTATATCAAAAAGGCTGTCAGAAACTGACGGCCTTTTTTGCTTAGAGCGAAAATAGTATTTTTACATGGCCCTAACACAATCAACCAAATGGTGATCCAGACATTTCTCAATACTCCGATCGAATACCTGAAAGGCGTTGGCCCCGTCAGAGGCGAAATGCTTCGAAAGGAGTTGTCTGTCACCACCTTCGGCGAACTTCTTTCCTGCTTCCCGTTTCGGCATATCGACCGCAGCCGGTATCATAAGATTGCCGGAATCACCGACGACCTGACCTATATCCAGCTGAAAGCGGTCATCAGGTCTGTTCAGACAGTCGGCCCCCCACGCTCAAGGCGACTGCTAGCTACCATCCAGGACGGATCAGGGGAAATGGACCTTGTCTGGTTCCAGGGACACAAATGGGTCATCGATAAACTTGTCCCGGGCAAGGAATATATCATCTTTGGAAGGCCGTCCCTTTTTTCCGGTAGATGGAATATGGCTCACCCGGAACTTGAAATTCCTTCGGATCAACCGCCGGCACTGAGCGAAATCCTCCGGCCACTCTATAATTCTTCGGAAAAGCTAAAATCAAAAGGACTCGACAGCCGGGGCATCTCGAAATTGATGAAAACCTTGATCCTGCACGAAAAGTTCCATGTTCCGGAAACGATCCCCGACCGGATCCTCGGTAACCTTCACTTGATTCCAAGACAGGAAGCGTTTATCAATATACATTTCCCCGAATCTCCGGATCTGTTGAAACGGGCACAGGCCCGACTGAAATTTGAAGAGCTATTTTTTATCCAGCTCCGGCTCCTCCAACAAAAATACCTGAGACTGCACAAACAGGAAGGACATATATTTGCTAAAGTCGGAGAAAAGGTCAACCAGTTTTACCACCATCATCTCTCCCTGACACTGACCAACGCCCAGAAAAGAGTGATCAAAGAGATCCGGAGCGACCTGGGCTTAGGGAAACAGATGAACCGGTTACTGCAGGGCGATGTGGGGAGCGGAAAAACGCTGGTCGCCCTCATGACTATGTTGATCGCCATTGACAATGGGTTCCAGACATGCTTGATGGCTCCGACCGAAATCCTTGCCGCCCAGCATTTTAACACCATTTCGAAGATGCTTTCGGGGATGGCCATCCAGGTACGCTTGCTGACAGGTTCAACCAAAGCATCAGACCGGAAAGAATTACAGGAAGGGTTGAGCCGGGGTGAAATCCAGATCGTAATAGGCACGCACGCCTTGCTTGAGGAATATGTACAATTCAGCAACCTTGGCCTTGTCGTGATTGATGAACAGCACCGGTTCGGGGTGGCGCAACGGGCAAAACTCTGGGAGAAGAATAGAATTACACCCCATATCCTGGTCATGACAGCGACCCCGATCCCCCGGACCCTGGCCATGACCCTTTATGGAGACCTCGATAATTCGATCATCGATGAAATGCCTCCTGGAAGGAAACCGGTTGTAACACGTCATGCCTATGAATCCAAACGACTGGAACTTTTCGGATTCCTGAAAAAAAAGATCAGGGAAAAAAGACAAGTGTACATTGTTTATCCCCTGATCAAGGAGTCTGAAACACTCGACCTGAAGAACCTGATGGAAGGGTATGATGCGGTGGTCAGGGAATTTCCCCTTCCTGACTTTGCGATCAGCATTGTCCACGGACAAATGAAGTCGGCGGATAAAGAGTATGAGATGCAACGGTTTGTTAAGGGAGAGACCCAGCTTATGGTCGCCACTACGGTGATCGAAGTGGGAGTTGACATCCCTAATGCTTCGGTGATGGTGATTGAGAATGCCGAACGATTCGGCCTCTCCCAGCTTCACCAGTTGCGAGGGCGCGTGGGTCGTGGTGCCGATCAGTCTTTTTGCATTCTGATGACGGCCGACAAATTATCGGCGGATGCCAGGAAACGGATTCAGACGATGGTGAGCACTACCGATGGATTTATAATTGCCGAAACGGATCTTCAGCTGCGTGGCCCCGGAGACCTGGAAGGAACCCAACAGAGCGGGATCCTGGACCTCAAGATTGCCGATATTGTCAAGGATGAGAAGATCCTGAAATATAGCAGGAACCTGGCGATAGAGATTATCGAACAGGATCCCGGACTTGACCTGGCCGAGAATTCCCGGCTGAACCATCACCTCAGGATGATGAACAAATACGAGCACAACTGGGGGCTGATCAGTTGATCTTTTGGAGATTATCCCTAATTTTGCCCTTTAAATCAACCCTTCCATGAAAATCTCTTACAACTGGCTCAAGCAATATATCAACCTCAACCTGCCGCCTGAAAGCGTTGCAGAAATGCTGACGGGGTGCGGACTGGAGGTGGAAAGTATGGAACCCTGGCATTCAGTCGGGGGAGGTTTGGAAGATATGATCTTCCAGATAGGCCTGACCCCAAACCGGAGCGATGCCTCTTCGCATATTGGCCTGGCTCGCGACCTGGTAGCTGTTGTAAATAATTGCGGGAAGGAACATGCCCCAACCACAGACAGGGCCAGGTTACACTTGCCCGATCTTTCCGGATTTCAGCTTGGTCCTCAGGATCCGCCGATTACTATACGGGTGGTAGATCCAGTTGCTTGTCCGCGCTACTCAGGACTCACCATCACCGGAGCAAAGGTTGAACCATCCCCGGAGTGGTTGCAAAACAGACTGATCGCTATCGGGCTACGTCCCATCAACAACATCGTTGATATCTCAAACTTCGTGCTGATGGAAACTGGCCAACCTCTGCATGCGTTTGATGCGGATGAGATTTCCGGGAGAAAAGTAGTTGTGAAACATTACCCGGCAGGGACTCCTTTCGTTACGTTGGATGAACAGCCGCGAATCCTGACCGACCAGGATCTGATGATCTGCAGCACGACGGAGCCTATGTGTATTGCGGGTGTGTTTGGAGGGGTACACTCGGGAGTAACGGAATCAACCCGGAATGTGTTTCTGGAGAGCGCCTGCTTCAACCCGGTCTCTATCCGGAGAACAGCACGGTACCATGGACTACAAACCGATGCTTCATTTCGTTTCGAACGGGGAACCGATATTGAGATGACCGTGTTTGCCCTGAAAAGGGCAGCTCTGCTGATCCGGGAAATCGCCGGCGGTCAGCTTACATCCGGAATTGTAGATGTCTATCCGAACAAAAGAGAAAAAACCCGGATGTTATTATCCTATACTCTGCTTGACCGGTTGATCGGGAAAAACATTCCACGTGATGTGGTGAAGAGCATCCTGTCGGACCTGGAAATAACGATTGAAAAAGAGACTCAGGAGGAACTCGCCCTGGTTATTCCTTCCTGCAAGGTGGAGGTTACCCGGGAGGCAGATGTTGTGGAGGAAATCTTGCGGATTTACGGGTACAACAACATCGGGATCCCTCACGAGGTAAAATCTTCGTTGTCCTTTTTTCCGAAACCCGACCCGGAAAAAATCCGGAACCTGATCTCGGATTATCTGAGTTTGAACGGGTTCTTTGAGATCATGTGCAATTCCCTGACACGCTCTTCCTATTACGCAGAAAACCTAACATACCCTGCTGACAAATGCGTCAGAATCCTGAATCCCCTTAGCCGTGACCTGGATGTTCTCCGGCAAACCCTCCTCTTCGGAGGATTGGAAGCGATTTCTTACAACCAGAACAGGAAAACAACCGATCTGAAACTGTTCGAAACAGGTACGGTATATCATCATATCGGCAATGGGAATCCCGATCCGGATGATCTGTTGCCCGGTTACCATGAAGAACAACGTCTTGCGCTGTTTCTGACAGGCCGATCGAAGCCCGAAACCTGGAATACTGCTGACGACCCGGTCAATCTTTTCGAGCTGAAAGGATACCTGAACGCTATGTTGATCAAACTTTCCATCGATGGAGATAACATCCGTATCACCCCTTCTGTTTCGCCCATTTTCAAAAAAGGATTAAGTTACCATTTCAGGGAAGAATCCCTCGTGAGCATGGGTTTTATCAGGAAGACCGTTCTGGAAAAGTTCGATATCCGTCAACCTGTTTTATATGCTGACGTGAACCTCGATCTTCTGTTAGATCTGGTCCATCCGGGTGAAGCATCCTACCGGGAATTGCCAAAATATCCTGAAGTAAGAAGAGATCTTGCTTTATTGCTGGACCGGGAAACCGAATTCTCGGAAATCGAAAAAGTAGCACACACGACAGAAAAAAAACTACTTCACGCGGTAAAACTTTTTGACGTGTACGAAGGGGAGCAGGTCGGACAAGGCAAGAAATCATATGCAGTCAGTTTCCTTATCCGTGATGAGTCCAAAACACTCACAGATGGCGAAATTGATAATGTTATGGAAAGGCTGGTTAAGGCATTCGTCCAAAAACTTGGTGCCCAGATCAGATAATGACAATACGGCATGAAAAAATGTCATGTCTCTTTTTTTTTGTATTTTTGTCCTTAAAGAGATCGAAAGAAATCGGGAATGATAGACATCCTTGCCATTAAACAACGCTTCGGGATTATTGGAAACTCACCCTTGCTCGACCGGGCGATTGACATCGCACGACAGGTAGCAGCCACCGATATAACGGTGCTGATCTCGGGGGAGAGCGGAACCGGGAAAGAATTTTTTCCAAAGATTATTCATCAGTTAAGCCCCCGGAAACATGGGCCATATATTGCTGTCAACTGTGGGGCCATTCCTGAAGGAACGATTGATTCGGAGTTGTTTGGCCACGAAAAGGGTTCTTTTACCGGAGCTCACGAAGCCAGGAAAGGGTATTTTGAGGTTGTGAACGGAGGCACGATATTCCTTGATGAAGTTGCCGAACTTCCGTTATCGACGCAGGTCCGCCTTCTCCGTGTGCTTGAGAGCGGAGAATTTATCAGGGTTGGGTCATCCAAGGTAATTAAGACGAACGTACGGGTGGTGGCGGCCTCAAACATCCATATTCCCGACGCTATTGCAAACGGAAAATTTCGCCAGGATCTTTACTACCGGCTGAATACCGTTCCCATTTTTGTCCCGCCGCTCCGGGAGCGAAAAGAAGACATCCATTTGCTTTTCAGGAAATTTGCCAGCGATGTCGCCGAGAAGTACCATATGCCATCCATTCAACTCGACGATGAAGCCGTAAAGATCCTGGTGAATTATCGTTGGCCAGGAAACATCAGGCAATTGAAAAATATCACCGAGCAGATCTCCATCATCGAAAAGAGCCGCGATATCAATTCAGAAACCCTGCTGAAATATCTGCCACAAGGTTCTGTCAGCGATCTTCCGGTACTTTACAAAGGGGAGGAAACCTCGAAAATCACGGAAAGAGACCTACTCTATAAGGTTCTCTTTGACATGAAACGGGACATGAACGACCTGAAACAGCTGGTGATGAACCTCATTGAAAGTGAAAACGTAGGAGGGACAATCCGTGAGAACAATCATCTGTTACAACGGCTATACAAGGATTATCCCGAACAGGGCGATCGCGAATCGCCCATTCTGGTCCAGCCCTTTGAAAAGGAATTCGCGGAAACCATGGAAGAACCCGAGGAGGTAGAAGAATCTCTTTCCTTGCAGAAACAGGAAACGGAGTACATCAGAAAAGCACTCCGAAAATATGATGGGAAACGGAAAGACGCTGCAAAAGAGCTCGGGATTTCAGAGCGGACTTTGTACCGTAAAATCAGGGAATACGATATTCGACAATGAAAATGCATTGCGTTTGTGGCTTAAGCAAGTTAACTACTGCCATCTTCGTGGCCGTGTTACTATTTGTTTCGGGATTCATGAATTCCTGCCGGGTTAGTTACTCTTTTACAGGAGCATCCATTTCCCCTCAGGTAAAGACCATCTCCATCCCTAACTTCCCCAACAATGCCCAGCCGGTCGTTGCCACTCTCAGCCGTGATTTTACTGAAGCTCTTCAAAACTACTTCACTTCCCAAACCAATCTGATTTTAGTTGATCAAAACGGAGATCTTAACCTGGAGGGTTCCATTACAGGATATACGGTTCAGCCGGTCGCGATCCAGGGGAATGAAACAGCAGCATTGAACCGGATGACCATCACCGTGAAAGTTGAATTTACAAACAAGACGGACGAAAAGCAAAATTTTGAATCGAGTTTTTCCCGCTACCTTGATTACCCCAGCTCACAGAACCTGGTGTCAGTCCAGGATCAACTGATCGATCAGATCAATGAACAATTGGTCCAGGATATATTTAACAAAGCCGTAGTAAATTGGTGAGTTAGCCGATTGTAAACCAAATGAATGCCACACAGTTCATATCATACCTAAACAATCCTGCTGCGGTTGACACGGAGAGCCTGAAGCTATTCGAAGAGCTGTTAAAGCATTATCCTTATTGCCAGGCTGCCCAATTGTTATATGCCTTCAATCTGTATAAAGAGGAGCATCCTCAGTACAATGTCCAGTTAAAAAAGGCAGCTGTTTATGCTTCTGACCGCAGACGGCTAAAGCGGTTAATCGATGGATACAAGGTGATGAATCCAAAGGTGGAAAAATCCCGGCCAACCTTACCGGAAATAAAAAAACAGTTAGCCAAACCTGCTGAAGTCGTGTTTAAACCGGTCATCCCTGTCAGATCGAAGGATCTTGCACCTTCCGAGCCCGGGGTTGCGGAGGTCCCTCAGGATTCTTCCCGCGAAAAACTGCGTGAAATTGTTCGAAAACGATTGGCGGAAATCGAAGCTGAAAGTGGAAGAGCTCCCCTGATATCGGAACCACCCATCCCAGTCAGATTCCCTGTCAAATCGATTGAACCGGCGGATCTTTCTGCAGATCAGAAGAAGAAATACCTTAGCAAAGAAGAGTTGATTGAGAAGTTCATCCTGGAAGTACCGAAAATATCCTCCCCGCGGACGGCCTTCTTAAAACCATCTGAAAACCCTATCAGGAGTCAGGCAGAAGACGATGAGATTGTCAGCGAAACCCTGGCTATTCTTTACTTTAAACAAGGGCATTTTGACAAAGCAGAAAGGGTTTATGAGAAATTATATTTGGTTTTCCCGGAAAAAAGTAGTTATTTTGCAACCCGAATTAAAGAAATGAAAGCCCAGCATCCAAACAACAATCCGGAAAAAAGCTAACGATCCTCTTTAATTCGTCATTCGTCATTCGTAAATCGTAATTCAAAAGAAATGGGTTTTTATATTTTAATCTCCGTGTTAATCCTGATCACCTGCGTTCTGATGGTATTTGTAGTATTGGTGCAGAACTCAAAAGGGGGAGGCCTTGCGTCCAATTTTTCTTCTTCCAATCAGTTTATGGGCGTGAGAAAGACGGCCGACTTTCTTGAGAAATCCACCTGGACACTGGCAGTGATACTGCTGGTACTGAGTCTCTTTTCCATTTTTGTAATCCCCAAAAACCAGGGAGAAAAAATTACCCAGGAAAGTGAGATCCAGAAACAGATCGATGACAGCAAGGCAGCCCCTATCAACGATTTCCAGGCGCCTCCTGAAAAGTAGAGACGCAATTCATTGCGTCTGTACGGCGTGGCGGGTTCTTGTAAGTATCCATATGAAAAATTCGGAATGTCAGAATGTCAGGATTTTTTGACATTGTTTTATGGAATTCAGGAAAAACAGCTTTGGCACAAAATATGACAAGAGCGATGCAAACAGACAAAGGAATTTATTAATGTTTAACTTTAATTGAAATCATATGGCAAAAGTGAGTATTAAACCACTGGCAGACCGGGTATTGGTGAAACCGGCTCCAGCAGAAGAGAAGACCAAAGGAGGGATTATCATCCCCGACACCGCAAAAGAAAAACCCCAGAAAGGAACCGTCGTTGCTGTCGGCCCCGGGAAAAAAGATGAACCTGTTACCGTCAAAACCGGCGACACCGTTCTCTATGGCAAGTATGCCGGAACAGAGATCACCATCGACGGGGTTGATTACATGATCATGAGAGAATCGGACCTCGTAGCCGTGATTTAATCATTCAATCACATTTTGAAATAACTTAATCAGAAACAACAAAATCAGTAAAGCAATGGCAAAAGACATTATTTTTGGTATAAAAGCAAGAGAAGCGTTGAAAAAGGGAGTGGATGCACTTTCCAACGCTGTTAAGGTGACCCTGGGTCCGAAAGGACGCAATGTCATCATCGAAAAATCCTACGGAGCACCGGTCGTTTCAAAGGATGGGGTTACGGTAGCAAAAGAGATTGAACTGAAAGATCCCGTTGAAAACATGGGAGCTCAGATGGTAAAGGAAGTTGCTTCCAAAACAAGCGAAATTGCAGGGGATGGAACTACCACCGCAACGGTTCTGGCTCAGGCAATTTTCACTACCGGACTGAAAAACGTTACAGCCGGCGCCAATCCGATGGATCTTAAAAGAGGAATTGACAAAGCTGTGGTTGAAGTGGTAAAATCACTGAAGGCACAAACCAAAGAGGTTGGTGACAGTATGGAGAAGATCGAACAGATTGCTTCTGTTTCAGCCAACAATGATGCCTTTATCGGGAAAATGTTAGCCGAAGCGATGGGCAAAGTGAAAAAAGCAGGCGTGATCACCATTGAAGAAGCAAAAGGGATTGAAACAACGGTAAAGGTTGTTGAGGGGATGCAATTCGACCGCGGATACATTTCGCCCTATTTTGTGACAGATGCTGAAAAAATGGAAGTGGTCTATGAGAATCCGTTCATTCTCATCCACGATAAAAAGATCTCGGTTATGAAAGATCTTCTCCCGATTCTGGAGAAAGCTGTTCAAACGGGTCGTCCGCTGATCATCATTGCCGAAGATATGGAAGGGGAAGCCCTGGCAACTCTGGTGGTCAATAAAATCCGCGGAACCCTGAAGGTAGCCGCTGTGAAAGCTCCGGGATTTGGTGACAGACGGAAAGAGATGCTGGAAGATATTGCCATCTTGACAGGCGGGACGGTAATCAGTGAAGAGAAGGGCTACAAACTGGAAGACACATCCCTGCAGTACCTTGGCGAGGCTGAAAAGATGACGATTGACAAAGAGAATACCACCATCATTAACGGCCGCGGCAAGAAAGAAGATATCCAGGGTCGCATCAACCAGATTAAATCCCAGATTGAAAAAACGACCTCCGATTACGATCGTGAGAAACTTCAGGAACGCCTGGCCAAGCTGTCTGGTGGAGTGGCCGTTATTTACGTTGGCGCTGCTTCGGAAGTGGAAATGAAAGAAAAGAAATACCGCTTCGAAGATGCACTGCACGCGACACGCGCTGCGATTGAAGAAGGAATCATCCCCGGAGGCGGGGTAGCATACATCCGTGCGATCAAGGCAATAGAAAAACTGACCGGGGAAAATGATGACGAAACGACCGGTATTGCTATTGTGAAGAGAGCACTCGAAGAACCTCTCCGCCAGATTGTCGAGAATGCCGGATTGGAAGGTTCTATCATCGTTCAAAAAGTGAAAGAGGGAAAAGAGGATTATGGGTTCAATGCAAATACGGAAGAATACGAACATCTTTTCAAATCGGGCGTGATTGATCCTACAAAGGTGGCCCGCGTTGCGCTTGAAAATGCAGCTTCCATTGCCAGCATGCTGCTGACAACAGAATGTGTTCTTGTCACCATCAAAGAAGAAAAACCGGCTATGCCCCCGATGAATCCGGGCATGGGCGGAATGGGAGACATGTATTAAAAATCAATTGACTTTGTTAAAAAAAACCCTTTCACGGCGAAAGGGTTTTTTTTTCGCAAATAATTCTTAATATTGTGCATACAATAATACCTGAATATGAGAGTCCTACTTTATCCCTGTTTTCTTGTCTGTATATGTCTGACAAGCAGCTATAGTTCAGCCCAGGAACAAGCGCCTGTTCCAAAAATTCCCCTGGATCCCGATTCTCAGAAAATCATGTACCGTGAAGTCGTGGAACAGCAAGGGGATCCCGGGCACCTCTATAACAAAGCCATGGAATGGTTCAACTACTATTATCCTAATCCGACTTCCCTTTTCAATGTTCAGGATAAAGTCAATGGGAAACTGGAGGGCACCGGACGCATGAATATTTATTTCACGGATAAAAGCGGGACAAAGATAACGGG
>JAZDGR010000002.1:0-23551 GCA_043806735.1 bacterium | reverse complement strand
TGATCACTTTGGTGCTCTCCACCTTTGGCTTCACCACCTCTTCCAGAATTTTCGGCACCACCCCGACGTTTTCCTTCCAGGTCTCCTCCGGCTTGTCAATCGTAAGAATCATCTTTAGCGATTTGTTGTCCTTCCATTCGTCAATCTCCTCCTTATAGCACAGGTCGGCCGAGGTGCGGGCTCCATAGAGGATAGTAAAATCACCGTAATCGCCGCGGTGGTCAATCGCATACTGGATCAGGGAGCGAAGCGGCGCCAGGCCGATCCCGCCGCCGACAAAGAGCAAGTGTTTTCCTTTCAGCTCTTCCAGCGGGAACCAGTTCCCATAAGGACCGCGGATGCCCACCATATCTCCTTCGTCAAGGTCGGTATGGATGTCGGCTGTCACCACTCCCGCCCGCTTGACGGAACAATCGAAATAGCCTTTCCGGGTAGCCGAGGAGGCGATGCAAAAGGTGCATTCTCCGCTCCCCAACAGCGAGAACTCCACAAACTGCCCGGGAAACCAGGAAAAGCTCTCTATACGCGACTCCTCTTTGAATTTCAACCGGTAGGTCCGGATATCAGGAGTCTCCTGAATGATTCGTTCAATCGTACATAAGGACGGGACTAGCAACTGTTCCATTTCAGAAATATTGAATTATAACTTTATTGCATTCTCACATTAGCACATTAACACATCAGCACATTACTGCCTTGCATTCGCCACTTGGTTCACTACCTCGAAAATACTGATATGTACCGGGCAGGAGATGGTGCATTTGCCACATCCCACGCAGAGGTTTACGCCAAAACGCTCCTTGTAGTACACGAACTTATGCATGGCCCGCTGCCTCCAACGGCGGTACTTTACCGGTCTCGGATTATGACCGCCCGCCATCAGGGTAAAGTATACGTTGTTGCAGGAGTCATAGCTCTTGTATCTGACGCCTTCGTCGCGGATCTTCTCATCGGAAATCTTGAAACAATGGCAGGTCGGACAAACGAATGCGCAGGTGTTGCAACTGATACAGTTTGACGGAACCTCCTCGAACGCAGGGGAATCAAACTTGTTTTGCATCCGTTCGTTGAGCTCTTTGTAATCCATCGTCAGGCGGAACGAACCGGCAAAAGTGGCATATTGCTTTTGGATCTCCTCTGCGGAAGATCCGCCGGCATCGGCGCTGCCCGGGGTATTCTGCCGGAGGAATTGCTCGCCTTTTTCACTTCTTGCCTGAAGGTAAATTTTGCCGTCCAATCCTTTGATGACCGCCACATCAAATGCATCCGAATGTTCCACATCGTAATCCAGGGAGGTACAGAAACAATGCGTGGCTGCTTTGTCACAACGGGTCGAAACCAACAGCGTGTTTTCCCTCCTCTTCTGGTAATCGGTATCGATATAATCCCACTTGTACACCTGGTCAAGTACCTGGAGTCCGCGTGCATCACAATGCTTCACGCCCAGAATCACCCGTTTCCCTGCCAGGGGATCTTCTGACGTATCGGTCACGCCGGTTCCTGTACTGGTGGCCTTGTACTTCATGACCTTGGCCGATTTCGGGAAAAACAGCGGTTTCACGCTCATCGTCAGCGGAATGGACGAATCGGGATTGCACTCCGATAGGGATTTTACCTGTTTGTAGTCAAACTTCCCGAAGGCTTCGACCGGGGCATAGGTTTCATGCGCGCGGATAACCGCTTCATAAAACTGTTCAAGTCCGGCCGGGTCTGTAATATAGGTTGTCAGATTCATCTCGTTCAGGTTCTCTTTACATAATAAAATCATCCGGATCGCTCAGGCTGTACTTGTAAAAGGCGCCACGGTCATCCTGGATTATGCCCGCCAGGTGCTCCTGGAAATTTTCATAGATCACCTTTTCGTTCTGCTTGTGCAGCAAATGCAACGGCAGGTGGCTGGGGCAGGCTTTTTCGCAGTTCCGGCAATCGACACAGCGGCCGGCCAGGTGAAGCGACCAGGTCATCAGCGCATGAAAGGCGCTCGAAGTGGTATTGGCTCCATGGTAGAGTGTCGAGGTCTCCTGGTCGATGCAACATTTTGCACAGTAACAGAGAGGGCATGAGTGCCGGCAGGCATTGCACCGGATGCAGTTTTCAAACACTTCCTCAAACCAGGCTCCACGTTCAACCAGTCCCTTTTCTGCCAGCTCCTTGATATCCGCATTTACCTGGTACTCCCGTTTCCCTGTTGGAGAGCCGAGGAATTCGTCATAGACGACCGCATCCGGCATGACGCATTCGACACAATTCTGTGCTTTCTCCCCCAACTCATTCAGAACTCCTTCGCACGCAATACCAATGATGTAGAGTTTGTCGCGTTTGACCTGGCTTTCGGTGAGCATCAGGTTCAGCGAACGGCTGTCGCACCCCTTCACCACCAAACCTACCCGCTTGTTACGTGCATGCTCATACTTCAGGTAATTGGTGAGGTTGAATCCCGATTTTTCAGTGAAGACCAGTCGATCGACATCTTTGTAATGCGTGATCAACACCGGCACCTGGTTTTCATCAAAGCCCGTATTTCGGTAACCGATGAAGACATCAATCCGGTCTTCCGAAAAAAGCCTGGCCGCAATGTCCTGGATTTGCTTTGTATAGTCCATTATCTGTTCCTGTTTTCTTTTTTATATAAATGAAGCGGTCCGAGCTTTTTGATGTCCCCGGTGACCTTAGCCACCACCTTGGCAAATTTGGCTCCCTCCGCAGCAGAGACCCAGGAAAACTGTATGCGGTCTTCATGCAGTCCCACAAAATTCAGCAGCTTTTTGGTCACCAGGAACCTCCGCCGTGCGTAATAGTTCCCCGTGATATAATGGCAATCGCCCGGATGGCATCCCGAAATCAGCACACCGTCGGCTGTCGTCTGTAACGACTTGATGATGAACCACGGGTCTACCCGCGAGGAACAGGGCACCCGGATGATCCGGATGTTCGGCGGGTACTGAATCCGGCTGGTACCGGTGAGGTCGGAACCCGCGTAGGAACACCAGTTGCATAAGATCCCCATGATTACGGGCTGCCAGCCGGCAGGCGCCTCCAGGTGGGGCTTTTCAATGCTTACGATTTGATTTTTTACTTCTGCTTCCATCAGATGGCAACTATCTCGTTAATGATTTGCATATCGGTAAATCCGGCCAGGGTTATGGCCATGCTGCGGCAGATCGCCACACAGGAACCGCATCCCTGGCAAACTCCCTCGTTGATCTTGGCAACTGTCCGCAATTCCTTGGACCCAAGCCCCAGCGGGATCTCTTCCGTAACGATGGCCTGGTACGGACAAACTTTGATGCAGTTCTGGCATCCCGTACAGAATTCGGGGTTGACCGTGGCGATCATCGGATCTTTCTTCATGGTGGTATCGGCAAAGAGTCCGCATACTTTCGCAGCCGTCGCAGATGCCTGGGCGACCGTATCGGGAATGTCTTTCGGCGCCTGGGTACATCCGGCGAGGAAGATCCCCGCTTTAGCCGTCTCAACCGGCCGCAGTTTCGGATGGGCTTCCGAAAGAAATCCGTATTTGTCGTATGAAATCCCCAGCAGGCGTGCCAAAGCAGGGTTGTCTTTATACGGATAGATCGCGGTCGCCAACACGACGAGGTCGGCTTCCACCTCCACTTCCTGTCCCAGTTGCGCATCCTCCCCCCGAACCATCAGCTTCTCTCCTTTCTGATAAATTTTGGAAACCCGTCCCCGGAGATAGGTGGCCCCGGTCTCAACCTGGGCGCGTTTGACAAATTCTTCGTATCCCTTCCCGGCAGCCCGGATGTCCATGTAGAAGATATAGGCATGCGAATCATGGACTTTGTGGTGTAGCAGGATGGCATGCTTGGCTGTGTACATGCAGCATATCTTCGAACAATATTCGATCCCTTTGGATTCGTCGCGGGAGCCAACACACTTGATGAAAACCACGCTCTTGGGGATTTTTCCGTCGGACGGTCGAATCGGCACGCCTCCCGTGGGACCGTTTGCCGACACCATACGCTCGAATTCCAGGGAGTTGATGATGTCTTTGTAACGGCCTACGCCATACTCTTCGTATGGTTTCGGATCCCAAAGATCAAATCCTGTTGCAACCACCACAGCCCCTATTTCCCGCTCCACCACTTCGTCTTTCATCGTGTAATCGATCGATCCCTTTTCGCATACCTTGGCGCAGATCCCGCACTTTCCCTTGAGCAGCATGGTGCAGTGCTCGGCATCAATGACCGGTTTATTAGGGACGGCTTGAGGGAACGGACTGTATATCGCTTTCCGTTTATCAATCCCCAAGTTGAACTCATTGGGTACCTTTACCGGGCATTTCAGCCAGCAGGCTCCACATCCCGTACAGCTGCTGAAATTCACGTAAGAGGCCTTCCGTTTGATCTTGGCTTTGTAATTCCCCACATACCCTTCGAGTTCCAGTACTTCGGAATAGGGAAGCAGCTCGATGAACGGATGGCTTGCCACGTCGACCATTTTCGGGGTGAGGATGCATTGGGAACAGTCGAGGGTCGGGAAGGTCTCGTCGAGCTGGGCCATCCGGCCGCCGATCGAAGGGCTCTTCTCCACCAGCACCACAGGGATCCGGGCATCCGCGATATCCAGGGCAGCCTGGATTCCGGCAATCCCTCCCCCGATCACCAGCGCACGCCTGGTCACCGGGACGGAAATCTCGTGCAACTGCTCATTGGCAATGGACTTGGCAACAGCCATCCGGATAAGGTCGTTGGATTTCTCCGTAGCTGCCTTTTTGTCTTTCTGATGAACCCATGAAGAGTGCTCCCGGATGTTCGCCACCTCCAACAGGTAGGGATTCATCCCGGCGTCGGAAAGCGCTTTCCGGAAGGTCTTTTCATGCATGCGGGGAGAACAGGCCGCTACCACGATGGAAGTGAGCCTATACTGTACAATGGCATCCCGGATCATTTGCTGACCAGGATCGGAACACATGTACTTATACTCAACGGCAACCTTGACTCCTTTGATCTTTTTAGCCTCTTCGACAACGGCAGGAACATCGACAAAATCGGCAATGTTGGCGCCGCAAAAACAAACGAAAACACCTACTCGAGCCATTATTCTACCTCGCTTTCTGCTTCAACAGCTTTTTTGGATTTGGGTTCTTTCTGAGGGGGTTCAATCTCTTCCCCGATATGAGCCAGGGCCGGTTCAATGGGGACAATATGTTTTGCGGGTTTCAGGTCTTTCACCGGATATCCGAACGCCAGCGCCATCAGCTGCGTAATATAGAGTATAGGAATCCCGTATTTTTTCCCGACCTTTTTTTCGATGTCCGGCTGACGCATATCGAGGTTCGACTGGCAAAGCGGACAAGCGACGACGATGGCGTGAGCTCCGCTCTCTTTTGCCATCTCAAGAATGGTTCCGCTAAGAGAAAGTACAATTTCCGTATCGCTGATGGAGAAGGAGGCTCCGCAGCATTCCGTCTTGAAGTCAAACGGGGTTGCCCTCGCTCCCAGCGCTTCCATGATCCGGTCCATCGACATGGGGTATTCGGGCGAATCGAACTGGGTGATATTTTTAGGTCGGGTGAGCAAACACCCGTAATAGCAGGCTACTTTCAGTCCTTTCAGGGGATAGGTGACTTTGTTTTTGATCGTTTCGGGCCCGATGTCTTCATAAAAGAACTGAAGCATCGATTTTATATCCACCTTCCCCTGGTACTTTCCCTCTTCGACAATGGTCGAATTTATCTTTCGGGCCAGCGCGGGATGGGCGTCCAGTTCGACCTTGGTGGTCTTCATACGGGAATAACAGGAAGCGCAGGCGATTCCCATGGTTTTGTTGGCCAGGCGCTCGGCCAGCACCAGGTTTCTTAGGGGCAGCGCAAGAGCCAGGTTCTCGGTCATCACATGGGCCGAAGTGGCTCCGCAACAGTTCCAGTCGGGTAACTCTTCCAGTTGCACATCCAGAGTTTTCATCACCAGTTTAAGGGTACTGTCGAACTCTTCGCTGGTCCCATGTGCAGAGCAACCCGGGAAGTAGGTCAATGTGGTCATGGTGCAGGGATTATTTTGTTTTTTCCAGTTTTTCTGCCATCCTGAACATTCGCTGGATAGCCTTTGCACTCTTTACTTTCTCGTGTCCAAGGGGGATTTTCCCTTTCAGGAGGGCTTTGGGCGCCAGGTGCATATCTTTAAACAGGTTTCGGGTCCGGATGTTGAACTCCGCCATCATGCGCAACTCGTAATTCCGGCCGTATCGCTTTACCATATCAAGGAAGATCTCGTGGAATATCCGGATCTGTTTTACTTTCGGGTCATCCGGATCCACATGCTCCTCTATTGCCAGGTGGCGGATCGATTCCATTACACGGGGGATATCTATTTCGCGGGGGCACCGTCCCGAGCAGGCTGCGCAGGTAAGGCAAAACCACATGGAGTTGGCCATGTAGGTTTCCTCTTTCAATCCAAGTTTGATCATCTGCATGATCTCGCGGGGAGGAAAGTCCATAAAACTGCTGACCGGACAGGTTGAAACGCATTTTCCGCACTGGTAACACTCCAGTACGTTGCAGCCGCTTTTCCTGTTCACGTCTTCGAGAAACCTATTCTCTATTTGTCGTCCGAGAGTGATCATAAGGTCCTTTTGAGTCTGTACTGTTATTTGATTAACAATGCAAAGTTATAAAAAGTTTCGTTTGGACAAATTCCAAATTAAAGGGCCGTCAGAAAATCCTGACGGCCCTTTTTTCAGGTTGGCCTTAGCTGAGTGTGAACTTGATCGGCCCCGTAGGAGCGGCTTTACACATTATTGCAACGTAAACTTGATCGGCAGGTTGTAAGAAACGCGCACAGGGATCCCGCGTTGTTTTCCGGGGGTCCACCTGGGCATGCTTTTCACCACACGGATCGCTTCTTCATCGCATCCTCCGCCAATTCCACGGAGAACCTTTACTTTGCTGACTCCGCCGTCGGTTTCCACAACGAAGTTGATAAATACACGTCCCTGGATGCCTAGTTCCTTGGCTTCTTCTGGATACTTGATGCTTTCAGCCAGAAATTTATAAAGCTCTGCATCTCCTCCGGGAAACTGGGGCGTCTCTTCCACCACAGTGAAAATCTCTGCCTCCTTGGGTTGTTCGATGATCTGAGGTTTATCGTCCTTGATATCAAATTCCGGTTCTTCCGAGGGTACTTCCGTATTTCCCTTATCGGCCAGAAGGTCCTGTTTTCCGAAATCGGATTCCACGGTCGTATCTTCCACAACTACAGGAGCAGTAAATTTAACTTTCTCCTGCAAGGCTTCCGGTGGAGGTGGCGGGGGGGGAGGGGGGGGGGCTTCTTCCTGGGGGATGTCCAGTAACTGGGCGCCCACACTCCGCTCTTCTTTGAGAAGCCGTCCTTTATTCACGACTGCGGTAATGATGGGGTAAGCTACTACTGCGGCCATAATAAAGAAGGCAACGATCAGGGAAACCGTCATGTACTTCTTGTACTTCTTCCGGAGCAGATATGCTCCATAGGCCTTATTCCGGTTCTTAAAGACCATTTCCTCGAGCGATTCAACACGCTGATGTTTTTGTGTCATAGTCCTTTGTTTTTATTTCGTGAAACTTCGCCTATTTCTTTACCGGGACTTTCGGAAACTCCGTGAGCGGTGCGCCGGCTTTGTATGCCTGGATCATCATCTCTTCCACCTGAGCAATGTCCACTACCGCATAACTGGCAATGTTGCAAATAGCCATTTCATCGATGATGTTCACAATATCCTTATACCGGGCAGAGGTGTCCGCTTTGATCAAAACGATAGGCCCCTTCTGGTCTTCCTTTTTCAACTCCTTGATCGTCTCTTCATACGTAGAGTCTGCCACAACGATCTGGCCTGTCAGCCGCTTGTCACGGTATTCGGCAATTTTTTTAAAAAGATCACGGTTCCTGTCGAGTAACATTTTCCGGATTCCATCTTTGCTGAAGTCGCTTTTCACAAGTTGGGGCATGGGCTTTCCCGGAGAGGCCAGTCCTTTGTAATAAAAGACTTCATCATTCCCGGATAATAATATATTGAGGGTTCGGAACTCGGAGATTATAGGTGCTTCCTTTTTATCCTTTTCCGTATCTTTCTCGGGCATCGTGATTACCATGACCTTCGGCTTGCTGAAGGCGGTGGTCAGCATGAAGAAGGTGATGAGCAGGCACATGAGGTCGACCATGGGGGTCATGTCGATCTCGGTTGGGTGCTTTTTCGCCCGTTTCTTTTTGCTTCCCTTTTTTACGGCTGTTTCGTCAGTTTGTATCTGAGCCATATACGTTGTTTTTTTCTTTGAAATTCAACACCCTTTATTGCTCCGGGGGAAGATCTTTGATTCCGACCTCCTCTTTCTGCATATTGGTGATGAGATTGAACTTGTTAACTTTATTGTCCTGCAACAGGTCCATGACTTTCTTTACGACCGTGTAGAGAGCGTCGGCATCTCCTTTGAGTGCCACTTCTGCCTGCGGGTTCATGATGCGGGAATAGAGGATCCAGTAACCCAACTGGTTGTCGGTTGAATCCATCGGCATCCCGACCTGAAACGCATCCCGATCCTTGGAATCCTTGGTGTTGATCCATTGTTTGAGGTCTTTCAACGGCATTCCGAAACCGGAGAGGCGGCCAAAGAGATCATACTCTTTATCGGTGAAGGTCATGTTATACCTCTCCGCCATTTTCTTCAGAATCCCGGCACGGTAATGGGTAGAAGTATCCATCCCGTTGTCGATGTTGAAGAAGACTTTCCCTTCTTTGTCGATGAAGATCGTCATGAGATTAAAATTTGGAGCCTGCTTTTCTGAGATGGAAGAGGGGCTGTCGATCATGGCGGCTTCCTGGGGACGGAAAGAGGTGGTTAACATGAAGAACGTCAGGAGCAGTGCAAACAGGTCCACCATAGGCGTCATGTCTATGCGTGGTGTTTTGACTGGGGGTTTTATCTTAGGCATTTAGGTATATTTTAACGGTTGAACAAAAGTCAACACAAGGTTACTTGGTCGTAGCAGCAAAAGACTGTACGAGGCTGAACCCGGCTTCATCAATTTTATATGTAAAATTGTCAATGCGGGTCGAAAAGTAGTTATAAAAAATAATGGCCAGCAATGATCCGATAATACCGAATGCCGTGTTGATCAGCGCCTCGGAAATACCGGTCGCCAATGCCAATGCGTCGGGGGCTCCGGCGGTGGCTAGCGCAGCAAATGCCCTGATCATGCCCAAAACGGTCCCGAACAGCCCTGTTAACACGGAGATGGTGGCGATGGTAGATAAGATGACAAGGTTTCTTGACAGGAGCGGCAATTCAAGTGCAGTGGCTTCTTCAAACTCTTTCTGTAATGCAATCAGTTTCTGGTCTTTTTCAAGCGTCTGATCATCCTTCAGCGCTTTGTAGCGCAACAGTCCGGCCCGCATTACATTGGCTAAGGAACCTCTTTGTTTGTCACAAGCTTCAACCGCATCATCGATCTGATTGGAATCAAGAAAGTTCTGAAGTTTCTTTACGAAAACATTGATTCGTCCCCCTCCTTTTGCCTTGCCGATGGTGATCAGTCTCTCAACCGAGAAGATCAGCAGTACCAGGTTGATGGTCATCAGAACCGGAACAACCCACCCTCCTTTGTATATAATACCCAGATAGTTGCCTGGTAACGGCGCACCGGCAGGATTTCCGCCTTCGAAGTTAATCGGGTTCCCCATGATAAACAGGTATACCAGGAGTGCAATCACAAACGCTGCGATAATTGCACCGGTCGTGAAGATTGAACGCAGTGAGTCGCCCAAACCTTGTCCGCCTTGTTTATTCTTCTTGCTCATTTTGTAAATTTTTAAAGTTTATAATTTATTGATTACAAGATTTCTTTCAATTTTTAATGAACGGCAAAATTATAAAAAATTATAGAATGCAAAAGAACTTATTTGACCACCTTCTTTAATTCATCGATCATCATTTTAGCTTTGCTGTTTTCAGGGTCAATAGCAAGGACATAATTATTAAAAATGAAGGAATTTCTGGCATTGTCCAGGTTCTTCTTGTCCAACACATATTGATGATAATAGAAATAAGCCAGGTAGTAATAGGCTTCCAGCCTGTCTTTTTTGTTGGCCACAGTGTCATCTTTTGTGATCTCAAGGATTTTTTCATACACGGGTTTGGCCCGTCCGGTATCGCTTTCGGGATCCAGGAAAAACAGCGTTCGGGCCCACCATACATAGCCGGGAACATAAGTTGGCTGTTCCGCAGTAAATCTTTCAAATATAGCCGCGGATTTTTCATACGCCTGAATGTTATAATAATCCTTTGCCAGGTTAAAGAGATCGAGAGCATTTGCCAGTCCCATCAGATCTTTCTTCTCGTAAATCCGGATGGCATTCTCATAATCCTTTTCCCGGTTATAGCACATGGCGACTTCAGACAACAGATCGGTTTTGGTGGTATCTATCTCATAGGCCTGACAAAGAATAATGGCTGCAAGTGAATCCTGTTTGTTCTTGGCCAACAACCTTCCGTAATAAATATAGTCGGAAACCCGGATTTTATCCTTGGGCGCCTTGTCAAAGAATTTCCGGATGGCAATCAATCCTTCATCGTAATTTGCGTTTTCGAACTGGGAATAGGCTAACGCCCGGTAGAGGTCGATGATTGTGGTATCGGCGGCCAGGATGGACTTGATCTCCACAATGGCTTCTTCGTAATCCTGCAGCTCGATTAGTGTGTTGATATATTGCGATCTTGCAGAGATATTCTCTGCAGATAATTCAAGGTATTTTTTAAACATTTTTTTTGCCTCTGCATTCCGGCCGGCTTTCGAGAGCAAGAAACCGAGTTCCCGGTATGCTGGCGCGAATGTGGAGTCAATCTTGATTCCTTCCTCATAGTAGTTGAGCGCCATCTGGTACTGCTTTGCCCTCATCCAAAGCTGGCCAATGCGAAGCTTGGCCATGGGCGATTTCGGATTCAGCGACTGCGCGATGTTGTAATTGGCAATTGCCTTGGACCCGTTATTGAGCAGGAATATATAGGCATCCCCCTGAACCAGGTAAAGCTCATAGTCTTTTGGGTACAGCTTTTCAGCTTCCCTGAGGTAGGAAAAGATGTAGGCAGTATCATTCACGTTTGCCTTGACGAATGCATCCGCCATCTTGATGAGGGTTGTTGCATGTTTCTCGGGAGAAAGAACGATCTTGTTCTTCTTTGTAGGTAAAAGCGAATAGGCTTTGTCAAGGTACGACTGGGACTCCTGCCGGTTTTTCTTGAGCAGGGAGATCTCGGCCAAGCCGACATAATTCAGCGGATTGGAAGGTTCTTTCTGAATCCCCTGAACAAATAATGCCTGGGCTGCATCGGTCATCTCCTGAAAAGAACTGTTCATCGTATCGGCAAAATACTGTTTCAGATAGTTGTCGCCATAGTAGAAATAGATAGTTCCGTCACTGGGGTTCTGTTGAAGCAATACATTGTACAATTTCTCGGCGGCCGCGAATTGTTCGCTCCTGGTGAATTTGATCGCTTCATTAAGATCCTGGGCAAGGATCCGGGGAACGATAGATATCAGCAAAAGTAAAACCAGTAAAATGCAAGGTTTCTTAGCATCGCGTACCATAAAATATCTCCTTGAATTAATGTTTAATTTCCACAATTCTGATCGGCTGCGTGGCCGGAACGAGGCCCGAATGAAGGATGATCAGTTGTCCCTTGTCACAGGCTATGTAGGCAGATAATCCAAAAGCCAGGCCGGCATATGTTTGCCTGTTGATACAGTAAACCTCCCGGGTAAAGGGATAAAACCCTTCCGCAATGTAAGCCTGATAGGGCTGATAGAAATTGGCAGAAGGGTCATTGTCGCCTTCCGGACTGATCCCCACAACTTTCACCCGGCTTAAAAAGTCGCTCGAAACCGAATCCCTGTAATCACTCACCCAATTCACGCTGATCACACCCAGCGCATTTATATTCTTTTCCACGTAACTGATTACTTCCCGGTTGGATTGAACCGCAAAGCAACTCGCGGGAAGACTGTCGAGGCCAAACTTTTCTTTAAAATACCGTGGATTGCCCGATTTATAATGATCAAATACCACACGTAACTCTCCCAGTTTTGAGGAGGTGCTGATCTGATTCCAGCGGGTGATTTTCCCTGAAAAAATTTCCTTTACCTGATCGTAGAAAAGGTCTTCATGTTCATTTTCATTATTGACAATAAGCGCAACTGCATCATAGGCAATACGAGTGGTTTTCGGAACGATCAGTTTGGACGAGAGGATCTCATTTTCCAGGTCGGTCAGTTTGCGGTTCACGACGATCAGGGGAACCGAATCACTCATGAAATCCTCGAACACCTCCGATTCGGTTCTGTAAACGGGTTCTATTTTTGCATATTTATACGTGGTCTCAAAGGCATAAATCTCCGATTCCATCAGCAGGCGATAGGAATCATCGATCGCCACCTTGATCTTCCCCCGGGTGGGCTTATCAGTCTGTTTATAAGGATCCCCGCCACAGGAGGTAAAAAGCAATACGAAAACAACTCCCGCGGTGGAGACCCATTTCCATCCGGCATGCAAGTCTTTCATAACTGCTAACTAACGAACACAAATATAGAAAATTTTCTACTGATCGTCCTTTCTCCGGTTTTTTGAGAAAATACGGACAATCCGGAAGAACCCGTAAAGGTAAAGAAAAACGGAAAAGACTACACGGATTTCTTTATTCAGGTAGGAAAAACAGGGGTTTACCAATAAAAATGTAGCCAGGACAAAAAAACCCAGCACGATCAGAATGGAAAAGTAAAGATTAAATTTCTCCATCGGCATTAAGGCTGAACCTGCCAGTACGGGATTTCCGTTTCAGCAGATTTCTGTTCCCAGTATGCAGGGGTGACTTCGATACCGTCTTTCCGGAAAAGCTTATGCTGGTAAAGCACAATCGCGGGATTAAAAAGGATATCGGTGACTCCGAGTACATATGTATCCAGTATGTTTCCGTCTTTGTCTTTCACGTGTTCGGCTTTCACAATATATCGATTATAGGTAAGGAGATCTGCAAGGAATGTTTTCCGCGCTTCCGGGATTCCATTTTCCACAACCGAACACCGGGTGTCTTCAATTTCAGCCACGTTATGTTTTCCTTTCAATGCCATAAATTCAGTTTATTACGAAGGTTAATAAATGCCAAACGTATACCGGTTGATAAATTCATAGAAGGGGCTTACGAGTCCGATGATTACAATGCCGGCAATGCAGATCGCCAGTCCAAGTCGCGAGTAACCATCGCTTTTGAAATACTCAATCGGCCTGTCGCTCCGGTTCAGGAACATGGCTTTGACCACAAGCAGGTAATAGTATAATGCAATGATGGTATTCAACACGGCAATAATTACCAGGATGTACATTCCCTGCTTGGCTGCTGCCGCAAAGAGGAAGAACTTTCCGAAGAAACCCGCAACAGGGGGGATTCCCGCCAGCGAGAAAAGGGCCAGCATCATGGTCAGACTCAGCTTGGGGTTGGTGCGGTAGAGTCCGTCATACTCGTCAATGGTTTCTTTGCCGGTGCGGTTGGCGATTACCGAAACCACGCCGAAGGCTCCCAGATTGGAGAAGATGTAGACCAGGACAAAGTAAACTACTGTCGTCATCCCCAACTGGCTTTGTCCGATGATCCCGAGTAAAATGAAACCGGCCTGGGCGATGGAGGAAAAAGCCAGGAATCGTTTCAGGTTCCGCTGCCGCATGGCAAACAGGTTACCTAGTGTCATGGTCAGGATCGACGTGATGTAGATCACATCTTTCCAAAGGATTGTAATTTTTGAGAAAACGGTGTAAAGAAGGATCGTGAAGATTAGTACGGCTGCTCCTTTTGAGATGACCGAAAGATAAGAGGTAATGTTGATCGGAGCTCCCTCATAAACGTCGGCTGTCCACAGGTGAAAAGGCACGATCGATATTTTAAATGCCATCCCCGCAAAGAAGAAGATAAAGGCAAGGATCTGGAGCGGGGATCCGTTGATGCCGTTGACCACCTCAGGGAAATAAAGGGTACCAACTGTCCCGTAAATCATCGAAAGACCATAAAGAAGGATCCCGGAGGAGAGTGCGGAAATGAAAATCAATTTCACGCCTGCTTCGGCCGATTTTTCCTTGAACCGTTCAAATGCAGCCAGGGCGGCCAGCGGGATCGTGGCCAGTTCAAGTCCGAGGTAAAACATCAGGAAATCGCCCGAAGAAAGCATGTATTCCATCCCGATCAGGGTGGAGAAGAGCAGAAGGAAATACTCGCTGATCTTTTCTTTGTTCTCTTCCTTTTTCAGCCAATCTACCGATTGAAGCAGGATGATAAACACCCCCACCGTCAGGATGTTTTTCATTAGTAGGATCAGGGAGGTGGTGACGTACATCCCGCCGAACAAAGATCCTGTGGGCCCAGGCAAAAATCCCAGGATCATCACGGTTCCGAACAGGATGATGGCCGGCAGGATGATCTCTTTTTTCCGGCCAGCCTGAAGGAATAGTTCAACCAGCAATAGGATTACCGTGATCAGCACCAGCAGTAACTCATGTCTCATGATCAGCATGTTGTCCGAATTTTATAGTGTCGTTTACTCTTGTTTCTTACATTAATTCATTGCCAGAAAAAGCTTCTGCAGCACCGGCCCCAGTCCGTTTGTGATCATAGTGGATAACCACAGCGGGGCGATCCCGATAGCCGTGATCCCAAAGATCAATGTGCCGGCGCTCAGTCGCTCGTACCATTTCGCGTCGGTAATCAATTCGTAATGTGGATCGTTGATTTTTCCGTAGAGCATCATGCCCACAACTCGTAAAATGTATACAGCAGTTACCACTATGGAGGAAGCCGCGATGATGGTTGCCACCCGGTGGAACGTGTCGACATGTTGGAAAGCGCCGACAAAGATGGTCATTTCAGCGACAAATCCGCTGAAACCCGGCAATCCCAGGGAAGCGAGACCGCCAATTACGTAAGCCACCGCCAGAAAAGGCATCACCTTCATCAGTCCGCTCATCTCGTTGATATACCGGGTATGTGTTCTGCCATAGATCATCCCGATCAGGGCAAAGAAGAGGGCTGTCATGATCCCGTGCGAGATCATCTGCATGATGGCCCCGTTCATGGCAGTTTCATTGAACATAAGCAGGGCAAAGAGCACCAGTCCGCAATGACTCACCGAGGAGTATGCATTGATGTATTTCAGATCTTTCTGCCAGACGGCGCCCAACGCTCCGTAGATTACACTGATGGTGGTGAGGATCAGAAAGATCCAGGCCATCTGATGCGCGGCATCCGGAAGCAGGAAAATCGCCACCCGGTAACAACCGTAACCTCCTAGCTTCATCAGCACGCCGGCATGCAGCATTGACACAGCAGTTGGTGCGGAGGCGTGACCGTCGGGTGACCAGGTGTGGAACGGGAAAAGGGCTCCCAGCACGCCGAATCCGACGAACAGGAATGGAAAGAAATAGAGCTGAGTGCTCACCGGGATATTTACTTTGGCGATCTCCAGAATATTAAAGGTAAGCGGACCACCCGCCGGGTTGGAATTGAAATACAGTCCGAGCAATCCCACCAGGATCAGGGCAGACCCGCTCATCAGCATCAGGGTCAGTTTCATGGCGCTGTATTCTCTTGGCCCGGTTCCCCAGATCCCGATTAACAGATACATCGGAATGACTGCAAGTTCATAAAAGAGAAACAGCGTGAAAAGATCGAGCGAAATAAAGAAACCAAACACCCCGGAGGAGAGCAGGATCAGTGAGGTAAAGAATTCACGCGGCAAATCGTCCACGTCCCAGGAAGCAAAGATCCCGGCAAAGATCACGATCGCCGTCAGCCCGATCATCGCCACTGAAATCCCGTCGACGCCAACGTAGAAATGGATATTGAGGGTTTCATACCACACGTAGTTGCTGGCAAAGAGGATCTCGGCTGTGTTTCCCGCACGGCGTTCCGCCAGGAACCACACGATTAGGACGGCCGCGGTGATCAACTGAAATGTCATTCCGATGGCGGATACAACCCGTGCATGGTGATTGCCTTTGGTAAAAAGGATCCCGACGATGGTCAAGAGCGGAATAATGATGAGTAACAGAAGTATATTCATTCGTCAACCGTTTTTTAAGTCCATAAATAGATGAATAACAGAGCGAGAATGACCGCGCCGGAGACAAATACCAGGGCGTATTGCTGCAGTTGTCCCGACTGGAATCCCTTGATCCTGTCAGAAGCCTGGTTGGTCACAAACGAAATCCCGTTCATGGAGCCGTCGACGATATGGCGGTCAAACCATGCAATCGGTCTGGAGATATAATTGAAGATGATCCTTTGGGTTATGAAGAGGTAAACCTCGTCAATATAAAATTTATTATAGGTCGCTTTGTAGAAGCCCTTCAGCGCATGTGCAAATTTCCTGGGCAGTTCGGTCTGCTTCCGGTACATCACGGTCGCCACACCGATCCCAACCAGGGCAATGACGATCGATGGGATGGCCACAATCCATTCCGTCTCGATTTCGAGAACCTGCCTGTCGGAAGTCACCAGGTGGGAGAACGGGATGAATCCGGCAAAGATGGATCCCAACGCCAGGAAGATCAGGGGGATTGTCATCACCTTCGGCGCTTCGTGCGGAGGTTGATGGTAAGTTCTTTCTTCGCCCCAGAAGATCACGTAGTATAGACGGAACATATAAAACGCTGTGAGGCCGGCAACGAAATATTCCATGGTGAAAAGAGCGGTGTTGTGATGGAACGCCGCTACGAGGATCTCATCCTTGCTGAAAAACCCGGCAAAGGGAGGGATTCCAGCGATGGCCAGACAGGCAGCCAGGAAGGTGAAATGGGTGATGGGTAGGTATTTCCGCAGGCCTCCCATTTCGTACATATAGTTGCTGTGGACGGCATGGATAATCGCTCCAGCACAGAGGAAGAGAAGGGCTTTGAAGAAGGCGTGGGTAAACAGGTGAAACATGGAAGCCATGTACCCGAGTCCTTCGTGGCCTCCCATTCCCGAGACACCCAATGCAAGCATCATATAGCCGATCTGCGACATGGTGGAGTAGGCGAGTACCCGTTTGATATCGTATTGTGTACAGGCGATGATCGCAGCGAAAAGCGAAGAGAAAGCCCCTACCCAGGCAACGACGTTCAGAGCGATCGGAACCGTCACGTAGATCGGGAAAAGTCGCGCGACCAGGTAAACGCCCGCCACCACCATCGTGGCTGCATGGATGAGAGCGGAAACCGGCGTGGGGCCTTCCATGGCATCCGGCAACCAGATATGCAGCGGGAACATGGCTGACTTTCCGGCTCCTCCCATGAAAATTAAGGTCATCGCCCAGGTAAGCACCGACAATCCTAGGAAGGTGGCTGCCGGTGGAGTGGCAATGGCAGGTCCCGTAGGACTGGTCAGCGTAATGAAGTCGAACGTTCCGGTGAAGTACGAAAGAAGCAGGATCCCGATCAGGAATCCCAGGTCGGCAAACCGGGTTACAATAAATGCTTTCTTGGAAGCAGCTACCGCCGTATCTCTGGTATAATAAAATCCGATAAGCAAATAAGAAGAGACGCCTACCAGTTCCCAGAAAATGTACATCTGGAAGATGTTGGTGGCGACCACCAGTCCGAGCATGGCAAATGTAAAAAAGGGCAGGAGGGCAAAAAAGCGTTCAAAGCCCTTTTCTCCTTTCATATATCCCACAGAGTACAAATGCACCATAAATGAGACGGTGGTAACCACGATCAGCATCATGACCGAAATCGGATCGATCAGCACGCCCATGTCGATGTGTAGTTTATCGGTGAGCTGCAACCACAGGGTGTTGTATCCGATGACCTGCTGATATACTTCATCTACCTTCCCCACCACAAAGAAATATTCGTAGGCGGTAAAGATGGAGAGGATCCAGGAGACAAATAGCCCGCTGGTTCCGACGATGCCGGAGACAAGAGGTTTGAACTTGTTCCCCCAGAATCCGACAACGACGAAGACGAAGAACGGAATCAGGACGATCCAGATGGTGTAAGAGAAGTCAAACATACCTTATCGATTTACGATTAATACTTCATCTCATTCATTTTCTCCACATCGATATTCACGATACGCCGGTAAATGTTGATAATGATAGCGATGGCTACGGAAGCCTCAGCGGCTGCCACAGCGATAATAAAAATGGTGAAAAACATCCCTTCCATGTGATCCGGATAGAGGATCTTGTTGAATGCCACAAAGTTGATGCAAACCGAATTCAGGATTAATTCGATGGACATCAGCATGGTGATCAGGTTTTTTCTCACCAGGAATCCATATACCCCTATGAAAAACATGAGGGTACTCAGGACTAAAAACCAGGATAATGGAACGCCTTCAAACATAGGTTTATTAATTATGAATTAATCTTTTCGTTTCTTAGCCAGGATGATCGCTCCGATCATGGCTGCCAACAACAGCACGCTGATCACTTCGAAAGGGAGCGCATAGCCATATTTTCCGTAACTGATCAGGCTTTCCCCGATCATCTGTACATTCACCCGTTCCGAACTGCCGACACTTCCAGGGAAATTATGCTGAAGAATGACCAGGATGCAGAGTATCGCACCGACCAGGGCAACAAGAACGGCAGGAAGTTTTTTCATCAGTCCAGCCGTCGGAAGTTTTTCAGAGATGTGGCTGGTGAGCAGGATGGAAAAGATGATCAGCACCACGATGCCTCCGGCGTACAAAGTCAGCTGGATGGCCGCCAGGAAGTTGTATTTCAGCAAAAAATAGAGGCCGGCAGTAGCAACCAGCACGAACAGAAGAAACGTGGCTGCCCGAAGAATCCTCCGGCTGGTCACCGTAAGGATGGAGAAGATCACAATGACCGCTGAGAAGAGTAGAAACATGAATTGATTGCTCGTCATTATTCAATACCTTTAAGAATGGATGATCCGGGTTGATTTAACACTTTGGTGAGTCGCGCACGATCGAAAACGGCATGTTCGAACAGTTGACCCCAGGCCAGTGCATTCGACGGACAGTTCTTGACGCACAGACTGCAGAAGGTGCACATCGACAGATGGTAAATGTGTTTGTCGATGATCCGCTTTTTTTTGCCGTCGGGCTGTTCGACCCTGTCAGAAATCACTTCGATGGATCCGTTCGGACAATTGTTTTCACAGATGCCGCACCCGTTGCAACGATGCTGGTTATGTTCATCGTGGGGCATGATCACCTCTCCTTTGAACCGGTCGAACATCTGGAGTTTTTTCCGGTTTTCGGGGTACTGCTGTGTGACAATGGCCCAGGGACTGAAAAAGTATCTTCCGGTCACGGACATTCCGATGAGAAGGGATTTCACTCCCCGGAAGATATCTGTAAAGTAGTTGATGAAACTGTTCATAATTAAAAATGCCAACCCATTAATACGATAAATGCCATGATTAGAATGTTGACCAGGTTAATTGGCAGGAGGTATTTCCACTCCAGCGTTAGAAGCTGATCAATACGCAGACGAGGGAAGGTCCATTTGAACCACATCATCAGGAAGATGACAAATGCCGTTTTTGCACCGTACCATATAAGCGGAGGAATAAAGTCCATCACCTGGTTGAACCCTTCCCATCCGGGGACATGAAAGGGCATCCATCCGCCGAGAAAAACCGTGGCGCCGATAGATGCCACAATGAACATATTCATGTATTCGGCCAGGAAGAAGAAGGCAAACTTGATCCCCGAATATTCTGTATGGAATCCCGCAGTGAGTTCCGATTCCGCTTCGGCGAGGTCGAAAGGGCCCCGGTTGGTTTCGGCGGTACTGGCTATCAGGAAGATCACAAATGCAATGAAAGCCGGGATATGTCCCTTGAAAATGAACCATCCGGTCGATTGCATTTCCACGATCTGCGAGAACTGCATGGTGCCGGCCAAAACAATCACCGTCAACAGGGAAAGTCCGACCGACAGTTCGTAGCTGACGATCTGGGCGCCGCTTCGCATGGCTCCGATCAGGGAGTACTTGTTGTTGCTGGACCATCCGGCCAAAAGTATCCCGACCACGCCCAGAGAGGATACCGCGATCACATAGAGAATTCCGATATCAAAGTCGATTGCATGCAATCCTTTGGCAAATGGAATGGCTGCAATGGCCATAAAGGAAGCGATGATCACGATAAACGGGGCAATGTTGAACAGGAGTTTATCTGAGTTTTTGATGGTGATCAACTCCTTCATCAGCAGTTTGACGAAATCGGCAATGGTTTGAAAGATGCCGTAAGGTCCCACGCGGTTGGGCCCAACGCGGTTCTGCATGAAGGCGCACACTTTCCGTTCGGCATACACCAGGATCAATCCGACCAGGGCATAAAAGATCAGGAAGACCAGTCCGATGAGGGTCATCTCCACGATCAGCGCCCATAACGGTGGCAACCAGTCGTACAGCGCCTTGTCGATCGACTGCGTAAACGACGTGAAATCGTAAATATCAAAAGCCATACTACTTACTATTATCTGTCAATATCCGGAATTACTAAGTCAAGGGAAGCGCCGATCGCAACCAGATCGGCGATTTTCATATCACGGCTGATGGCATCGAGCACTCCCAGGTTTACAAAGCTCGGGGTACGGAATTTCATCCGTAACGGGGTTTTGTTCCCGTCGGAAATGCAATAGACCCCCAGTTCGCCCCGGGCCGATTCGACCCGCTGATAATATTCCCCTTCCGGAAGCTTGAGTACGGCTTTCATTTTGGCGCTGTAATCTCCTTCCGGGATATTATCAATTAATTGTTCAATGATGTTCATCGACTCCCGCATCTCATCAATTCGTACCATGTAACGTGCATAGGTGTCTCCTTCGGTTCTCAATACTTCCCTGAACTGCACTTTATCGTAAACTCCGTACGGGAATCTTTTCCGTACGTCACATGCCCACCCGGAACCCCTGCCTGATGGACCGGTAATTCCGTAGTTGATCGCTGTCTCTTTGGACAGGTAGCCGATGCCTTTGCTCCGTTCCTCGAAAATTATGTTTCCGCTGAGGATTTTGTCGTAATCCTTGATTTTTTTGCGGTTATACTTGAGAAAATCTTTGACTCGTTTCTGAAAGTTGGGGTGGATATCCTGCATCAATCCGCCAGGAGTATAGTAGCTGTGAAGCAAGCGTGATCCAAAGGATTCCTCGAAAATATCGAGGATGTGTTCCCGGTCACGCAAGCCGTAAAAGAAGCAGGTCAGACCGCCGAGATCCATTCCGAAAGAGGACCACCAAAGCTGATGACTCTGGATACGGGTCAGCTCGTCGATAATCGTCCGGATGTATTTGACCCGCCCTGGCACCTCCACCTGGAGCGCATTTTCCACCAACAGGCAAACGGCATGGTTGTTAATGTGCGCGGAGAGGTAATCCATCCGGTCGGTCAGGTGAATGATCTGGGGATAGGTGTCTTTTTCACACATCTTCTCAATGCCCCGGTGGATATAACCGCAATGGGGTTTCAGCTTTTTGACGATCTCCCCCTGCAGGGTCACCACCAGCCGGAGCACTCCGTGGGTAGAGGGGTGTTGAGGCCCCATATTAATATGGTATTCCTCTTCCTCGATGCTCTGTACGGGCAGGTTTATAACTTCTTTCATGCCTTAAAGTTCTACGATGTTAATGTCGTCCTTATAATCCTTTCGTAACGGGTAACCAACCCAGCTCTCCTCCAGGAAAATCCGCCGCAGGTCGGGATGTCCTTTAAAACGAATTCCGAAAAGGTCCCAGACTTCCCGTTCAAAAAAATCAGCAGTTTTCCATAAATCAGAAACGGTTTCAATTTCGGGAGTTTCCCTGTCGGACGTCTTTACCTTAAGTTCAAGTGTATGATTATGGTATGTGGAGGTCAGATGATAAACAACCCCCAGCTCGGTTCCCCAGTCAACGCCGCTCAAACAGAAAAGGTAATCAAAATCAAGATCCTTATCCTCTTTCAGACTGGTTGCCAACGCCTTCAGCTTGCCGGGAGGGATCAGGAAGGCAGGGAACTGCTTGTTCTCGACCTGCTGTGCTTCGGGAACGAGTTCCAGGATTTTTGCTTTTAAACTATTACTTTCCATAGGTCAAATGGTGATATGGTGATATGGTGAAATCGTGAAATTTTCAATTTACTTATATGTTAATGATTTTCCTCTTCCCTCTTCCCTCTTCCCTCGTTCCTTAGCTATCGTCTGCAGTTTGATCTTCCGCTGGAGTTGCATGACGCCATAGAGTAAAGCTTCGGGGCGGGGTGGGCAACCGGGGATGTAAACATCAACCGGGATGACATGATCCACACCGCGGACTACATGGTACGTATTATAAAAGAAAGGGCCGCCAGAAACGGCACAGGCTCCCATGGCGATGACAAATTTTGGTTCCGACATCTGGTCATACAGACGCTTGAGCACCGGGGCCATTTTGTTTACAATGGTGCCGGCCACTACGATCACATCGGCCTGGCGGGGGCTGGCGCGGTAAACTTCGATCCCGAACCGGGCGAAATCATGCCGGGAAGCTCCGGTAGCCATCATCTCGATGCCGCAACAACTGGTGGCAAAGGTCAATGGCCAGATCGAGTTGGACCGGCCCCAGTCAATCACATCGTCGATGGTGGTAAGAAGTACATTCCCTCCCGTTTGTTTGAAGAGTTCCAGGGTTTCATTGTCCTGGAAATCGTTGTACTTCATGCTTTTGATCTTTACTCCCATTTCAGCGCTCCTTTCTTCCAGGCATACAACAGGCCCAAACCTAAGACAAAGAAGAAGATCACAATTTCAACAAAGCCGGTCATTCCTGCCTGTTTCATTACGACAGCCCAGGGGAAGATAAAGACCGTTTCCACATCGAAGATCAGGAAGATGATGGCAAACAAGTAGTACCCCACGTTGAACTGCAACCAGGTGAGGCCCTCAGTTGGGATACCGCACTCATAGGCTTCGGCTTTTTGAGGATTGGTAGAGGTGGGAGGAATGTAACTGGAGAAGAGTAATGCGACTCCGACCAGAAAGGCTCCCACGATGAAAAAGAGGATCAGACTTTCAGCGCTCATATCGTTAATCGATTAACAAACAGGCGCAAAGATATAAATATTCTTTTTTCTGAAAGACCATGATATACAATGTTATATACATAAGATCATTAATGTATTGATAGCGTGGCAAGTAATCAATGGGCCTTGATAAATATCAAAGAGGGAGTTGATATATGTCAATGAAGGAATGTGGGAATGTGGGAATGTAGGAATGCAGGAATAAAGGAACCGGAGTGAAGCGGAGCTAGGCGGAGCCAATGCAGGAATTCAAAAATGCGACAAGTTGTCGCAGATTCTGTATTTTCTATGTTCACTTAACGTTATTCCTTGTTCATCCCTAATCCTCTGTATTTTTCTCTTCTCATAAATGAAAAAGTCCAAAACTTTCTACTACTTTCGCTATTATCTGTAAAATTGACTTAAACCGAAGTGTCCATGAAGGTTCTACTTGATACCAATATTGTTATACATAGAGAAACAAGCCGGATTGTGAATGAGGATATCGGTCAGTTATTCCTCTGGCTTGATAAATTAAAATATGA
>JAZDGR010000001.1:0-5432 GCA_043806735.1 bacterium | reverse complement strand
TAACCAGTCCGGGATTCTATGCAAGTTGCCTCGATAATATCGTGGCCGCCTGTGTGGGTACCGGAACCAAAGGGATCATCGCCAACATTCCGGACGTCACCTCGTTGCCCTTCTTCAACACCATTCCTTACAATGGGTTAGTCCTGTCAAGGCAATCCCTGGTTGACTCCATCAACTATTTTATGCAAACCTTCTTTCAACTACCATTTACTTATACCCTAGGCGCCAACCCGTTCCTTATCCCGGATCCCACGTCTCCTCATCCTCTCTTCAAAGTCCGTCAAATGGTTCCGGGGGAACTGGTGCTGCTGACAGTTCCGCAGGATTCGATGAAATGTTTTGGCATGGGAATCATCAGTTCGATCACCCATGTACCCTGGCCAATCCCGAATCAGTTTGTACTCACGCTGGATGAGATCAACAACATCCAGACAGCCACGACGGCTTACAACCAGAAAATCTCCGACATGGCAGGTTTGTATGGGCTGGCCCTGGTTGATATGAACACTAAGTATAAAGGACTGAAGGACGGGATTGTTTGGGACGGCATCAAAATGAACACAAAATATGTGACCGGAGGGGTCTACTCGCTCGACGGAATTCATCTGAATCCGCTTGGAAACGCGTTAACGGCCAACTATTTTATTGAATCGATTAATGCCGAGTTTGGCAGTACGATTCCGTACCTCGATATCACAAAATATCCCGGGGTTCTATTCCCGTAATGGTGCATTGAAACAATGTCTCGTAGGGGCGACCGGACCGGTCGCCCCTACGATTTTTTGGATGTTTGTTTCCGTATAACACGGATTTATCCGTGAAAATCAGTATAAATCCGTGTCATCCGCGTTCCATCTTCTTCAGAAAACGGAATAATTTCGACACCGCGATCCCCCGGTGGCTGATGCCGTTCTTCAGGTGAGCCGGCATGGCGGCGAATGTCTGCTGATATCCATCGGGGATAAATACGGGATCGTATCCGAAGCCCCCGCTTCCCTGCCGTTCCCGGATGATTTTGCCGTTGATCCGGCCTTCGAACAGGTACTCTCTTCCTTCCAGGATCAGGCACACCACACACCGGAACCAGGCATTGCGGTTTTCTATCCCTTCCAGTTCATGCAGTACCTTTTCGATGTTGTCGTCAAACGAGCATCCTTCCCCAGCATGCCGGGCCGAATAGACACCCGGACGTCCGTCCAGCGCTTCGATTTCCAATCCGGTATCGTCGGCAAAACAGTCGATCCCCGTTTTATCATAAATGAACCACGCTTTCTGTCGGGCATTTCCTTCGAGGGTATTACTTGTTTCCGGAATGTCGGCGTCGTGATCGACCTCATTCAGGCTTAGAACCTGAAACTCATTTCCGGAAATCTCGCGGATCTCGCGGAGTTTGTGGGGGTTATTCGTCGCGAATAATAGTTTTCGTTTTTCCATCTTGGTGGTGTGCTCCCCATGCCCCCCACCCCTCTAAAGGGGGAGTAAGTCCCCTTCAGGGGATTTAGGGGTAACAGGGGATTGCGGGGCAAAAGGGAATTTAGGGGCAAGTATAACCTCTTCAATCAATCGCGTCACCAGCTCCGTATAACTCCAGCCATACACCCGGATCATCTTGGGGACAATGCTGGCTTCGGTGAGGCCGGGAACAGTGTTGACTTCCAGGAAATAAAAGGCATCCTTCGAGAAGATGTAATCGAACCTGACGATTCCTTTGCAGTTTAAAAGATCGTAAAGAAGCCGGGAAATTCGACGACACTCGTCCGATACTTCGGGAGAAACAGGCGCCGGAACAAGTTCGTCGGCCATGCCCTTGGTGTACTTAGCTTCGTAATCAAAAAATTCTTTCTTCGACACGATCTCGCAGACCGGCAAGGCTACGACTTCACCCTCGGTGCGGAGAACTCCACAAGTCAGTTCACGACCCTCGATAAACTCTTCCACCAACACTTCGTCATCTTCCCGGAAAGCCTTTTCCAGCGCTTCCGGAAACTGATCAGCAACAGTTACTTTCGCCATCCCAACACTCGATCCGCCATTGTTGGGCTTGACAAAGCATGGAACTCCAATGGAATCCAGGATCCATTCGACCTTCTCTCCCTGCCTTTTATATAAATGCACCGAACGGGCTGTCAGAATACCCGACCGGGCCACGACACTCTTGCAGAAAGCTTTGTTGAACGAGAGTGAGGAGGTCATGACATCACAGGATGTATAGGGGATCTTCAGCATGTCGAGATAGCCCTGCAACTTCCCGTTTTCTCCGGGAGTTCCATGGATGGCATTGAAAACTATGTCAAACCGGATGCGATTTCCGTCGATCTCCAGCGAAAAATCATTCTTATCCACCGGAAACTCTTTCCCATCTTTCCGGTACACCCATGCCCCTCCCCTGATCTCGATCAGATACGGGGTGAAACGGCTTCTGTCAATCTGGGCGAACACTTGCTCCCCGCTCCGCATCGAGATCTGATACTCCCCTGAATCCCCTCCGGCAACTATGGCAACACGGATCCTGTTATTTGAGTTTCCCATGCGGGCAAAATTAACATAAAAAAACGACCTCGCTGAAAATGCATTTTTTCGTATGTTTGTCTTCCTGTTGGGAATACAATAAATTGCGTCTTTTCAGGTTATTTATAGGAAATATCGGGATGGATTTCATCAGGTTTCTTTTCAGCCGGGTTTTCTTGAAGCAACTCCTGATCGCCATCGTACTCACCGCTGCGATCATCTGGGGAGTGCTGATCTTCCTGTCGAAGTACACCGGACATGACAAATACATTCCGGTGCCCGACCTGCGGGGAAAACTGATTGAAGATGTAATTCAAAATCCGTTTTATGCGGATTTCCGGTTTACGGTGCTGGACTCGGTGTTTGATCCGGAATTGCTCCCCGGAACCATCCTCTACCAGGATCCCTGGTTTGATACGCGTGTCAAGGAGAACCGTCAGATCTATGTGACCATCTCTTCGGCTACGCCGGATAAAGTTTCGATGCCCGACCTGAAATACCTTACGCTTCGGCAGGCAACTTCCATGCTGGAGAGTTTCGGACTGAAGGTGGGGAACCTTTTTTATACACCTGCCTTTGATGCCGATGCTGTTCAGCAGCAACTATATGAAGATCAGCAGATTGAACCAGGAACCCGGATC
Source organism: bacterium (assembly GCA_043806735.1). Taxonomy (GTDB): domain Bacteria; phylum Bacteroidota; class Bacteroidia; order Bacteroidales; family FEN-979; genus QYOJ01. The sequence goes on along the minus strand of JAZDGR010000001.1, from coordinate 2,283 downwards.
TACAAAGGATGCAAGATCGACCTTGTAATCGGGACCGGCGGGGGTACTTACTAGACGCAATCGGAGGAGGATAGCGCTTTAGTGAATAGTGAACAGTGAACAGTGAACAGTGAATAGTAAGTGGCGAGTCGTCAAATGATTCATTATTCGTAAATCTTAAATCGTAAATCGTAATTTGTAATGCGTATTTCTATTGCACTTTTGTTGGTTTTAGTTGGAATTTCATCCTTCTCGCAGGAGGTGCTAGTGGGGTTGCAGGTGAATCCGGTGGTAAAGAAAAAATCGCTGGAATTCAACCGGCTGAAAGAGTCGATGAACGGATTGGATACCCTTCCCATGGCCCTGCCTTTTTTTGACGATTTCCGGGTTCCGACAGTTTACCCGGATCCTGAACGATGGATTGACCGATATGCCTTTGTGAATACCGATATCCCTGTATTCCCCGTGAACCGCGGGGCTGCGACCATGGATGCCATCAGTGACTCCGGACAAATGTATTCCTGGGCGGTTCCGGGACCCACTACCTTTCCGGCCGATCTTCTTACCTCCCGGTATATCCGTCTTGACAGCGTCTTCTCTCCGGTTCCAAAAGCCATAATACCGGCCGACTCGGTTTACCTGAGCTTCTGGTACCAGCCCCAGGGACGGGGAAAACCGCCTCATACAGGCGATTCCTTGTTACTTCAATTCCTTGTAAAACCTGCCTGGGACAGCATCACACCTACCGACACATTCCATTTTTTTGATACCTGGAAACAGGTGTGGGGCACCAAAGGGATGTCGCTTGACACCTTTTACCTTCACCACAACCGCTACTTTGTCCAGGTGATGATCCCGATTACGGATACGTCGTTTTTCAAGAAGAAATTCCGGTTCCAGTTTTATAACTGGGTTAGCCTGGCCAGTTCTGCCGAACCCAGCTGGCAAAGCAACTGTTCGCAATGGAACATCGACGAGGTTTACCTTAATTACAGGCGCACCTATACAGATACGCTCATCCCGGAGATCACGTTCATTGAACGGCCTCCCTCCATGCTTAAACGATATGCCTCGATGCCGTATCCCCAGTATTCCAATGACCCCACCAACGAGATGGATGACACCCTCAATATCCTGATCAGCAACAGGGACCTTGAAAACCACAATTCGACTTACAACTACCTGATGAGTACGCCCAACGGATCGTGGCAAAAGGAGTACAACGGCGGTCAATACACTATCAAACCCTTTTACACGACAGGATACGTGACTTATATTCCTTTTGCTCATCCCCCTGTCTCATACCTGTTCCCGGTCAGCACACAGGACAGCGCAGTGTATACTCTTACCCACAGGGTGGCGGCGTTGGACGGGTCAAACCTGGGAGATACGATGCAAGCCAACCAGGTATTTTATAACTACTATGCCTATGACGACGGGTCCCCGGATGCCGGATATGGCCTGACGCCGGCAGGATCGATGCTGGCTTACCGGTTTAAGCTGAACAAGAGTCCGGATACGCTTCGGGCCGTTCAGTTTTACTTTAACCAGACGCTGAGCGGAGACAACGTGCAGTATTTTTACCTCACCGTGTGGAACGACAACAACGGAAAACCCGGCGATACCCTTTACCAGGACCTGGAATTACCTATGTTTGCCGACAGTCTGAACCAATTCGTCACTTACCACCTGGATTTTCCGCTGCGGATCTCAGGTTCGTTTTATGTTGGTTGGCGACAAACCACCGACGACAATCTCAACCTTGGATTTGACCGTTACAATAACAGCCAGGAAGAGATCTTTTACAATGCTACCGGTGTATGGACCAATAGCTCTTTCAGCGGGTCCCTCATGATCCGACCGATCGTAGGAAAACCCATCCCCCTCGGAATCCCGGAAGTACAAACCGGACCCGGACTCCTGAGAGTCTACCCAAATCCGGTCTCTTCCGGCAGAGTCACTATCGATGTTCCGTCAGGGTACAACGAAACAGACAAGCTATACCTGACCATCTATAACCTCTTTGGCCAGAAGGTATATGGAAATTCGTACACCCGGCAACCGGATCTTTCCCTACTGCCTCCCGGGATTTATTTCGTTACTCTTTACGGAAGCGCTGACCAGCCCATTGCTAACGCCAAACTGGTTATTACCCGGTAGGCGGGTTTTTGCCGGGCCCTTTTACCATGGATGAACTCATTGAACATACGGAAGAATCGGGCGAACTTTATGAACATTTCCGTTTCGTGGTAGACAAAGGGCAAGCCCCTTTACGCATCGATAAATATCTCATCTCGAAGATCG